>JABBAY010000249.1 GCA_018607725.1 K189A clade bacterium
TGACTGTCAGCCGCAGCCATTCGTTTGGTGATGCATGCGGTTGGTGATGCATGCGGTTGGTGATGCATGCGTTTGGTGATGTATGAGGTTGGTGATGCATGCGTTTGGTGATGCATGAGGATGATGTGAGCTACTGGCCGACCGGTCAACGGGTTTGCATTTCGATTTTCTTGTGCGCCTGCTGCGCTCAATCATGATCTCCGCGCGGCTAACACTTGATTCAGTATCATGTGCGCGTGACTGAGATTTTTGACGCAAAGCCGCCGCGCTAAAAACAAACCGCTGAACGATTATATGTTATTGGTCGAATAAGGCGGTGCCGTAAAAGAGTCAGACCTGTTAGTCAATGTCTTGAAGCTGAAGGTGTCGAGTCTATTGTTGGCGTCCCAAGTGATGAAAATGCCGATTTCATCATGCCATTGGAAGACTCTGAAACGATTAAGTCTATCCCTTCTAACTTTGCTTGGCATGATCAACCGTTCAGCGCGGCGCGGTTGTCTCAATGGTTTTAGCGCATTCGCGCGCGGAAATAAATTAGGTAAAGAGCTCAAGAATAGGTTACCGTCAACAAAAAACCTGATTTAGATCAAGAAACCTAGAGGTAAAATCGTAGTGCATGAGGGAATTCATTTAGCCGAACTAGTAACGGGTATTACGTTATTAATGCTCGTTGCCGCTTTAACCACCATTTTCAGCAAACGAATAAAACAACTACCGCTGACGATTGGTCTGGTTTTTGTTGGTATGGCTGTCTCCTACGCAGCTGACCATGTGCCTGGATTCGGTTCTCTCGCCACATTTGCGCTTTCGCCAGACCTTGTTCTGTTTGTTTTTATTCCAACCCTAATATTTGAGTCCGCCTTCAATTTGAATGCGCGCCACGTCATGCGCAACATAGTGCCTATTTTGACCTTGGCGGTGCCCGGCTTGCTGATTTCGACGGCCATTATTGGCTTCATTATGGCCATTTTCTCACCCTTCGACTTAATGGTGGCCTTGCTTCTGGGGGCGATATTAAGTGCCACAGACCCTGTCGCCGTGATTTCTATTTTTAAGCAGCTTGGAGTCCCTGAGCGATTAACTGTCTTGGTGGAAGGTGAAAGCTTATTCAATGATGCGACATCATTGGTACTTGCGACTTTATTGATCGGTATTCTGACGGCTGGTAGCTTTTCGGGTGACGTGGTTTTTTCAGGCGTAGGGGAGTTTTTCATCGTGTTTATCGGTGGTGCGCTAGTGGGATGGCTACTAGCGCTGGCAGTCGGGCAGGTACTCGGTGCAGTTGAGTCTGATGCGGCAATTGAAATCACCTTGTCGACAATTTTGGCCTATTTTTCTTTTATCATCGCAGAACATGTGTTCCACGTCAGTGGCATTATGGCAGTAGTGGCTGCTGGGATCATGATGGGCTCCTGGGGCAAGACGAAGATATCGCCTTCAACTGAAGAGTTTATGGAGCATTTCTGGGAGTATCTGGCGTATCTCGCGAACGTACTGATCTTTTTAATGGTCGGTATGCAGGTAGATCTGGCGGCGCTCTGGGCCTCGATCGATCTGATCGCCTTAGTTTTCGTCGCCATGCTCATTTCTCGTGGAGTGGTTGTATTTGGCGTAACGCCACTGCTTGGCAAGCTTCCAGGTGCCGAAGCGATAGGAATGCCTTACAGAATGGTCATGTATTGGGGCGGCTTGAGAGGCGCGATCGCGCTGGCCATTGTTTTGGCAATGCCCGCTTTTGAGTATAAGGATACCTTAGTCGCTGTTGTCATGGGCGCGGTGATCTTTACATTGGTGATTCAGGGGTTGTCGATTGAAACCTTGGTCAAAAAATTGAAGCTCGATCATCTCAGTATCGCTGATCAATTAGCAAAGCTTGAGGGCGATCGAGAGGCTCGTGTAGAGGGTTTGGAGCGGATGGCACGACTGGCCGATAGTGGGCTGTTTTCGCAGCGCATTGCTGGCAATATCAAGGAAAAAGGTGAGCGACAGATCAGTGATTTGGCGGAAAATATTGTCGAGGTTTTAGGCGGTATGGATGCCGATGAAATGCTGAGAATATTGGCTTTGCGCTGTCAGGTGAGAGAAAAAGCAAGGTATCGAGAACTGTTCGCACAGGGACTGGTGAATGAATGGGCATATCGTGAGTTGGATTACACCATTGACGTGCAAATGGATAGCGTTCGACACAGCAACGGATTGCCCAGTGCGACGATGGAAGTGTCCATAGGCAAACGATTTAGTTTGTTTTTGATGGCCGTTGTTGGTGTGTTACCTGGTCTGCGAGGATGGTTGGAAGAGCAGCGTAGCTATTGGATCGTTCGAGACTACGGGGTTGCGTGGGGCCGCTACCGTGGCTGCCAAACTGTTCTGGCGAGATTGAGTGAGTTGGCGGGTTCTGAAATTGATGCTGACAGTGTTGAGCGGTTGAAATCGATTTACGAAGATATTGCGCGGCAAGCCAAGGCGCAAATTGATGAGGTCGGAGAGCTGTATCCGGAATTTGTCGAGACCATGCAAGAACAGTTAGGTCAGCGCCTCATGCTGATTGCTGAGCATGATGCCATTGAACATGGGAAAGAGCAGGGCGTCATTCAATCAGGTATTGCCAGTGCTATCCTCAAAGATCAGGCTGAAAGGCTGCGAACGCTAGCGCAGGATAATATGTCTGCCTGCTTTGAGATCGAGATCGATGAGCTGTTGGCGAAGGTGCCACTCTTTGCAGCAATCGATCCCACACAGTATGGTGTTATTGCTGCGCACTTGCGTTCCAGAACTGTGCCGAGAGGCACGGATATCATCCGCCAGGGTCAGATGAGTGATTCGATGTTCCTAATTGCCCGAGGTATTGCCAATGTCACAAGATCCGAGGAGGGCGAGACTAAGAATATCGCGACGTTGTATGCCGGGGACTTCTTTGGCGAATCAGCGTTACTTCACGATACGCCTCGAAATGCGACGGCTACAGCAGCAACCCCGTGCTCAATGTACGAGCTGAAGCGCTCTGAGTTCGAGAAAATATGCGCGGACTATCCTAACATTCGAGCAGGTATCGAAAAAATCGACGAACAGAGGCGTCAGGAAAACGCCAGCAAGACTTCGTAGGTGGGTTGTTAGTTACGGATTTTTGGATTTCTGTGCGATTCGAGCCGGCTTCCAGAATTAGGCCGCACCAGTAGGTCAGGCTCACAGTAGGGTGGCATTAATCGGGATGGCATGCAGTAAGATCGTTTCAAGTATTAATCAGCAGCGTGATCACCTCGTGCGGGGCCGCTAGTGCATGCTTATTTAGATCATGCTGGGGTTCTTGCGTTTGCTCATCGTGGTGATCACGAGTCTGGTCCTGAGAATACCTTGCCGGCGTTTGCCGGTGCAGTTGCCCTCGGCTTTAACTACCTGGAGACCGACGCTCACTGTACCGCTGATGGTGTGTTGTTGGCTTTTCACGATGATCGCCTGGATCGCGTGACTGACCATGTCGGCATCATAGCCCAAATGCCATTTGCCCGAGTCAGTCAAGCTCGCGTCGCAGCCCAAGAACCGATTCCACTGTTGGAAGATCTGCTTAATGGGTTTCCCGATACGCGCTTTAATATTGATCTAAAGGCTGACAACACCGTTGCACCGTTCATTAAGCTGTTAAAAAGAAACAAATGCCTAGACCGAATCTGTGTGGGGTCTTTTAACGATCGACGGGTTGCTGCAATCCGCCGCGAGTTCCCCAAGGTTTGCACGTCAATGGGTCCAAAGGAGGTTGTCAAGGCGCGTCTGGCCAGTTACCACATGCCGTTTGCGCGATTAAGCGCGCCGTGCGCCCAGGTACCTGTCCGCTGGGATAGAATGCCGGTGGCAGACAAGCGTTTTATCAGAGCGATGCAGGCGCGTGGGATACAAACCCATGTCTGGACTATTAATGATTCAATGGTGATGCACCAATTGTTAGATCTCGGCGTCGAAGGTATTATGACCGACTTCCCCGCGCGCTTAAAAGCCGTGTTGTTGGAAAGAAATTCTTGGGTTCATTAGGGGGAGTAACAAGTTTATTTGTTGCGACTCAACCTGACAGGCCTTAATTGTAAAGCGCAGTTGTAGAGGTAGAGAACGATATGGATTGGATCTGGGGACGTTATACAGCATTACTATTATCAGGTTTGCTGACCATTGGATTGATACCAATTGTGTTATGGATGCCATTGCTCGCGCCGATTTTGCTGCTGACGCTAGGGCTGACGATGGTTGGTGTTTACGATATGTTTCAAAAGAGCAGCAACCTGCGCGCGAACTTTCCTCTTCTCGGTAACCTGCGTTACTTCTTTGAAAGTGTTCGACCTGAATTACGCCAGTACTTTTGGGAAAACGATAACGATGAGCTGCCCTACTCGAGAAATCAGCGCTCAATGGTTTACCAGCGGGCGAAATCGGTTTTAGCTGCGCGGCCTCTGGGTTCAATCGAAAATATGTATGAAGAAGACTTTTCCTGGCTTAACCACTCCATCTCACCAGTGCATATAGAAGCTCGTGATTTTCGGACTACCGTTGGCGAAGGCAAATCAGCATATCAAATGTCACTGTTGAATATCTCCGGGACCTCCTTTGGATCCCTGTCACCCAGAGCAATTGAAGCTTTGAATACAGGCGCAGGCTTAGGTGATTTTGCTCACAATACGGGTGAGGGATCTTTGTCTAAATACCATCAGATGGGCGGTGGTGATTTGATCTGGCAGATTTCAACGGGTTATTTTGGTTGTCGTACGCCCGAAGGCCGACTTGATCGGGCCGTATTTGCCGAGAAATCCCAACTTGACCAGGTCAAGATGATCGAAATCAAGCTGAGTCAGGGTGCCAAGCCGGGTCATGGCGGCATGTTGCTCGGCAAGAAGGTTACGCCAGAAATCGCCGAGACGCGTGGCATTGCCGTAGGCCAAGATTGTATTTCGCCTTCGTCACATCCGGAATTTTCGACGCCCAACGAGTTGCTGGATTTTGCGCTGGAGTTACGCACACTCAGTGGCGGGAAACCCGTAGGTATTAAACTTTGTATTGGCCACCCTTGGGAGTTTATTGCGATCGTCAAAGCCATGGTGGATCGTCAAGAATTCATTGATTTCGTAACGGTTGATGGCGCTGAAGGCGGAACTGGTGCCGCCCCGGTGGAGTTTACGGACCACCTTGGATGTCCGCTTCAGGACGCGTTGGTGTTTGTGGATAATACATTAATCGGCGCCGGCCTGCGGGATCGTATAAAGATCGGTGCTAGTGGCAAGGTTGTCAGTGCTTACGATATCGTTAAGCACTGCGCATTAGGTGCTGATTGGATCAACATGGCGAGACCCTTTATGTTTGCGTTGGGCTGTATCCAAGCCAGAGATTGTGCTTCGGGTAAATGTCCAACGGGTATCGCCACCATGGATCCGACGCTGTATCGTGTTTTGGACGTGCAGAAGAAAGCAAGTATGGTGCGTAATTTTCACCACAACACATTACTGGCGTTCGGAGAGATGATCGGCGCGGCTGGCGTGACTCATCCTGAGCTACTCAATCGACGCCATATCGTTCGGCGCCTGTCGGCCAGCGAGATTCGGCTTGCTGACCAAATTTATCCTAGCGTTGCGCCCGGTGCGCTGTTACGTGGTGAAGAGGTTGCCGACCCGCGCCTGGATGTCTATTGGAGCCGAGTCAACGGTTCTAGTTTCCACGTACAAGTGCCAGTCTAGGCCATGATCGTGTTGGCAAGACTATCCCTGGGAGGTGGCGAAGTCATCTTGACTGCCGTCACCCCAGGGATCGAGCTTGGCTCAAATCACTATAGCGCATAGAATAACGTCCCCGATGATCGCCTTGTGTGATCTGTCAAAGTAAGATGATGCAGCCGCCAGGGTGTTATCTAACTGAGTTTTTGTGGAGTTCAGGTCCATGCAGCGCAATCTAGCTTTTAATGATCTCGACCAGAGACCACCTGGTTTGACGCCTGTGAGCGGCGACGGGGTCTCGAATCATAAAAGTTATTGGCTGCAGAGGTACATAAACCAGTTAACAGATTTGTTTGTCTATATCCTATCAGGCGAGGGTAGCGGCAATTAATACCGCACCGAAATCTGCAAAGTATTGGATGAATCTGGCGCTAGATCAGGCGCGCAAGGCGCACGCTATGGCGGAGGTTCCGATTGGTGCGGTGATTGTGCGTCAGGGCGAAATTATCGGTGTGGGTTTTAATCAGACTATCAGTCACTGTGATCCGACGGCTCATGCCGAGATCGTCGCGATCCGCGCCGCAGCCAATCACGTGGGTAATCATCGATTAGCTGGTGCTGATATGTATGTGACCATCGAACCGTGTACCATGTGCGCCGGTGCGCTGGTCCAGGCAAGAATAGCCCGATTGATTTTTGCCGCTGCCGAGCCTCGTGCCGGCGCTGTGACCTCGTCTGCCCGAGTGTTAGAAAATCCGGGGTTGAACCATCGAGTCGAGATCGAATCTGGCCTGTGCCAGGCTGAAGCCGCGGAATTAATGGCGGGTTTTTTTAGAGTCAGGAGATAAGCATGTTGCAGTTGCTCGGTGCGCCGGCCCTGTCAGAATTTAGAATCCAGAAGTTGCTAGCGGACTTGAGCGCCAGCGGTGTCGATGTAACAGGCTGGTCATTAGACAGTCGTTTTCTGCACTTCGTTGATGTCAAGGTTGAACTGACGCCGGCCGAAGCGCAGGTGTTGGCCAGTATTCTCACCTATGGCCCCGTGACTCAAAGTGCGCCCGCGACATCTAGCCTGTTACGACTCATCGTACCGAGGCCGGGGACCATTTCGCCCTGGAGTTCCAAGGCCACAGATATAGCTCATATCTGCGGTTTGAAAACCGTTAAGCGTATTGAGCGCGGAGTTGCTTATTATCTTCAAGCGCCCGGGCCACTGACCGGTGAAGTGCAACAGCAGCTGGACGCCGTGTTGTTTGATCGTATGACCGAGGCGGTATTGGATAACACCGAAGCCGCGTCTGCATTGTTTCAGGTTGAGGCCGCCAGGCCGCTGGTCTTCGTGCCACTTCTGAGTCAGGGCCGTGAGGCGCTGGTGGAGGCCAACGCGACCCTGGGAATGGCTTTGGCAGATGACGAAATTGACTATCTGGTAGATGCTTTCCAACAACTGCAGCGTGATCCCAGCGACGTCGAGTTGATGATGTTTGCCCAGGCAAATTCCGAGCACTGTCGGCATAAAACCTTCCGTGCCAGCTGGAGTCTCGATGGAGTGGATCAGCCACACAGTTTAATGGACATGATTCAGAATACCTTTGCGAAGACCAATGGCGAGGGTGTGCTCAGCGCTTACGAAGATAACGCGTCGGTGATCGCCGGATCAACAGCGGGACGGTTTTATCCGGATCCTGTGAGCCGCGAGTATGGTTATCACGAAGAGCCGATTCATATTCTGATGAAGGTTGAAACCCATAATCACCCGACAGCCATCGCGCCGTTTCCCGGCGCCGCAACAGGCTCAGGGGGTGAAATCCGAGACGAGGGGGCTGTAGGTCGTGGATCGAAGCCGAAGGTCGGTTTAAGTGGGTATTCTGTCTCGAATCTGCGTATCCCTGGGCATATTGAGGCCTGGGAAAAGGATTACGGCAAGCCCGCACGGATTGCCTCAGCGCTGGATATTATGATCGAAGCGCCAGTTGGCGGCGCGGCTTTCAACAACGAATTTGGCCGGCCGAATATTTGTGGCTATTTCCGTACCTTTGAGATGACTGTTGCGGACGAAGTAAGGGGCTACCACAAGCCTATTATGATCGCCGGTGGTCTGGGTAATATCCGCGAAGAACATGTTGAGCAGCGTCAAATCGCAGTTGGCTCAGCCTTGATCGTACTTGGCGGTCCGGCGATGCTGATCGGCTTGGGCGGCGGCGCGGCGTCTTCCATGGCCACGGGCGCCAGTGATGCCGATCTGGATTTTGCCAGCGTGCAGCGGGGCAATCCAGAGATGGAGCATCGCTGTCAGGAAGTCATCGATCAGTGCTGGCAATTGGGCGAACGTAACCCGATCGCGTTTATTCATGACGTTGGCGCGGGTGGGCTCTCCAATGCCTTGCCTGAGCTGGTGAAAGATGGCGGTGTCGGGGGCGACTTCGACCTGCGCAATATTCCCAATGACGAGCCCGGCATGTCACCCCTGGAAATTTGGTGCAACGAGGCCCAGGAGCGTTATGTGCTAGCAGTTTCCCAGGTCGACCTGGTGAGATTCGCCTTAATCTGCGCCCGCGAGCGCTGTCCTTATGCGGTGGTCGGCACCGCGGTGGATCAGCAGCATCTGTTGGTAAGGGATCAGTTGTTTGCCGCGAATCCTGTGGATCTGCCCATGTCGGTATTATTCGGCAAGGCACCTAAAATGCATAAAGACGCTGTATCAAGGCAGTCGTTGACGCGCCCGCTGGTCCTCGACTTTAGTCTTGAAGAAGCGATCCACCGGGTGATTGGTCATCCGTCTGTGGCGAGCAAGAGTTTCCTGATTACCATTGGTGATCGAACTGTTGGCGGCATGGTGGCGCGCGACCAAATGGTGGGACCATGGCAAACTCCGGTTGCCGACGTGGCCGTCAGTACCAGTGGTTACCAAGCGCATACTGGTGAGGCTATGGCGATGGGAGAGCGAGCACCGGTTGCCCTGTTAGATAGTACTGCTTCAGGGCGTCTGGCAGTCACTGAGGCGATCACTAACATTGCTGCCGCAAAAATTGCCCATATCAGTGATATTAAACTGTCGGCTAATTGGATGGCTGCGGTCGGTCATCCTGGCGAAGACGCCAACCTCTATAAGACCGTGGCGGCAGTGGGTCTGGAGTTGTGCCCTGAATTAGGTATTTGTATACCGGTAGGCAAGGATTCCATGTCCATGCAAACCCGATGGCAGCAGGACGGCGCAGACCGAATGGTCACCTCACCTTTGTCGTTAGCCATATCAGCTTTTGCTCCCGTGACGGATGTACGTGATACCCTGACACCAGAATTAACCCGCAGCGAGAGCACCGAATTATTGCTGGTGGACTTGAGCGCTGGTGCCAACCGCCTGGGCGGATCGATACTGGCAATGTGTTTCAATGAACTCAGCGACGAATCGCCGGATCTTGATCGAGCTGACTCGCTCAAAGCATTTTTTGAACTAATGCAGTCCAGCGCGGTGCGTGAGCAGCTGTTGGCCTATCACGATAGATCAGACGGCGGCGCGTTGGCGACTATTCTGGAGATGGCCTTTGCCGGCCGAATGGGCGTCCAGATCACCCTCGATGGTGACAGCCATGCTGACTTGTTGGCGCGGCTGTTCAATGAAGAGCCCGGTGCGGTATTGCAAGTGCAGGCGAGCAATTCGGCAGCGGTCCAGGCCTTATTTCGTGAGCGTGGCCTAAGCTGTGAAGTCATTGCCCGACCTCGTCTGGCGCAAGCGGTGGAGATTATTCACCAGGGTCAGACTGTGTTTAGCGCGACCCGAGCCAGTCTTCAGCAACGCTGGTCGCAAGCCAGCTACCATATTCAGCGCTTACGCGATAACCCTGTAGGCGCCGATCAAGAGTTTGCGCGCCTCCTTGATGATTCTGATCCAGGGCTAAGTGCCAAGCTGTCTTTTGATCTTAACGACGATATCGCCGCACCCTATATCAATACGGGTGTCAGGCCGCGTATTGCGATCTTGCGTGAGCAGGGGGTTAATTCCCAGACAGAAATGGCAGCGGTATTTGACCGCGCCGGGTTCGCGACTGTCGATGTGCATATGAGTGAGGTGCTAGCGGGTCATGTGGACCTGGCTGACTTTAAGGGTCTGGTTGCCTGTGGCGGCTTTTCTTATGGCGATGTCCTGGGTGCCGGTGAAGGCTGGGCCAAGTCGATTTTGTTTAATTCTGGTGCGCGCGAGGCGTTTGCCAGTTTCTTCGAGCGGTCAGATACCTTTGGTCTCGGTGTTTGTAATGGTTGTCAGATGATGGCGGCGTTACACAGTTTGATCCCAGGTGCCGAAAACTGGCCGCGATTTGTCACCAATCGTTCAGAGCAATTTGAAGCACGGTTCTCGCTGGTGCAAATCCAGCCTAGTCCGTCGGTATTGTTTGCCGGTATGGCTGGCTCGCATATGCCTATCGCTGTATCTCACGGCGAAGGTCGGGCAGAACTTGACAGCATCGGGGCACAGTCTTTAGTGGACAGTGGTCAAGTATTGATGCAGTTTGTTGATCATCGATTAGCGGTGACTGAGGGCTACCCCATGAACCCTAACGGGTCACCATTGGGGATTACCGGTGTCACAAACGTCGATGGGCGTTTCACCGCGATCATGCCTCACCCCGAACGGGTCTTTCGAACGGTGCAGAATGCCTGGCATCCTGCCGACTGGCATGAAGACAGTCCTTGGCTGCGCATGTTTAGAAACGCCAGAGTGTTCGTTAACTGATTTTTCGGGCTGGAAATTCCAGGTCCATATAACGGACTGGGTATAGCTCAGTCTGGCGGTCGGCAAAGTAATGTTCCAGGGTCTTGTTGATCACCGGGAATGCCAGCTCATCCCAAGGGATTTCAGCTTCGGTGAACAATTGAACGTCGAGAGATTCTTCGCCGGCGCTGAAGTTCAGATCGAGCAGCTCAGCCCGAAAAAACATATAGACCTGAGAAATATGCGGCAGGCTGAATAAGGTGTATAGGCCAATAATCGTGGCGTTAGCATTGGCCTCCTCGCTGGTTTCGCGCAGCGCGCCAGCGCTGGTGGCTTCGCCATTTTCTAGAAACCCGGCCGGCAGAGTCCAGCGTCCTACCCGTGGCTCGATGGCCCGTTTGCAGAGTAAGACTCGATCACCGTATATAGGCAGGCAGCCGGCGATGATACGCGGGTTCTGATAGTGGATATGCTCACAGGTTTCGCACACGAAACGTAATCGGTTGTCGCCGGTGGGAATTTTTTCGATGACGGCCGCGCCGCACTGACTGCAATAATTCATTGCGCAAGTATACCTGTGGACGGTGCTCAGAACAGCCCCATCGCGCTCTTTACTCAGTCTTTGCTTAGCGTTTGGCCTAATGCAACTAGAATAAGGTAAGCTGGCGTCTTAGCTAAAGGAGACAGCAACATGATCTACAGTTTGGGCGCCAGAGCCCTCGAAATTCGCGGTGATGATTTCTACATTGCTGATAACGCCAGTGTTATCGGTTCCGTTGCACTGGAGAATAATGCCAGCATCTGGTTTAACGCGGTGCTCCGCGGTGACAATGACTTGATCACTATTGGTGAAAACTCGAATATCCAGGATGGCTCTGTGCTGCATACGGATCATGGGATTCCACTGACGGTGGGTAAGAATGTGACGGTGGGTCATATGGTCATGTTGCACGGTTGCGAGATCGGCGAGGGTAGTCTGATTGGGATTAACTCAGTCATCCTTAACGGCGCGAAAATAGGCAAACATTGTCTGATCGGAGCGAATTCGCTGATTGCCGAGGGAAAAGAAATCCCCGATGGCTCTATGGTGATGGGTTCGCCGGGCAAAATTGTCCGTCAGCTTAGTCCTGAGCAGATCCAGGGTCTGGAGCTGAGTGCGCTGCACTATGTCGAAAATTTCAAACGCTATAAGCGTGATCTGGTTCGGCATGACCCTGTCTAGCTTGCCTAAGGGTTGGCAACTAGCGCTGATAACGCTATATTAGCGCGCTAAAGCCCGCGCATGAACCACACAGGTAGGCACGTTAATGAACGTATCTCAGCCTCAAGCAACCTTTGGCAGCATTGATTTGTTGGGCTTGCCGGTTGCTGACCTGCTGCTAAGACTGCCGTTGTAGGCGGCCTGTCGAAACTCCTACATCGTCCAATTTATGCCGCTCCCGAACAGGTGAGCAAGCCCGATAAATCTGTTAAACCTGATAAGAATGACGATCATGACTGCTAAAAATCAATCGATAGAAGCCGCGATGCCGCGGAAAATGCCATTTCAAAAATATAAAGCCTTTCAGCCGGTGGCTTTGCCTGACAGAACCTGGCCAGACCAAGTCATCAGCCATGCGCCGCGCTGGTGTAGTGTCGATCTGCGGGATGGCAATCAAGCGCTCATTGAGCCCATGACGCCGGACGAAAAGCTCAAGATGTACCTGTTGTTGCTGGAGTTGGGCTTCAAAGAAATTGAGGTCGGGTTCCCGGCCGCATCGCAAACCGACTTTGATTTTGTCCGGCTCATTATCGAGCAGGATATGATTCCAGAGGGCGTCATTATCCAGGTACTGTGCCAAGCTCGGGAAGAGCTCATCATACGCACCTGTGAGGCTGTCAAAGGCGCGCGGCAGGTAATTTTCCACTTGTATAACTCCACCAGCACGCTGCAACGCAAAGTCGTGTTCAATATGAGCCGCGAGCAGGTTGTGCAGTTAGCGACAGATGCGACGGCCATGGTGAAAGCCCACACGGATGTGCTGCAGGCAGAAGGTACGGACGTGATTCTGGAGTATTCACCAGAGAGCTATACGGCCACTGAAATGGACTTTGCTGTGGAAATTTGTGATGCCGTGATGAATGTCTGGCAACCCACCGTGGCCAAGAAGATGATTCTGAATTTGCCGTCAACCGTAGAAATGGCCACGCCCAACATCTATGCAGATCAGCTGGAATGGTTTATCCGCCATCTACCCCAGCGCGACAAGGCCGTCATTAGCCTGCACACCCATAATGACCGGGGTACCGGTGTCGCTGCGTCAGAGTTAGGTTTGATGGCTGGCGCCGACCGTATTGAAGGTACGCTGTTTGGTAATGGTGAGCGCACGGGTAACTGTGATCTGATCACCATGGCCATGAATATGTTTTCTCAAGGCGTCGATCCCGAGCTGTATCTGAGCGATATGCCAAAGATCGTTGCGGTCTCTGAAGAGTGCACGAAAATTCCGATTCATGTGCGTCAGCCTTATGCCGGTGAGTTAGTGTTTACTGCATTCTCTGGCTCTCACCAAGACGCGATCCGCAAAGGTATGGCGAGAGGCGAGTCAGCTGGCGTCTGGGAGGTGCCGTACTTACCTATTGACCCGACAGATGTGGGCGGCTCTTATCGAGAAACGGTGCGGGTCAACAGTCAGTCTGGTAAAGGTGGGGTGGCGTTCATTCTTGAAAGTTATTACGGAGTGTCATTGCCCAGACCACTCTTGTTGGAGTTCAGCCCGGTTATTCAAAAACTTTCTGAGGGTGGCGGTGAACTCAAGCCGGACACGATTTGGCAAGCTTTCACCAACGAATTTGTCGACGTTGAGGGACCCTATCAGCTCATCGATTACAAAGTGGTGGCGAATGGCGAGCGCCAGGTCTGCGAGGCGCGTGTCAAGGTTGGCGATAACGTGATCGATATTCGAGGTGAGGGTAATGGCCCGATCGACGCTTTCATTGCCGCTATGGTTGAAACGCTGAACGAACCGCTGAATGTCATCGATTATCAGGAGTACGCCCTTAACGAGGGTAGTCAGGCGCAAGCTATCTGTATTATCGCGATCACCGATGAGGAGCAGTCAAAGTTCTATGGCGTCGGTCTTAGTCAGAATACGATCACGGCCGCCTTTGGGTCGATTATCGCGGCGATTAATCGTAAGTGGCGTTGAGCGCGTTAGAGTCGAACAGGTGAAAGCATGTACCAGCTCTATATAGCCAACAGAAATTATTCGTCCTGGTCACTGCGTCCCTGGGTGCTGCTGAAGGTGCTGGATATTGCCTTCGAGGAGCGGTTTGTGCCGTTTCTGCTGCCGGATAATTTCAACGCTTTCAGAAAATTTTCGCCTAATGGCAAGGTACCCTGTCTGGTGGATGACGAACAGCTGGTCTGGGACTCATTAGCGATTATCGAATACCTGTATGAACAGGATCAAAGGGTCTGGCCCGAGGCGCTGG
>JABBAY010000031.1 GCA_018607725.1 K189A clade bacterium
ATCGGCATTTTCTGAACTCGGTATGCACCCATATGGCAGACATTGATTATGGCGAGTTGCGCATCTTTCCAGGCAATTACGAAAACTTCATGGCCGCCTCATCGTTGATCCGGCAGCAATTGCTCACTGAGAATTCGAAAAAGAGCCAAGAGATGGACGAGCTGCAGGGTTTCGTTAATCGCTTTTCCGCGAACGCCTCGAAAGCCAAACAGGCCAGTTCTCGCGCGAAAAAACTCGATAAAATCAAACTCGACGAGGTCAAGTCTTCAAGCCGTGTAACACCATCGTTGAGCTTCAAGCAAGACAAGCGCCTGCATCGTCAGGCCCTCGTGCTAGAGGATTTGAGCCACGGTTTTGATGATCAGCTATTTTCTGGTGGCAACTTGATCTTGGAAGCTGGCGCCAGATTAGCCGTTATCGGTGAAAATGGGGTAGGCAAGACCACCTTGCTGCGCTGCTTGATGAATCAGGTGACAGCGACCGGGGGCGAGGTTAAATGGGCTGAGAACGCGCTGATTGGCTACTGCCCCCAAGACAGCACTGATGATTTTGATTCAGACCTGACGTTGTTCGACTGGATGGCCCAGTGGCGTAAACCGAAACATGATGATCTGATGATCCGCGGCATGCTCGGCCGACTGCTGTTCACCGCCGATGATGCCAACAAAAAGGCGAGAGTTTGTTCCGGTGGTGAGAAGAACCGATTGTTGTTTGGCAAGCTGATGCTCAGCGACGCCAACGTCCTGGTCATGGACGAGCCCACCAACCATTTGGATATGGAAGCCATTGAGGCACTGAACCAGGCCTTGACGCAATATGAGGGAACGCTGATTTTTGTCAGTCATGACCGAGAGTTTGTGTCCTCGCTCGCCACCCGGGTCATAGAAATTAAAGGTCAGGAGGTTGTGGACTTTCAGGGTACCTATGAGGAATACCTGGCAAGTCAAAGCCTTCACGATAAGGCTGCCTGATTCGTTCTAACGCAGGTAACAGTCGTCATGGGTGAGATTACTGAGGCACAATGGGCTGAATTCGATACCGAGGGCTTTCTGCGTCTGGGGCAAATAGTGCCTGACGTCATGTTGCGCGCCATGCAGCAGCGCATTGACGAGATTATGCTGGGTGAGGCAGAACTTGACTACGATCGGATGCTCATGCAACTGGATTCGAGCGATGGTGCTTACGATTCAGCCGGCGAGCAAACCCGTGGGCATAAAGGCAGAACCCTCAATTACCGAAAAATTCAGCTGCTAGAACGAGACCCCGTGTTTCTGGCGTACATGCAGCTACCGATTTTTGCTGAAGCTGCCGGTCATTTCTATGGCGACCTGCCGGTCGCCGCATTTCGCGCCATGTTCATGAATAAGCCTGCCGGTCGGGGCACAGCCTTGCCGCTCCATCAAGATCGTTGGCGGGCTCTGGATCGGGATCCACAGCTGACGATCTACACGGCGTTGGATCCGGCGAATGAAGATAATGGCTGTATCGAAATTATTCCGCGTACCCAGCATCAACTATTGAATCCACAGCACCCCAGTGGCTTTTTGACCGCCGCTATGGCGCAAGCTTTTGATGACGATCCGCGGCGTATACCGTTGATACTGGCGGCAGGGGAGGTGGTCTTGCTCAATCCCTGGACCCTGCATGGTAGCGGGGTCAATCGAACTAACCACAGTCGTCGAGCGTTTAGTGTTTGTCTGATGGACGCAGCAACCATGAGTTTGCGTTACAAGCGACTGGCATCCCGTAGTATTATATTTGGTGAAGGCGCGATGCAATGACCTGCGCCGCGGACTCACCGCCGTAACAGACCGTTGTGTGGATTCATCTAAAGCCAGAGGTAGTACGACCATGAGCGACATCCCTGTCAGATTAGCCGCAGTTCGTGCAGACCTCGGTCTGGACAATATTGATGCCCTAATAGTGCCTCGGGCGGACGAGTATCTGGGTGAATATGTGCCCGAGCAGAATGAACGTTTGCGCTGGATCAGCGGCTTTGCTGGTTCTGCTGGCCAGGTCATCGTGCTGCGTGACCGCGCCGCGATATTTGTCGATGGGCGCTACACGATCCAGGTCCGCCAGCAGGCCCCGGCTGAGTGCTTTGAATATCGGCACCTGATCGATAACCCACCGGTTGCCTGGCTCTGTGAAACGCTGGCGGCGGGTTCCAGAGTTGGTGTTGATACACGTTTGCATACAAACGCCGGCTTTGAATCAATGCAGCATCAACTGGCGCAAAATGATATCGCGTTGGTGGAGATCAGCGAAAACTTCATTGATAAGCATTGGCACGATCGACCGCAACCGCAGATCAAGTCAGCAGAGCTGCTGGACGAGCGCTATACGGGTGAAGGCAGCGAAGCGAAACGCCGGCGTATCGGTCAGTTGATTGCAGCCGCAGGCGCTGAGGTTGCGATCATAGCCCAGTTGGATTCGATAGCCTGGTTGCTGAATATTCGCGGTGCCGATGTGCCGCACCTGCCCGTCATTCTGGGGACCGCAACCTTGGATACCGAGGGCCGAATGTGCTTCTACACCGACCCGCAAAAAATGCCAGCGACGCTCGGTGAACATGTTGGCAGCGGCGTCACTATCTGCGCGGAGGTTGAACTGCTCAAGGCCCTGAATGATCTCGGTGACAAGCAAGCGCGGCTGCTGGTTGATCCTGATGGTGTCAATGCCTACTGTGTGCTGCGGGCGCAGGCAGCGGGCTGTATTATTGTTGCCGGTAAAGATCCCGTGCTGCTGCCTAAAGCGCAGAAGAATGCAGTGGAACTTAGTGGTATGCGTGGTTGTCATGTTCGTGATGGCGCGGCGGTGAGCCGCTATCTGCATTGGATACAACAGGAGGTGAGTGCTGGTCGCCTGCACGATGAAGGTGTACTCGCGGATCGGCTGGCATTATTCCGGCGAGCGTCCAATGATTTGCGTGATCTGTCTTTCGATACGATTTCTGCTGCCGGTGCCAATGGGGCTATGTGTCACTATGATCATCGAAATGGCACGCCAGCTTGCCTTGAAATGAACAATCTGTATCTGGTTGATTCCGGCGGTCAGTATCCCGATGGGACCACGGATATTACCCGTACCGTCGTCATCGGCGAACCCACAGATGAACATCGACAAATGTTTACCCTGGTGCTGAAGGGCCATATCGCGCTTGCCAGTGCGGTTTTTCCCAAAGGCACGACCGGTGTTCAGCTGGATGTATTAGCTCGGCAGTTTCTCTGGCAGGCGGGTCTCGATTATGATCACGGCACCAGTCATGGGGTTGGCAGTTACTTGAGTGTCCACGAGGGTCCCCAACGAATTGGCAAGTCTGCGATTGGCGCTACGGAGTTGCTCGCAGGTATGGTGTTGTCCAACGAGCCCGGCTACTACAAGGAGGGCTGCTACGGTATTCGCTGCGAAAATCTAATGATCGTCACCGAACGCGACGACGGCATGCTCGCCTTTGAGACCATCACTTTTGCACCCTTTGATGCGCGCTTGATCGACGAAACTCAGCTCAGTGCCGCCGAGTTGATATGGATAAATCGTTATCATCGACAGGTGCATGCCAAGCTCGTGCCCTTACTGAACGCGCTGGATGGGTCCTGGTTAGTCGAATCTACGGCGCAGATAGGCGAATAGTTGGAATAGCTCGTAAGCCCCGCTTTCTTTGTCGCAGATATAAAGTCGACAAAAATACATAAAAGCTGAACGGGTACCTGGTGCCGCGCTGGCTGACCGACCCTTCGCAGACTTATGCTGCTTCATGATGATCTAGCCATTCTGGTGCTGGTGACTCAACGCAGCAGTGACCTCGGTGGGTTCGGCCTGTGAATCGCAGACTGGCCGTGCGCGATATTCTGCCAACAACTGCTAATATAAAATTCTGATTTGTCTGTTGAAGGTCTATCAATTGAAAAATACCGCCAGCCTGTCTCGGTGCCGACAATATCGCTATGCCCTGTGGCGAACCTGGGATGACAGCTTGGGGTCAGTCATGTTTGTGGGTCTCAACCCATCCACTGCCGATGAAACTGCCGACGACCCGACGCTGGTGCGATGTATGAATTATGCCAGGTCGTGGGGTTATGGTGGCGTTTGCATGGCTAATTTGTTTGCTTATCGGGCAACGGAACCTGCTGATATGAAGGCCGCAGTCGAGCCTGTAGGCCGGCAGAATAATCGCTGGCTGACCAAGCTTGCCGGCGAATCGACATTGCTGGTGGCTGCCTGGGGCAACGATGGTGGCTATCTCAATCGTTCCCACAAGGTGCTACGACTGCTGCCGGGCATGTATTGTTTGGCCATCAACAAGACGGGTGAGCCGGCCCACCCACTCTATCAAAAAGCGAGCTTAACGCCGGTCCCGCTGCTGGATTAACAACCGGTCTGGCTATTCAGGCCTGGTAGATCGAAGTTTTTGGCCTGGCGAACACGCGGTGGACCATGGGTTCGAAGGCCTCGATGGGCAGGGAAGTAAAGTCCGGATCGAAGGCCGCCTGATCCAGGCGACAGAACTCGGCACAGGCCGCATAGAAGGGGTGGTCTTTAAACTCGTCGCGCATGTTGCGGTCCAGGCCCAGATAGTGGAAGAAGTAATAGCCTTGAAAAATGCCATGATGGGCCACGATCCAGTGATTCTCCTCGCTGATAAAGGGCTTCAGGATCACAGCCGCGACATCAGCATGATTATAGCTGCCTAATGTGTCGCCGATATCATGGAGCAGCGCGCAGACGATATATTCCTCATCTTTACCGGCATTGTGCGCCAGCGTGGCGGTTTGCAGGCTATGCTCTAGGCGCGTGACGGCGAAGCCGCCAGTATCATCGCCGAGTAGCTTTAGATGGTTCAGTACGCGGTCTGCGAGGCCTGCGGCTTCCTCGCCATTGTGCTTGGCTATTATCTGCCAGTCTTGCTCAGTACCTTGATCCATACGGGTAAATTTGGCTCTACGTTCCAGTGTGTCTGTTGTCATGGTCCTGGTCCTTCGGGGGGTGACCCTGTTGAGGTGGTAAGAAGAATTCGCCCAATGGCCACGATAATTCTATTTGGTGGCAGCGGCAAGCAGCTTGCTTTCATGCCGTGCCATGATTCAGCTGCCCGCGCGTTATCAGCCGCGGCTGTGGCCATTAAAATAGCGCAATTCGCGGCTCGAGAGATTCCAACCAGACCTCGCCGTGAGGCGTATCTAGGCGCGCTCGCAAGCTGGCTGTGGGGCGCTGTGACAAGCTCAGTCGGGGCACTTGGCCACAGAGACGATGTAGCGGTTCAGTGGCCGCTGTCGCGATCTGGAGTTCTTGCAGCTGACACCCTGGTGGCGAGGTTGCCGCGGGGTGCGTGCAGGCTAGCCAGTCAATAAAAAACGGCGCCAACTCAACGCCGGCGATAAACAATAACTGCCACTGGAGCAGTTCGCCAGCGGGATTCTTGCGGCTAGTGGCCTGCACTCGACTGGTTTGAATGGCTTGTTGATGCAGCGTGGTCCTTAATTCGTCGAGATGGTCAGCACCCGCCGCCCAGCTCAGTAAGCCGTCTGTGGCCAGTGCCGCGAGTCTCGCGCCGAAGTTATCCACTAACGGCTGCTGAGGGTCTGGGGCTATGACTTCTAGATAACACCGGGGGCCAAGGGATAACAGTGCGTTGCGAGTTCCCATGCCGGGATGACTACCCGCGGCTGCCGGAGCGACGCCCGTGAGTGCCGCGAGCTTGGTACAGCCCTGCTCAAGATCTGGGCAAGCCCACATTAAGTGATCGATCTGCATGTGACGGTGTATCCTCGTGTGGCTGGCGCCCGCTATAGGATCCGATTTTTGTGATCAGCCCAGTAACGGTCTTTGAGTAGGCGTTTGTAGAGCTTGCCCGTCGGCAGGCGGGGTAGTTCAGCCTCGAAGTCAACGGAGCGCGGACACTTCTGCGGTGACAGCTTTGAGGCGCAAAACGCCATCAATTCCAGGGCCAGTTCATGATTCTCAATCACCCCGGGCATGACCTCAATCACGGCTTTGACTTCTTCGCCAAAGTCTTCATTCGGTACGCCAAAAACCGCGGCATCACTGACCTTTGGGTGGGTGATGAGCAAGTCTTCGGTTTCTTGCGGGTAGATATTGACGCCGCCAGAGATGATCATAAAGGTTGAGCGGTCAGTGAGATGCAAAAAGCCATCTTCGTCCAAGTATCCCACGTCACCCACGGTGCTCAGCTTGCCGTCACCTGAAGTTGCCTCGGTGGTCTTGGCTTGATTGTTGAAATAGGAAAATTCAGTGGCGGTTTTGAACCAGATTTCGCCGGGTTCTCCCGGGGCTGATGGCTTGCCGGCTTCATCTAAAATAGCAATTTCACCGAGCATGACTTTACCAACGGTACCGCGGTGGGCGAGCCACTCATGACTGTCGCAGGAGGTGAACCCCAAGCCTTCCGTTGCGCCGTAGTACTCATGAATAATGGGTCCCCACCAGGCGATCATGTCCTCTTTAACTTGGGCCGGACAGGGTGCTGCCGCGTGAATCGCGATTTCCAGGGATGAGATATCTGCATTTAATCGAATGTCGGCTGGCAGTTTGAGCATTCGGCTGAACATGGTGGGCACCAGCTGACTATGGGTCACCTGGTACTGAGGCAAATAGTTTAAGTAACGCTCAGCATCAAATCGCGTCATGACGACCACGGTGCCACCGGCGCGCAGGGTCAGCCCGACAGCGGCTTGGG
The DNA here is from genome assembly GCA_018607725.1 of K189A clade bacterium. Classification (GTDB taxonomy): domain Bacteria; phylum Pseudomonadota; class Gammaproteobacteria; order Pseudomonadales; family Azotimanducaceae; genus UBA4582. The sequence continues at coordinate 6,698 of JABBAY010000031.1, forward strand.
GAGCCGAATGATACAGCGGCGCTGGCGATAGGTAGATCATGTTCTCGCGATACTGCCAAAGACCCAGTAGGAAACTGTAAATCGGCAACAATTCATCAGGCTTGCATTCGGCTAGCGGCCGAATAATGCCCTTTGGCTGTCCTGTTGTCCCTGACGAGTACAGCATGCTGGTGCCCAAAAATTCGTCACTAATAGGCGTTGATGGCAAATCAGCAATGGCGTCGGCGTAGTGACAATATTGGTCTCCCGGCGAGTCACCGTCGATGATATAGCAGCGCCTGACGTTGGGACATTGGGCCAGGGCCGCCTTAACGATAGGTAGCTTGGCGGCACTGGTGAAGACGACTTCCGATTCGCTATTGTTGAGGATGTAAGCCAATTCATCGGCGGTGAGATAGGAATTGATGCAGGTGTAATACAGACCCGAACGCTCACCACCGCCGCATATTTCAGCATAGGGCAGAGCGTTTTCCATAAACAGGGCATAATGTGCTAATCGGTTGAGGCCCTCAGACCGCAGCAAGTGAGCCACCTGATTGGTGCGTTGATCAAACTCTGCATAGGTCAACAGTTCGCCGGTTTCTGCCATGATAATGGCGGGTTGATTAGCTTTTTCTATGGCGTATTTACCGACGTACATGGTCTTTGTCCTTTTATTGTTCGATGCTGTGTTTGCCAGCCTCTCTGCAGTGGGCGAGGGCTAGTCGCCAATCCGCGAGAGTTCTTAATAGATCTTTGGAATGATCCTGGCAGTTCGTTTTTGGTATTCCGTATAGTCTGCGCCAATGGATGCAGCCAGACCCTTTTCTTCGAAATGGATGCCCATCAGTATATAAACCGTCATGCCGAGAGAAAAGACCAGGTGCCCTGCTGTCATAACCGGGATCGCCCAGAAAGCCAGCAGCAGACCCAGCATCATTGGATGGCGAATCCATTGGTAGAGCAGGCTTTCTGTAAAATTCACCGGTGTGTAGGTTTTTTTCACTAAATGCAGCCAGGTCTGACGCAGACCGAACAGATCAAAATGGTCAGTCAGAAATGTTGATAGCAGCACTAATACCCAGCCTATACCAAAGATGCCCCAGAGCAGGCTGGCGGCTAAAGGTGTCTCAACTTGCCAGATAACACCATCGATGGGCTGCCAAGCATACATTAACAGGGCCAATACCAAGGTGGAGGCCAGCACATAAGTGCTGCGTTCAATCGGCTGTGGAATGATAGGCGCGATTTTCTGTTTGAAACCGTCTCTGGCCATCACCGTGTGCTGAACGCCCCACAATATGGTGAGTCCCAGATTGATCAGCAGGGCCAAAGGGGCGTCCATACGTGCCTCTGAGGACACGGATTGAGGAACAATGATGTCGCCGACGAAGGCAATCAGATATAAAAATACAGCAAAAAATAGCAGGTAGGTCACCAGCCCGTACAGCATGACGATTGCGCGCATCAGGTCTTCTCCTTGGTTTACTATTTGTTCTTATTGACCCTGAGCGTTCCTTGCTGCACTAAGCCTGTTCAATGTAGAGCAAGGAACCAGGAGTCATCGCTGTTCGGCCCGAATCGCTCTATTTTTTACCAAACCCACTGATGCGTTCTTCCATATCAGGGCCATGTCCCAGGCTCTGGTAAATTTCATGGGCGAGTCCGGCAGGAAGTGGCAGGCCATCGGTTTCGGCTAATAATAATTTATTGGCACGCAGGGAGAACCAGGAGTTGGCTAACATAGCTTCGCAGAAGGCTTGCACTGACTGATCGAACTCAGCGTCAGGAAAACAACTATTACACAAGTTCATTAACAGCGCTTCACGGCCTGAGTAGGTCTTGGCAGTGAACATCATCTCCGTTGCCTTGACCTTGCCGATACGGCGCGGCAGCCGCTGGCTCATGCCCCAGACCGGGGTCAAAGCCCACTTCGCATGGGTGTCCGCAAACTTGGCGTTTTCGCTGGCAAGGATAATGTCACCGGCCAGGGCTAGTTCTAATGCGCCGGTGTAACAATGGCTGTGCACCGCGCTAACCACCGGTTGTGGCAGGTTCGCCAGGTTTTCAATCACATGAGACTGGAAGTTAGGGCGGGGGAGTTTTTCGCCGGCAGCGATATCCTTAAGGTCATGGCCGGCACTGAAGCACTTGCCTGCGCCCCGGACGACCACGCAACCCACCGTATCAATTTGTTCACGGATAGTGTCGATGTGCTTCTGCAGTTCGATGAATACAGCAACCGTGAGGGCGTTGAGCTTCTCGGGTCGATTAATGATGAGCGTTGCCACTCCGTTATGGTCTTGCCGCAGCACTAGATTGGTCATCAAGTTTCCCCTGTTTACATGACGGGTATCAACTTCACCACCGGGTCAGGCGGTGAAGTTTAGTGGGTCGGTTGAGGTGACTACAGACGTTCGATAATGATCGCTGGTGCCATACCGCCGGCGGCACACATAGTGACCATGGCCACAGACTGGCCGCGACGCTCTAATTCATCCAGCGCAGTACCGATCAACATGGCACCAGTGGCGCCAATCGGGTGCCCCAGTGCGATGGCGCCACCATTGACATTCAATTTGCTGTGATCGACGCCGAGATCGCGCATGAATTTAACGGGAACAACGGCAAAGGCTTCGTTGACTTCAAACAGGTCGATATCACTCAATGTCATGCCCGCTTTGCCCAGTACCTTTTTGGCGGCGTCGACGGGCGCGTTAAGAATGTACTCGGGCGAATGACCCATGTTCGCCATCGCTGTGATCTTGGCCCGAGGCTTCAAGCCATGGGCTTTTGCGTAGGCGGGTGATGCCAGAACGAGGGCGCCGGCACCATCCACGACACCGGATGAACTGCCGGCATGATGACGATGATCGATTTTTAGATTAGGCCATTTTTTCTCAACCATCTCGCGATAGGTCAGGCCCGAGTCATAAAAGGGTAGATCCATGAACGCACCAAATACGGGCTCGAGCTTCGCCAAGCTCTCGACGGTAGTTTGTGGGCGTGGAAACTCTTCGGTATCCAGCGCCAGGGTGCCGTCGGGTCGATAAACCGGTATCAGGCTCTTGGTGAACGCGCCGTCGAGTAATGCCTTGCCGGCACGTTGTTGGCTGGTAGCGGAGAAGGCGTCGAGTTCCGCCCGACTGAAGTCTTCTTCGGTGGCGATAATGTCGGCAGCCAGGCCTACATTGGTCTGTGGATGGGCTTCACGCAGTTCAAGATTGCCAGCGTCTAATGGCCGGTTTGGCGCCTCGGCGCGGGTATAGGACATCATCTCGACGCCGCCGGCGATGATCAAATCTTCCATACCGCTCATGATGCTGCCTGCGGCAAAGTTAACTGCACTGATGCCGCCACCACAGAAACGATCAAGGGTCACGCCCGATGCCTTATTTGAGAAGCCGGCATCCAGCGCTGCCATGCGGCCGATACAAGCCCCTTGCTTGCCAAACTGGGTGCTGCAGCTGATGATAACGTCATCAATATCCTGACTATCGAGGCCGCTTCGAGTCACCAGGGCTCTGAGTACGGTAGAGAGTAACTTCTGTGGATGAACTTCCCACAAGGCACCTTTGCCTTGCTTGCCTATGCCGCGAGGAGTGCGTGCTGCGTCGATAATCCAGGCTTCAGTCATGATTAAATTCCTGTGTGAGTCTTGATTTCAATTATTGATAGGAAGAAAGGGGGTAGACATTGACGGACCAACTCTACTACTGTTATTTGCTTGCCAGCAAGCCCTATTGCGAGGTGCAATGGCGGCTAAAAAATGGCGCATAAACAGGCTGTTCCGGCACGGAATTAGCCCAAGGCGCGGCCTGACGCCTCATTAGCGCACAATACAAGACGGATAGGATCCTATGACGACAGAGTTTAACGACGATCAGCAGCAGTTTCGGGATGTCGTCAAACGGTTCTTTACGGATAAGTCTCCGGTCAGTGCCGTGCGGCGGTTGATGGCAGAAGATGGGGGTTATGATGCAGAAGTCTGGCAGCAGCTAGGCGCTGAGGTGGGCTTGGCAGGCGCACATATTCCCCAGGTTTATGGGGGTTATGGGTTCGGTCCGGTAGAACTGGGTATTATTGCTGAGGAGATGGGTCGAACCCTTTATTGCGGCCCCTTCTTTGCTTCCTCTGTGATGGCGGGCTATGCGCTGTTGGGCGGCGCCGATGAGGTGTGTAAACACCGGTTATTACCCGGGATCGCCGATGGCTCGACGATCGCGACCTTAGTTTTGGATGATCTCAATCAAGTGGATCAGTCAGGCCGAGGGCTGCATGGGGAATTATTGGCCAGCGCTCATACTGGTTCTGATGCAGGCTCCGATAGCCAGCAGGGTGCTGACCGCGCGACAGACTGGCGGCTGACAGGTGCCGCTGGATTAGTGCTAGATGCCCAGGTGGCTAGTGTGTTCCTCTGTGTCGCGGCGACGGATAATGGCTTGGGATTGTTCTTGGTAGGTCGAGATGAGCCGAACCTCGTGATCGAGCCGTTGGAGGTGATAGACCCGACGCGCAAATTGTCGCGGTTGCAGTTCAATCAAGTACGAGCAGAAAAACTCGGTGAGTTGAATGGCGCGGCTATGGCGCTGCTGTGGGATCAGCTGAGCGTTGTCTTGGCCCATGAAATGATCGGTGGTGCTCAGATGTTGTTGGATTCGACGGTGGAGTACATGAAACTGAGAATGCAATTCGGTCGACCCATTGCGTCTTTTCAAGCGCTCAAACATCGCTGTGCGGATCTCTTACTCGAGCTCGAATTAGCCAAGGCGGTGACCCGTCAGGCCTCACATTTCTTGGCCTCCGCAGAAGGTCCGCGGTATTTGCCAAGCATGGCGAAAGCCATGGCCAGTGATACCTATATGAGTCTGGCGCGAGCTGGGGTGCAGCTGCGCGGTGGTATCGGCTTCACCTGGGAAAATGATACGCATCTGTGGTTTAAGCGAGCCAAGAGTTCCGAGGTTTTTCTCGGTAGCCCGTATTTGCACCGTGAGCGAATGATGACAATGATTCAGGAGTCAGACTGTGGATGATCTTATGACTATCAACGTTGAGTTAAATGCCTGGCTTGACCAAAACTGGTCGCCAGATCACTCGCTGGTTGAGTGGCGCGATCTGTTGGTTGATGGCGGGTGGGCAGCGCCGGGATGGCCCCGCGCCTATTTCGGTCGAGATTTCAGTCCTGAGCAAAGTGCGCTGGTTGAGGCGGAATTTGCTCGCCGCGGTATCGTAGGCGCGGCCCAATCCGGCCCGCGGCGCCTGGCCGCAGAAACCATCCTCGCCCATGGTTCAGAGGATCAGAAGCAGCGTTATCTGCGCCCAATTTTGACCGGTCAGGATGCCTGGTGTCAGTTATTTAGTGAGCCGGGTAGCGGTTCTGACCTGGCCGGCTCTAGTACCCGTGCCGAGCTGCACGGCGACCGCTATGTGATTAATGGTCAGAAGGTGTGGACCACCAGCGCCCATCATGCTGATTTTGGTATTCTGTTAGCGCGAACCGATTGGGATGTGCCGAAACATCAAGGCTTGAGTTATTTCTTGTTTAATATGCGTCAGTCGGGTGTTGAGGTAAGGCCGCTGCGCCAGATGAATGCTCACGCGTCCTTCAATGAAGTGTTTATGACCGATGCCAGCGTCGATTCTCGAGATCTGATCGGTGGTGAAGGTAACGGCTGGCGGGTGGCTGCAACGACACTGTCGATCGAGCGTCAGGGCTTCAGCCGGAGTCGGCCAGATGGCGGGCTGAAGGGTTTGAGTAGCCTGCAGGGGCGTGTTTATGATGAGTATCGTGCCGAGCTGTTGATTGCGCTCGAACCCTATACCTGGTACCCCCAGCGCGCGGGACGGACTGATTTGGCACTGCCGCGGGCCCGGCAAACCGGTGCCATCAACGATCCGCATATCCGTCAGGAACTCGCCAAGCTGTTGTCCATGCAACAAGGTGCTGATCTGGCGGCCGCCAGTGCTACTGCGTTGAGCCGGGCGGGATCCAATACGGTGAGCCCCCAAGGGTCGATTGGTAAGCTGGCCGCCAGTGTTATCGCGCGGCAGGCAGCCCATGTGCATACCCTCGTTGCCGGTACTGACGCCATGTTGAGTGGCGCAGCATCAGCTGAAGCCGGAGTGATCGCGGAGATTTTATTGTCGGTGCCGGCGATTTCGATTGCCGGTGGTACCGACGAGATTCAGAAAAACATTATCGCCGAACGGGTCCTTGAAATGCCTAAAGAGCCTCGGTCTGATACGGGGCCATTCAGGGCTATAGCGCGCAATTCAGCAGATAAATAAAGGGGCGGTCTGAGAGTCGACTGAGGCTGTCGATGGGCCTGGTGGTCCTAGGCCGGTTCAAGCCTGAGGCCTCTGGGCACGGGTGGTGACTGCCTGACTGGTCAGACCGACGGTGCTGCCAGGTGCGCGCCGGAAGCGCTTGTTTGCGCCATATGATCAGTTTCTTGACTGGCAGCAAGCCGCCTCGAGGTATGCAAAGTCAGGGCTGATGGGCTATATTCCAGAACTCAAACATCAACCACTCAGAGTCTCTCATGACACAAGTCCCGGTCATTGATTTAGTGCACGCAGAGCAGGATACAGCGGCGCTGGTGCCCTTAGATCTTGCATGTCGAGACCATGGATTTTTTCTTTTGGAAAATCATGGTATCGATGATGTTATCAACGAGATGTGGCAAGCCTCGGCGGCATTTTTCGATCTGCCGCAAGCCGAAAAGCGCAAAATACTTCGGAGTGACACCATTCCTTTGGGCTTCTATGACCGTGAATTGACGAAGCGCAAACGCGACCTGAAAGAAGTTTTTGATTACATGCTGTCCAGAGAAGATCGCACAGACCTTAACCAGTGGCCGGCCAATCAGCTTGAGTTTCGGCAAGCGATGGAGAAATTTTTCATTCAAGCCTCGGATATTGCCGAGCGCACTTTACAGCTGGTTTATCGCGCGTTGAAGTGTCAAGTTGCTGAGGAATCCGGCTATCCACCAGGTGATCCGCGCACCAGTAATGTGCGGCTGAATTACTATCCGTTGTCAGACCCACTGTCAGGCGCGGAAGCCGGCGCGGTTGCCGGACTTGGTGATATGGCGTTGCATCATCATACGGATCCCGGAATATTGACCCTGCTG
>JABBAY010000230.1 GCA_018607725.1 K189A clade bacterium
CCTGGCCGAGACTGGCCGCATCGAGAATGACGCCGTGCATGGAATGTGCTCACTGATGATTGCGCTTATGGTAGCACTCCGGCAGAAGGGACAAAAACACTGTTGGCGGGGTCAAGGCGGTTGGCTGGATTTGGCGCAGCGGGGTTATGCGAGGCCGGTGGCCTCGCATAGCCTCGTGAGGCCCTATGCTAGATCAGGAAAGCTCTTGATCAACGCGTCATTCCAGGCGCTAACACGGTCTTTTTGCGCTTCCAGCAACTCAGTGCTGTCGCCCGTGATAGTGAGCTTGATGATCTTGTCGCCTTGTGCGATGGCATTGACGATATCCTGATCTTCACTGGACACGACTTCACCAAAAACGGTGTGAGCATCGTTCAGGTGAGGTGTCGCGACATGGGTGATGAAGAATTGACTGCCGTTGGTTCGTGGACCAGCATTGGCCATTGAGAGCTTGCCGGGCTTGTCGTGGCGTAGGGAGGCAACAAACTCATCTTCAAACTGGTAGCCTGGGCCGCCGGTTCCAGAGCCTAAGGGACATCCGCCCTGGATCATAAAGTTGGCAATAACGCGGTGAAAGTTCAAACCGTCGTAGTAGCCGTGCTGGGCGAGATTAACGAAGTTAGCCACCGTGATGGGTGCTTCGTCAGCAAAAAAGTTGATGTTGATGGTGCCTTTAGTTGTTTCCATCTGTGCTGAAATATTCAAATGATCAATCCTGTTCGTTAAGTGTTTAGGTATTAGGTGAACCTGACGAGGGCCCAAGGGCCCCGGGCTTTAGCGAGCGTCAAGGGCAATGAAGTCCCGCTGATGCTCGCCGAGGTAAAGTTGGCGGGGACGAGCAATCTTGTACGGTGCGCTAAGCATCTCATCCCAGTGAGTCACCCAGCCTGGCATACGACCGAGGGTGAATATTACGGTGAAAAGCTCCGTTGGGATGCCGACGGCTTTCAGGGTGATGCCCGAATAGAAGTCGATATTCGGGTAGAGCTTACGGGAGATAAAGTAGTCGTCTTCTCGAGCAATCTTCTCGAGTGCTTTGGCTATCTTCAGCAGCGGATCGTTCTCAACGCCTCGCTCGGCCAGTACGGCCGCACAATAGGACTCCATAACTTTGGCGCGGGGATCGAAATTTTTATAAACCCGGTGACCAAATCCCATCAGCTTAAAGGGGTCGTCCTTATCCTTGGCTTTCTCCACATATTCGGCCACTCGCGATACGTCGCCAATCTCCATGAGCATGTCCAGGACGGCTTCGTTGGCACCCCCGTGGGCCGGTCCCCAGAGAGCCGACACGCCGGCGGAGATGGCGGCGTAAGGATTACAGTCAGTCGAACCCGCCATTCGTACTGTTGATGTTGAGGCATTTTGCTCGTGATCAGCGTGCAAAATGAATATTTTATCCATCGCTTCGGCAATAACCGGGCTGATTGTCGAAGGTTTGCCAGTCTCACCAAAGCACATATTGAGGAAATTTTCGGCATAGCCGAGACTCGGATCTGGCTCAACGAAGGTTTCACCCCGACCATGTTTGTAGGCCATGGCCGCAATCGTGGGGATTATCGCAATCAACCGTTGAGCCGTGGTCTTACGATTTTCGGCGTCGGTAATATCCGTCGACTCATGGTACAGAGATGCTAGACCAGAGATGGCAGCGCCAACCATCGACATGGGGTGAGCGCCGCGCGCAAAACCATTGAAAATTTGTTGGAATTGCTTGTCCACAGTCTGCTTATCTTTGAGGCTGGCATCGAACTCAGCCAGTTGCGTTGAACTCGGTAGCTCGCCGTTTAGCAGCAAATAACAGACTTCCAGATGGCTTGCCTGGCTGGCCAATTGCTCTATCGCGTAGCCGCGGTATAGGAGTATGCCGGCGTCCCCATCAATATAAGTGATCTTTGAATCACAGCTGGCAGTGGATAAGAAACCGGGGTCATAGGTGAAAATACCTTCGGCGATCAGGCCCCTGACATCGACAACATTATTGCCCTCGGACGCCTCGAGAACATTTAATTCGATGGATTTGCCATCAATCGTTATTTGAACTTTTTGTACCATGAAAAAAACTCCCAGTTGTACCCGCTAAATCGTCATTTGTTGACGATGGCCATTATTCAAACGAGCAATCCACATACGCTGCGGCGGAGCGTCATGATTCCAAAACCAGCGCAGCTTGTAAAGGCTTGATATATCGGCGGCGTGCAGGTCTTTGTTTGTCTTTTGCTAACAAACTCACTATTATTGCCCCGCGAAATTCAAAAGCCATTTTCCCGTCCGCGCCGATCAATGGGTAGATACCCTGAAGTGGGTGAGGAGGGCTCAATTTGAGTACTTATTTGTGAAAAACGATCATCGTCCTATTAATGTCAATCCATCAGATTTGATGGCGTTTGCATGGCCCCTGGCTGCGCTGGCCTCGATTACCCATCGGATTGCTGGGGTTATCCTGTTTGTTGGTATTGCCTTCGGCCTGTATGCGCTAGACCTGTCATTATCCTCTGCAGCGGGCTTCGATGTCCTCAAGGGCCTGATGAACTCACCGTTCGGAATGTTCGTAACCTGGGGGTTGCTGTCGGCGCTGGCGTATCACTTTGTCGCCGGTATTAAGCACCTGCTCCTGGATATGGAAATGGCTGATACCATCGAAGGCAGTAAGTTTGCCGCCAGAGTCACTTTTCTAGTCTCTGCCGTATTGATTTTTCTCGCCGGCATTTGGGTTATTCAGGGTTAAAGGACAAGATTATGGTTACTCAAGTCACTAGTTTTTCTCGTAACGGCCTGTCTGACTTTATTGTGCAGAGGGCGACGGCGTACATTCTGGCAGCCTACACAGTGTTTCTGGTGGGTTACTTATTGATCCAAGGTGAAATGGTTTATGCCGACTGGCAAATGCTGTTTTCTCACACCTGGATGCAGATCTTTACCATGTTGGCGCTCGTATCAACCTGTGCGCATGCCTGGATTGGCATGTGGACGATCGGCACTGATTACATTCGAGAGCATTACTTTGGGCAAAGCGCCAACGGTTATCGCTTAATTTATCAAGTCATCTGTATTTTGACGTTGGCCAGTTATTTATTCTGGGGCGTGAAGATACTCTGGGGGAATTAGTTTAATGGGTGAGTTACCTACACTGGAATTTGACGCCATCATTATTGGTGGTGGTGGCGCCGGCATGCGTGCCGCACTGCAGTTAGCCGAATCGGGCCGTAAAACCGCCGTGATCTCGAAAGTATTTCCGACCCGGTCACACACGGTATCAGCCCAGGGTGGTATCACGTGTGCCATAGCCAGTGATGATCCCAATGACGATTGGCGCTGGCACATGTATGACACCATCAAGGGTTCTGACTATATCGGTGACCAAGATGCGATCCAGTATATGTGTAGTGTGGGGCCTCAGGCGGTCTACGAACTCGACCATATGGGGCTACCATTCTCCCGGAACGATAATGGCCGAATATATCAGCGGCCGTTCGGTGGCCAATCAAAGAATTTTGGCAAGGGTGGCCAGGCCGCTCGTACCTGCGCTGCTGCTGACCGCACAGGTCATGCACTGCTACATGCGCTCTATCAGGGTAACACTAAGGCTGGCTCAGTCTTCCTGTCGGAGTGGTTTGCAGTAGACCTGGTAAAAAATGCCCACGGCGCCGTAGTCGGTGTCATAGCAATGTGCATGGAAACTGGCGAGGTCAACTACATCAAAGCCCAGGCGACAGTGCTGGCCACGGGCGGTGCAGGGCGGATCTACCAATCGACGACGAATGCCTTGATGTGCACGGGCGATGGCGCTGCCATGGCTCTGCGAGCTGATTTGGCGCTCCAGGATATGGAAATGTGGCAGTTTCACCCCACCGGTATTGCCGGTGCGGGAACACTGGTGACAGAAGGCTGCCGGGGTGAAGGCGGCTACCTGATCAATAAAGATGGCGAACGCTTTATGGAGCGCTATGCACCGACGGCCAAAGATTTGGCAGGCCGGGACGTTGTGGCCCGAAGCATGATCCTTGAGATACTCGCGGGTCGGGGCGGCGGTGAGGATGGTGATCATGTGTTCTTGAAGCTGGATCATCTGGGTGAGGAAATTTTACACTCTCGTTTGCCTGGGATCGTCGAGTTAGCCAAGACGTTCGCCCATGTGGACCCCGTTAAAGAGCCGATTCCAGTTGTGCCGACTTGCCACTATATGATGGGTGGTATTCCCACTAATATTCACGGTCAGGCCATCACTCGAAATGCCAAGGGTGAAGATGAAATCGTTAACGGTTTGTATTCAGTGGGTGAGGCCGCGTGTGTCTCGGTCCACGGTGCGAACCGCCTGGGTGGGAATTCTTTGCTGGATCTTGTGGTTTTCGGCCGATCAGCAGGCTTGCATATCACCGATGCGCTGAACCAGGGTATGGATTCTGGCGTTGCATCAAGCTCTGATATTGAAGCGGCGACTCAGCGTTTGAGTCGTTGGAATGAATCTACCACGGGCGAAAGTGTTGCCGGTCTGAAGCGTGAATTACAATCTTGTATGCAATTGAACTTCGGCGTGTTTCGCACAGAAGCTAACATGCAGGCGGGGATGAAGACCCTCAGTGAGTTGCGTGAACGGATCAATCAAGCGGTATTGACTGACAAGAGCCAGGCCTTTAATACCGCGCGGCTGGAAGCGTTGGAATTAGATAACTTGCTTGAAGTTGCCGAGGCTACGGCAATATCAGCCGAAGCACGGAAAGAGAGTCGCGGTGCCCATGCGCGGGATGACTTCCAGGTTCGGGACGACGAGAACTGGTTGTGCCATTCACTGTATGACCCCGTAACAAAAACCCTGGGAAAGCGTGATGTGAATCGTGCTCCGGGCTTGCTCCAAACTGATAAAGATCTGCCGGAAGGCGTGTTTGAACCGAAAGAGAGGGTTTATTAAATGCAAGTCAGTGTTTATCGCTACGACCCGGACAAAGACGCCGCCCCTTATATGCAGGACTTTGATATTGAATTGCCTGCGGGTAAGGATCTCATGGTGCTGGACCTGCTGGCGTTACTCAAAGAGCGGGATGAGACGGTCTCCTATCGTCGGTCATGTCGTGAAGGCGTTTGTGGGTCTGATGGCGTCAGTATGAATGGCAAGAATGGCCTGGCATGCATCACGCCCGTGTCTGAAGTCGCCAAGGGCGGCAAACTGACGATCAAGCCATTGCCTGGTTTGCCAGTGATTCGCGACTTGGTTGTGGATATGGAGCAGTTTTACGCCCAATACCGCAAAATTGAGCCATACCTGATCAACAATGAGGTACCGCCAACCAGAGAGCGCCTGCAATCTCCTGCTGAACGTGAGAAACTAGACGGCCTTTACGAGTGCATACTCTGTGCTTGCTGCTCAACAGCTTGTCCGTCTTTCTGGTGGAATCCAGATAAGTTTATCGGTCCAGCTGGATTGCTCCAGGCTTATCGCTTTCTGGCTGATAGTCGCGATACAGCGACTGAAGAACGACTGGCGAATCTTGATGATCCGTTCAGCGTATTTCGGTGCAGAGGTATTATGAACTGTGTCAATGTCTGTCCAAAGGGTCTGAACCCGACGCGTGCCATTGGCCACATACGAAATATGTTGCTGAAAAGAGCAGTTTAAGGCGCGTCCTTAAACCCTAAGTTCAAGGTGAAGCATAGCCGGACAGTGGAAGCTGTCCGGCTTTGTTATGTTGAGCTGACGTCCCTGCAGGATTTGTGAAAAGCCTGTGTCCATGGGTTGAGCGCAGAAACAACGAAGGTTAAGTAGAGCTTAACGCACTATACATTGGTAAACGGTGGGGACATGCAAGAAAGTAAGATGGAGCAATTGTGGCGCAGTGGCCATATATCCGGTGGTAATGCTGCCTATGTAGAAGATCTCTACGAAAAATATCTCGAAGACCCTTCCGAAATCCCCGATCAGTGGCGCAGCTATTTCGATACGCTACCAATGGTCGAGGGGGCGATCGCGCCAGACATTTCCCATTCCACTGTGCGCGACCATTTCCTTTTGTTATCGAAGAACCAAGCTCGCGTCACGCCGGTGTCCCCCGCTAGTATCAATGCCGATTTTGAGCGCAAACAAGTTGCTGTCGGTGATTTGATCAGTGGTTACCGGCGTCGAGGTCATCTGAAGGCGAACCTGGATCCCCTGGGACTTGAAGACAAACCCCCAGTACCGATTCTTGATCTTGAGTACCATCGGCTGTCTACTGCGGACTTGGATACACCGTTTCAAACAGGCACGCTATTTTTTGGCGACCATGTTGCCCCATTAGGGGAGATTATCCATGCTCTGGAACAGACCTATTGCGATAGTGTCGGCGCTGAATATATGCACATCGAGGACCAAGCAGAGCAGCTCTGGGTTCAGCAACGCATGGAGAGTGCACGATCAAATCCTGCCTACAGCGATGGCGTGAAGCGGCGAATTCTCGATCGGCTGGTTGCTGCCGAAGGCTTAGAGAAATACCTACACACCAAATACCCAGGCACCAAGCGTTTCGGACTCGAGGGTAGTGAGAGCTTCATTCCCTGTATGGCGGAACTGATTCACAGAGCGGGTAAGGCTGGCGTTCGCGAGACAGTGATAGGCATGGCACACCGTGGCAGAATTAATTTGCTGGTGAATCTCATGGGCAAGGATCCTGCAGGTTTATTCGATGAATTTGAAGGTCGCTACATACCGGGCTTCGGTTCTGGTGACGTCAAATACCACCAAGGTTTTTCGTCAAACCTGATGACGCCAGGCGGTGAGATGCACCTGGCCTTGGGCTTCAACCCGTCTCACTTGGAGATTGGTGCGCCGGTGATTGAGGGTTCGGTACGCGCGCGAATGGATCGACGTGAGGACGTCTTGGGTGACAAGGTCTTGGCGATCAATGTGCATGGCGACGCGGCGTTTGCGGGTCAAGGTGTGGTGATGGAGACCTTTCAGATGTCCCAGACTCGGGGTTTCTATACGGGTGGTACGGTTCACGTCATCATCAACAATCAAATTGGTTACACCATTAGTAAGCAGGAAGATGCGCGGTCCACGCGTTATTGCACAGAAATCGCAAAGATGGTCCAGGCGCCCATTTTCCACGTTAATGGAGATGATCCCGAGGCTGTTATTTTCGTCTCTCAGTTGGCCCTTGATTACCGCATGGAGTTCCATAAAGACGTAGTGATAGACCTGGTCTCCTATCGTCGTCGGGGCCACAACGAGGGTGATGAGCCATCGATTACTCAGCCAATGATGTATCAGAGCATCCGCAAGCACCAGACGACGTTGACGATATATGCCGACAAGATGATTAAGGAAGGCATCGTTGATGAAGCTGACCTTCGGCGTCGCATTGATGCTTATCGCGATGCGTTGGATAAAGGCGAGGCAGTTGCCTGGGATTTTCTCAAGGAACCTGACACCAGCATGTTTGTTGACTGGCGTTCTTACTTGGGTCATGAATGGACTACCGCAGCGGATACCGGTTTTGGATTGAAGGATTTTCAAAGTTTAGCGAATCGGATGACAGAGTTGCCCGAGGGCTTTGTCATACAAAAACAAGTCAGTAAAATTTTAGACGACCGCAAGAAAATGACGGCGGGCGCTTTACCGTTGAATTGGGGCTATGGCGAGATCATGGCTTATGCGACGTTGTTGTCACAAGGTCATAACATTCGCTTAATCGGCCAAGATGTTGCACGAGGGACCTTCTCGCATCGACATGCTGCATTGCATGATCAAAAAGCTGGTTTAGAGCATGTACCCTTAAAAAACCTGAGTGACTCCCAAGCGCGCTTTGACATGTATGATTCTTTTCTGTCTGAAGAAGCGGTGTTGGCTTTTGAATACGGCTACGCTCAAACCAGCCCCAATACGCTGGTAATATGGGAAGCGCAATTTGGTGATTTCGCCAACGGCGCTCAAGTGGTGATCGATCAGTTCATTACCAGCGGTGAGCACAAATGGGCCCGACTTTGTGGCTTAACGATGCTGTTACCTCATGGCTATGAAGGTGCTGGACCAGAACATTCATCTGCGCGGTTGGAGCGGTTCCTGCAGCTATGCGCGGAACATAATATCCAAGTTTGTGTGCCGAGTACTCCGGCGCAGATGTTTCATCTATTACGTCGACAAGCCATTCGGCCCCTTCGTCGACCATTAATCGTCATGACGCCAAAGAGTTTGCTGCGCCATAAAGACGCAATTTCTACATTGGAAGACCTCTGTGAAGGGGAGTTCCAGAATGTCATTGACGACCCAGCAGTTTCTAAAGCGGCGGACGTTACTCGCGTGATATTTTGCAGTGGCAAGGTCTACTACGATCTCGATGCCAAACGCCAAGAAGACCAGTTAGATCACGTCGCTATTGTGCGTATCGAGCAGTTGTACCCGTTCCCAGACGTTGAGCTGAAAGCTATATTGAAACGCTATAAAAATGTTGCCGTCGCTGCATGGTGCCAGGAAGAGCCGATGAATCAAGGTGCCTGGTACAGTAGTCAGCATCATGTTCGGCGGGCCATGAATGCCAGTTACCCGGGCTTATATTTGCATTATGCCGGTCGTGAGGCTTCAGCGGCACCGGCAGCCGGCTATGTTTCCTTACATATTCGTCAGCAGGAACAGCTGGTTCACGACGCCCTGTACAATACCAATATTGAATAACTAAGGAGGCTCTGAAGAACTGGGTATTTTGGTGCTGCTGCTGAGATCGAGTAGGCGCAGCGCGCTTTTTGACCGTCGTGGATAGGTGAGAAACCTTCGATAGCTCAAAAAATTCGCCAAAGTATTCATGGCATATTAGTGTTATATGCCGGCCTGAATCAGAGGTTCCCAATTTTGTGTTCGCATTGCAGCATAGGAAAGTAAAAATGATAGAGATTAAAGCTCCTGAGTTCCCTGAGTCTATTGCCGACGGCGAGATTGCGGTCTGGCATGTTCAGGTTGGAGAGCAAGTTAGCCGTGATCAAGTTCTGGTCGATATTGAAACCGACAAGGTCGTACTCGAGGTGGTCGCTCCGGTTGATGGACACTTGAGTGAGATCCTTAAGCAGGCGGGCGAGACAGTATTGGCAGAAGAAGTTATGGCCCACTTCGTTGCCGGTGAGGCTGCGTTGGTGGAGACGAAATCCCCCGCTGCTGAGACTACTGCGCCGCCAGTTATTGCTGCACCCGAAGCTGATGCGATTGTGAGTCCAGCCGCGAAGAAAATGGCTGCAGAAAACAAGGTTGATATCACCCAAATTAGCGGTACCGGTAAGGGTGGCAGGGTCACAAAAGAAGATGTGCTGATGGCCGTCGCCAACGTGACTCAGACTGCGGCTGCGCAACCGAGCGTTCCTGTCGCGGCGAATGAAGCCAACGGTGCCTCGGATCGCATTGAACGTCGCGTCCCCATGACCCGGTTACGTGCCAGTGTTGCCCGCCGGCTGCTGGAGGCCCAACAAACCGCGGCGATGCTGACGACCTTTAACGAGGTGGATATGACAGCGATCATGGAGCTTCGCAGCCAGTACAAAGAAGCCTTTGAGAAGGCCCACAATGGCACTCGATTGGGCTTTATGTCGTTCTTTGTCCGCGCCTGTATCGAAGCCTTGAAGCGCTTTCCAGCGGTCAACGCCTCGATTGATGGTAGCGACATTGTTTATCATGGCTATCAAGATATTGGTGTTGCGGTGGGTTCACCCCGTGGGCTTGTGGTCCCTGTTCTGCGCGATGCTGACAGCCTGAGTCTGGCCGAGATTGAAGAGCAAATTCGCGACTACGGTAATCGTGCCAAGGATAACAAGCTAGCCATTGACGATATGACAGGAGGTACCTTCACGATTTCTAATGGGGGCGTGTTTGGTTCCTTATTATCGACGCCTATATTGAATCCGCCACAGACTGCGATTTTGGGGATGCATAAAATTCAGGAGCGGCCAATGGCCGTGGGCGGGCAGGTTGTGATCAGACCGATGATGTACCTGGCATTGTCTTACGATCATCGTCTGATTGATGGTCAGGAGGCGGTACGCTTCCTCGTCACGATTAAAGACTTCCTCGAAGAGCCAGCCAGAATCCTGCTGGACATTTAACGAACCTCTGTGGAGACGTATTAGCATGGTAACCAAATTCGACGTGATCGTGATCGGCGCAGGCCCTGCGGGTTATCATGCCGCGATTAGGGCTGCACAACTGGGTCTGAAAACAGCCTGCATCGATAAGTGGATCAATAAACATGGAAAGCCAGCTTTCGGTGGAACCTGTTTGAACGTCGGCTGTATACCATCGAAAGCGTTGTTGGATGCGTCACACAAGTATAGTCAGGCCAAGAACGAATTTGACGAGATTGGCATCAAGATTTCAGGTCTGAAAATCGACGTTCCGACGATGCTAGCGCGCAAGGATAAGGTCGTTGAAAACTTAACCAAGGGTGTTGCCGGTCTGTTGAAGTCTAATGGCGTCGTGACCTTTGAAGGTACTGCGCGCCTGAATGCGGGCCGCAAGGTGGATGTCACGACCCACGATGGCACTGTCGAGATGCTTGAAGCTGATAATATTATTATCGCTACGGGTTCCGTTCCCGTCGCTATTCCGCCATGCCCACTGACGCCGAACTTGATCGTTGATTCAAGTGGCGCGCTGGAATTCACTGCTGTACCCAAGCGTCTCGGCGTTATTGGTGCCGGCGTTATCGGCCTGGAACTTGGTAGTGTCTGGCTGCGGCTGGGCGCCGAGGTCATTGTGCTTGAAGCCCTCGAAGAGTTTCTGCCGATGGCGGATCAGCAGGTCAGTAAGGACTCTGCAAAGCTTTTCAAGCAGCAGGGCATGGATGTGCGGCTGGGTGCGCGCGTCACTGGCACCAATATCAAAGGCAAGAAAGTCACCGTGACCTATTCAGATGCGGAGGGCGAGAAACAAGAAGTGTTCGATCAACTGATCGTCGCGGTAGGGCGCCGGCCATTCACTGAAAATCTGTTAGCCGCTGACAGTGGTGTGATACTGGATGAGCGTGGCTTTATTTATGTCAATGATCTGTGCTCTACGGATGCACCGGGTATCTTTGCTGTCGGGGATGTTGTTCGTGGCCCCATGCTGGCGCATAAGGGTATGGAAGAGGGTGTGATGGTGGCGGAGCGGATTGCCGGCCACAAACCGATGGTGAACTATGATTGTGTACCGTCAGTGATCTATACCCATCCAGAAATAGCCTGGGTGGGCAAAACTGAGCAAGAATTGAAGGCCAGTGGTGACGATTATAATGTGGGAATGTTCCCCTTGGCCGTCAGTGGCCGGGCGCAGGCCTCAAACGATACAGCAGGGATGATCAAGGTGTTGGCTGACGCGGCAACTGACAGAATCCTTGGCGTCCATATGATTGGCGGCCATGCCTCCGAAATGATTAGCGAGGCGGTGATCGCGATGGAATTTGGATCCAGTGCTGAGGATATCGGCCTGACGATGTTTGCTCATCCGACGTTGTCGGAAGGCTTTCATGAAGCCGCACTGGCAGTGGCCGGGCATGCTATTCATATAGCGAATCGAAAACGTAAAAAGTAAAAGCGATAACCAAAAAACGATAGGCAAGCGAACGCTTATCCTGAAAGCAGGATAATTCTAATCACATTTCAAGGACCATGAAGTTATGAATCTTCACGAATATCAGGCGAAACAATTGTTCGCTGAATACGGTTTACCCGTATCCAAAGGTTATGCTGTTGATACAGCAGATGAGGCTGTAGCAGCGGCAAAAGAGCTAGGTGGAGAGCGCTGGGTCATCAAGGTCCAGGTTCACGCAGGCGGCCGGGGTAAAGCTGGTGGCGTTAAGCTGGTGTCAACAGAAGCCGAGATACGCGCGTTTGCTGCTCAGCATATCGGCACTAATCTCGTGACTTTTCAGACCGATGAGCACGGCCAGCCGGTCAGCAAAATTTATATTGAAGAGTGTACGGATATTGCACGTGAGCTGTATCTGGGTGCGGTTATCGATCGGTCGTCACGTCGAGTTGTGTTTATGGCATCCACCGAGGGTGGTGTGGAAATCGAAACCGTCGCCGAAGAAACCCCGGAAAAAATTCTCAAGGCGGTTATCGACCCGGCTATCGGTGGCATGCCCTATCAGGGCCGAGACCTTGCCTTTCAGCTGGGTCTTGAAGGCAAACAGGTCAATCAGTTTGCCAATGTTTTCACTTCATTGGCTAAGCTGTTCCAGGACAATGATCTGGCGCTGCTGGAGATCAATCCGCTGGTTGTCACCAGTGACGGGGATATTCACTGTCTGGACGCTAAGGTCTCCATTGATGGTAATGCTATTTACCGACAGAAGAAACTCGCCGCGATGCATGATCCGTCACAGGAAGATGCCCGCGAGAGTCAGGCCGCTGAGTTCGGTCTGAATTATGTTGCGCTAGACGGCAACATTGGTTGCATGGTCAACGGTGCTGGTCTGGCGATGGGAACGATGGACTTGGTGAAACTGCATGGTGGCAAGCCGGCTAACTTCCTTGATGTGGGCGGTGGTGCGACCAAGGAGACCGTCAGTGAAGCGTTTAAGATCATATTGTCTGACACCAACGTCAAGGCTGTACTCATCAACATTTTTGGTGGCATTGTCCGCTGTGATGTTATCGCTGAAGGTATTATCGGTGCAGTGAAGGAAGTTGGCGTCACCCTGCCAGTAGTCGTGCGTTTTGAAGGTAATAATGCGGCCCTTGGGGTGAAAGCCCTGGCCGATAGCGATGTCGATATTATTGCTGCGACAAGTCTGACGGATGCCGTCGAGCAAGCAGTGAAAGCCGCCGGAGGTGCAGCGTGAGCGTTCTAATTGATTCAAACACAAAAGTAATTTGTCAGGGTTTTACTGGTTCCCAGGGAACCCTGCACTCTCGGCAGGCGCTGGAGTACGGTACGAAATTAGTGGGTGGTATCACACCCGGTAAAGGCGGTCAGCGACACCTCGAACTGCCGGTATTCAATACCGTTAAGGAAGCCGTGCGTGAAACGGGTGCGACGGCCTCGGTGATTTATGTACCTGCGGCCTATGCCAAAGATGGCATTCTGGAAGCGGCAGACGCCGGTATTGAATTAATCGTCTGCATTACTGAAGGTGTGCCGACCCTCGATATGCTGTCGGTCAAAGCCAGCCTTGATGCCCGCGGAATTCGTTTGATCGGTCCTAATTGTCCAGGTGTCATCACGCCGGGGCAATGTAAGATCGGTATTATGCCGGGGTCGATTCACCTGCCGGGTAAGGTTGGGATTGTGTCGCGTTCAGGCACTCTGACTTACGAGGCTGTCAAGCAAACCACAGACTTGGGTTTTGGCCAGAGCACCTGCGTTGGTATTGGTGGCGATCCTATCCCGGGCAGTAACTTTATTGATATTCTTGCCATGTTTGAGGCTGACCCTGATACCCACGCCATTATTATGGTTGGTGAGATCGGTGGTAATGCTGAGGAGGAAGCTGCCGAGTTTATCAAATCCAATGTGACCAAACCCGTGGTGGGCTATATCGCCGGCGTGACTGCGCCAGCGGGTAAGCGTATGGGGCATGCCGGCGCGATTATTGCCGGTGGCAAGGGTACCGCTGAGGATAAATTTGCCGCATTGAACGCGGCAGGTGTACATACCGTGAAGAGCTTGGCAGAAATCGGCAACGCGCTCAAAGAGCTTACTGGCT
>JABBAY010000040.1 GCA_018607725.1 K189A clade bacterium
AACATGCCGGCGAAGCTGCTGAAGAAGCCCATGAACATGCCGGCGAAGCTGCTGAGCATGCCGGAGAGCCTGCTCCCGAAGCTTAATTGTTAGAGCGAACAGCTTTTATGATTAATCGAAGGTTCAGCACGACAGTGATCAACAGCCTGCTATTTGGGCTGTTGATTTCGGTCGGTCTCTCACTCCACGCAGAGCCCTCTGCAGAAACCCAAACACCCTCGATACCGCCTTCTCTGGCACCGCCTTCTCTGGCACCGAAAGTTGCGCCGGTAAAATTTTACGTTAATGACATCAAGGCGACGATGCACGAGCATGTTGCCACGCTGCTCGATGCCGACGGCCTCTTCCATGTTTTAGATGACAAGACCGGTGAAGATCTTGCGCTGAAGTTCGTCAAGGTCCACGATCCTGTGCGCCAGATTCGCGGCAACATCTATTTCGCCTGCACCGACTTCCATGTGGCCGGCGATCCAGACAAACTTTATGATATCGACTTCTGGCTGGATGGCACAACTGGAAAGCTCGTTGTCTACGATACCAAGGTACACAAGGAACCCCGTAGATCACTCATTTACGGCTGGTACAAACAACCGCGCTATACCTTTGTGAAGGATGAGATCAGTTATCTGTATTGAACTTTTGCCTGTGATGGCCTGGTCAATCGCACGGGGTCAACCATTAAAGATTCTTGATCACCCATAAAAGATTCGTTAGACCCGACTACAGAACCCTGTGGGCACCCACTGAAATTACTCTTCCAAGCCTGTTGGCGGCTCGACTATCTTACCGTTGGATACCTCCACCAACTGTTCGCGCAAAGCCTCCAACTCCCGGCGAAGGTGCTTTTCTTCTTCTGCCAAACGGGTTCGTTTGTCATCTTCCTTGGCTTGTTCGGCACACAATTTCGCCGCCTCATCCCACTTAAAATCATTGACCAACGCGATCACCACCGCCTTTTGTGATTCAGGATCGATCAGCTCGTCCTGCTTGTCGATGACTTTATCCAGCTGATTATTAAGCTTGAGCATTTGCTTGGAAATATCAGCCGCCATCTTCGCAATTACCTCATAATGATATGTCATCGATACCTCTGATTGAGTGTGAAGGCTTAGTTATAACAACTGTATTAATATACAGTATTACGGAGTTGATGCAACAGCCGACGGCCAACCTTTCAACCTGCACGAGGCGCAGCTTGAGCGCGGGCTTACCCAGCGTTTTTCTAATGCGTTTTTACCAAAGGCCTTTACAGAGATGGATCCACCAAAATTTTCGCATGCACTTCCGGGCTGCCCAGATCGACAAAAGCCGCCGCAATACCGTCAAGCCCAACTTTACCGGTAATCAAGGGAGCAACATCCAGCTCCCCCTCAGCAATATGCCCTAGGGTCTCTTTGAATTCATCGGCGGTATAGCCAAGCACAAATTGCAGATTCAGCTCTTTGTTGATTCCCACCAACGGTCGAATATGGTCCTGCTCCATGCACACACCAACCACCACAATGCGACAGCCACGACGGGCATTTGCCATCAATTGATCGATCACGCCGGGAACACCCACACATTCGAAGAAGACACCTTCTCGATATTGTTGTCCCACCAACGGCAGTTCCGGCAGGCGCGACCCGTCCACACCCAGTGTCGCCATGGATCGCCAACTGTCGTAGGGCGATGCCTCGGCGGGGTTGACGACCTCGTCAGCGCCCATAATCAACGCCAGCTTGCGGCGGGTCTCGCTGAAGTCTGCCGCGATAATGGGGCCAACTCCCTGGCGCTTCAGCGCAGCTATGACAGCAAGACCCACAGGACCACAGCCAATTACCAAAGGGATTTCAGCATTGTTCAGCTTTGCCATCTGCACTGCATGGTAGCCTACTGCCATGGGCTCTGTGAGCGCCGCCAGGTCACTGGCAAGACCATTTGGCACCGGCAGCAGCATCGATTCGTGGAGCACCATATTTTCCGCATAACCACCGGGCACCAGATTCGAGTAGCCCACCGTGCTCACCGCGCCATTTCGAATAGTCATCGGCACCGAACAGACTCGCGTGCCCGCCTTGAGGGACTTTGTTGTGCCGGGTCCGTGGTCGACAATTTCAGCGCAAAACTCATGCCCCATCACCACATCGTGACTCAAGTCCATGGAGAAGGAGCCGCCGGTTGCCTTGGATGTTTCAACCATTTGCTGGCCGAACTTCAACGCATGCAAGTCTGAACCGCAGATACCGCAAGCCAGGGTCTTGACCAGCACCTCGCCGGCGGCCGGCTCCGGTTGTGACATCAAATCAACGACAAGACGCGCATCGCGCATGATTGCAGCTCTCATGGAGGACTCCTTTATGGGCTAATAATCAAGTAATGGACTCATTCTCAGGCGACGATGATGCTATGCCACGGGATTTTTAAAGACTTGGCTCAATCGCAGCGATCGTCTGCGCTCGAATTAAGCGTTTATTCTTGCTATAGGCAGGGCCCGTCAGCGCGCTCAATTCCCGGGCGACTTCGATTGCAGTCGCTTTGACCTCGCCGGCGGCAACGATGCGATCGAGAAAGCCTGCTGCCAGCGCACCTTCTGGGTCATACAAATGACCGTTAATGGCGGCATGACTCAGATGCCGCGGATCAATCCGCGCCTTGAGCAGGGCTACCGCGAACACTGGCAGCACCATATTAATTGCCGTTTCATTGGCGCCAATCTTATAAGGCCCTGTTGTGCCAATACGGATATCTGACGCCAGTAAGATAAAACTGCCCATAGCGATACCATGGCCCGTACAGGCGCATACCACCGGCATGGGAAACCCATACAGGCGGAGCGCCAATCGACCGCCGTCATTCACCATCGAAGTGACCTCATCGCCGCTCAGGCTGGACATCAGCTTCAGATCAAAACCGGCCGAGAATCGATTCTCTCGACCCACAAGCACCACCGCACGAGCACTTTGTTCCGCCTGATCGAGACAAGCATTTAGTGCCGCGATCATCGTCGGATTTATCGCATTGGCTTTACCGTCGTCCATAGTGATGATGGCAATATCCTGTGTGATTTCAATAGTTGCACTCAAACTCGTCTCCCGTCAGATCTTCGTTTGCGCCGAACTCGGCACTGTTATTCATCAAACAGCATAACCGGTAACGACCGGCGGTAGCCAGCAAGCCCGACCCACAACTAACGATCAATTTCGCGACCCATAAAGCTCGGCTGGGGCATAGCGAGTTTCAAGCTGGTGACGCTCAATGCGGGTCAAGCCTTTGATCACCAGCTGATAGGAATTATCGATCATTCTCTCGATTTCACTCGCGGGGATCGAGCCATCCAGCATTATCGTATTCCAGTGGGCCTTATTCATATGATAGCCAGGCAGCACCGCCTCGAACACGTCTCTGAGCATCATCGCCTCTAGCGGCTCACACTTGAGATTCATCCGCCAGTACCCATCACTTTCACTCAGGGTGGCGAACATCTTGTGTCGGATTTTGTAGACCGCCACCGGGAGCTTGAAGGGATAATCTTCCCAGGCTTCGGGCTTCGACATTAAGTAAGCTTTGGCGTGTTCCATTCGCTACTCTGCAGGGTTGGTAATGCGGACAACGCGACGGTCTTAAAGTGACCGATATACCGCATCCGTGAGGGTGGTATTTCTCGGATCACGCCAGGCGAAGCCCTGATGATTCATATGATAGGCAAAACCCAATGACCGAGAAGGATCCGCGAAACCCAGATGCCCACCATTGCCATAGTGACCGAAGGTGCCAGGGTTCGGTCCCAGCGGCCGGTCGGGCTGCGTCAACTGAAAGCCCAAACCAAATCGCGTCGGACGCTGGACATTAAGGTCCAACCCATCGCTGACAATCTGGGTGGCGCGATTCAATTGCGCCTGACTGATCACGCCCACGCGCTTGCCCGCCGCGATCAAGGCCAACTCGCCGAAACAACGGGCCACTGAGCGGGCGTTGGACTGCGGATTGGTGGAGGGAAAGACCGCTCGCCGCCAGGCTGTTGAATTAACCCCAAGGGACAACAAGGGCGGGTTATTGGCCACGCGTTCTCGCATGGCACCTAGGGTATCACTGGCGTCCAGTGCCATCACAGGGGCCGCTAAGCCTACGCCGGCACGATCCAAAAACGTCAAATCAGCGCAGCGATGCTGCTGATCAGCCGCCACGCCGAATTGGAAGTCCATACCCAGTGGACCGGCGATCTGTTGCTGAAAGTAGTCAGAGAATGACTGTCCAGCAATCCGCTGTAACGGCTCTCCCAGAAGAAAACCAAAGGTATTGGTATGATAGCCATGGGCTTGTCCCGGGACCCACCATGGCTTTTGTCGCGCAATGGCCGCGGTCATGAGATCCCAGTGAAAGTAAGCGTCTGTCGGCAGCGGCGAGTCGATTCCGCAGAGTCCTGCCTGATGCGACATAGCCTGAGCAAGGGTAATCTGGCCCTTACCCGCCTGGGCGAACTCAGGCCAGTGATCGGCAACCCTGGAATTCACGTCAATGTTGCGGTTTTCCAGCAAATGCAACAGGGTCAAGGCGGTCATGGCTTTGCCCACAGACCAGACGTTGACGAGCGTATCTTCCAACCAGGGCCGGGTTCTGTCGGCATCCCCATAACCGGCCCACAGGTCGACCACCAGTTCGCCTTCATACACAACGGCCACCGACGCCCCGAGCTCGTCGCGTTGCGTAAAATTCTCCACAAAGCCTCGACGCACGGCTTCAAATTTCGAATCGCAGTGGCCATGAACCACAAGATCACTCACGCTCAGGCTTCTCTGCGGGTACTTGGCCATTGCGCCAACCCTGTTCATAGCGGGCGCTCATGACCGGTTCGACGATTTTCAGATGGCTGATCTGCCAGGTTCCCGCCACTTTCTCATACTCCTCATGATACCTCGCGGCCTGCCAGCGGCGTTGTTGGCCTTTATAATAGGTGAACAGACCAAAGAAGTACCAGCGCCCGGTGGCGTGATTGCCATCCACCGCAATGATCGGGTTCTGAACCATGTGTTGGGAGAAGCTGATGGTCTTTTGAAATGAGCGAAACAGCGCAGCGATTTGCTGGTGGCCGGCATGCCGGCCAATCCCATCACCCTCCCAAATGCCATTTGCGGTAAACAAGGTAAGGATCAAGTCAGGATCGTGGTTCGCATCACAGACCTCGCAATAGCGCGCCTTCAATTGTCGAATGGCTTCAATATCCTCGAGCTGCGTGAGTCTGGCTTCCAGGTCCATGGTATCCTCCTATTCATCAGTAGAATCGCCTTTGGCGAGGCTTCGATTGGCTGATTCCAAGCCTACAAGCAATTAACCACGTTTTGCCTGGCGCCGGCAACTCCTCGCTGAGCACAAAACCATGTTATTCTGCTATCCAGACCAACCTCTCTTTGTCACATAGTGCTGATACCCTCAAGGATTCAAACCCATTTACCTATGCCAAACTCGCAACCCAACAACCAGTTACACGGCCTGACACTCAAACACATCGTCACCTTGCTTGAGCAGCACTTCGGCTGGGAAGAGCTCGCGACCTTAATCAACATCAACTGCTTCAAACAACAACCTTCGGTGAAATCAAGCCTGACTTTTCTACGGAAAACGCCCTGGGCAAGAGCACAGGTTGAACAATTGTATTTGGCAACCTTCGCCGAAAATGACCTTGGAAATAATCCCAGTCCTTCACCATAGCGACCTCCCAAAGATTCCAACCTAGCCACCGCCACGTCAGCTCAGTCGCCGAGTGACAGAGCGCAGCGCCCCTTTTGCCAGCCTTGTAGCTCACCGACCAAGCTCGCAGCCATCGTAGAAGTAACGCTCATCACCATTAATTTTACTTAGATTACATATCTTTAGACGTCACACTATATTCTTGCCCTGACCCTCCAGAAACCCTATTTATCAGCCATTTATTCGAAGCCCTCGGTGGTGACTATCCTGAAAAGGTGCAATTGCAAAGATAAAATCGTACAATTCCCTTTCACATCTAAGTAATATTCTTTTTCGCTCAAACCCCGGGGATATACATGTTTCAAAGAAACCAATTAAATGTCGCTATTCTGGCGGTCATGTTTGGCACCGCCACCACCGCATCCGCGGCGATGGAAGAAGTCGTCGTAACAGCCACCAAGCGCTCCGTCAGCATGCAGGATGTCCCATTAGCCGTGCAGGCGATGAGCTCACGTCAGCTGGAAGAACAAAACATCCAGGAATTCTCTGACTACATTCAATACTTACCCAACGTTAATGCGGGCGGGCGTGGTCCAGGCCAGAGTGAGATCTATATTCGTGGCGCCGCCGTTGACGCCATCAACATTACCGTCGCCGAGTCTCAAGGCTCCGCACCCAACGTCGCACTCTACCTTGACGAGCAACCCGTCACCGCTGGCGGCCGAAATCTCGACGTCTATATCAGTGATATGGAACGCATTGAAGTGCTGCCAGGACCCCAGGGCACCCTGTACGGCGCCAGCTCAATGGCTGGTACTATTCGTCTGATCACCAACAAACCTGTCATCGATGAAGTACAAGCCAGCATGAATGGCAGCTGGTCATCAACCAAAGGGGGAGAGGCCAGCAACTCGGCCGAGCTGATGCTCAACCTACCCGTCATCGAGGGCAAGATGGCCGTACGTCTCGCACTCTATAATGACAGCCAAGGTGGCTACATCGACAATGTCGAAGGCACTTTTCAAGCCGATAACGCGGTCAACCCAACATTTCCTGGCGAGACCGTGACATTTGCTCCAGGTACCGTATTCGCCAACGGCGATGTCGTCGGCGCCGGCGGCCTGGTTGTTCCCGTCAGCAAAACCGTCGCATCAAACTCGGCACTGGTTGAAGATGACTTCAACGACGCCAGCTATGCTGGTTTTCGGGCCGGCCTTAAATACCTGATCAATGACGACTGGAGCCTGTTGGTTCAACATGCACAGCAGTCACTAAAAACCGAGGGCGTATTCGATTACGACCCAAGCATCGGCGACCTGCAAGTCACCCGGTTTGCCGAAGACAAGCTGTCAGACGACTTCAATCAAACCTCTTGGACTCTAGACGGTCGAGTTGGCGCGTTGGATCTGGTCTACACTGGTGCCTTTCTGGACCGCGAAGTGGTTGCTAACATTGATTACACTGGTTACACCAACGTGGGTGGATTCATCTCCG
The DNA here is from genome assembly GCA_018607725.1 of K189A clade bacterium. Classification (GTDB taxonomy): domain Bacteria; phylum Pseudomonadota; class Gammaproteobacteria; order Pseudomonadales; family Azotimanducaceae; genus UBA4582. The sequence goes on from JABBAY010000040.1 coordinate 7,162, forward strand.
GCTACCAGTGTGAATATTTAGTGGGCAGCTTCTACACTGGCCTACCTAGCGCAGCAGACGGCGGACCTACCACTACCTACAGCTGGGATCCAACCCTGAGCGGCAATACTGGTGTGATTGAGTGTGGTAACCCGTCGAATGCGGCCCATATCGAAAATCAAAACACCCGCTGGACTCACGAGTTCCGCGTAACTACCAATTTCGATAGCTCAGTCAACCTCACCGCTGGTGTGTTTTACGAAGACTTTGAAATTGAGCACGTCGGCGACTTCAACTATCAGGCACCGATTGATGCGGGTTTTGCCCCTATCGACATCAACAGCAACTCAACCTTCGACAACTCCACGGCCAACGCCCGCGGCAAGACCACACTCGCCACTCAGTTCCGTAACGACAATACGCGAACAGAGACCCAGGCGGCTATATTTGGTGAGTTATCTTGGGATGTTACCAGTGACTTTAATCTTGCGGCCGGCGCTCGATATTACGACCTAGAATATGCTTACAAAGGCTATGGTGCATGGCGCTATGGCAACCGCCCCTTGTTCACTGACGATGCTGATCCGACCAACGATATTCGACCAACAAGGACCGGAGGCCGCGATTACGAGGCTAACTTTGCGGAACTGCAGCCTATCAGTGTCGATGACACCATTGTGAAGTTTACGGCCAGCTGGACGCCGAACGATGACACGCTGATCTATGCTTCATGGTCAGAAGGCTACCGTCCACCAGGCTTTAACCGTGCAGCGGCCAAAGAAGGCGGCCAGTATAACTCTAGCGACAATAATCTTCTGGCAGATGGCACCAATTGCGGCACCGCGGCGCCCATTGAAGCCAATGCGGCCACCGGATTTCCCGGCTATTGCCTACCTTACGTGTTTGAATCTGACACGCTTGAGAACATGGAACTCGGCTGGAAAACCACCATGGCAGATGGCCAGGTACGGTTTAATGGTGCTATCTACAAGATCGACTGGAATGATATTCAGGTCTCTCAGTTTGACTCGCAGAACATCTCCGTCTTAACCATTGTCGACAATGGCGGTGACGCTGAGATCCTGGGTGTTGAGGCAGATTTGGTCTGGTTGGCAACTGACAACTTCACCCTGTATGCCGCTGCGTCTTACAACGACACTGAGCTGGTTCGGGTTGATCCGGCATTTGCTGTTATTGTTGCTGACGAAGGCTCGCCATTACCGTTGACGCCTGAATTCCAGAGCAGCATTCGTGGTCGCTACGAATGGCAGATGGCAGGCGCCCTGAACGCCCATTGGCAGCTGGGCATTAAATATGCCGGCGAAGCACTTAACTCGTTAGTGGATACACCGACAGAGCCTAATTCAACCCAGCAAGCCTATACATTGGTTAATGCCAGCGTTGGGGTTCAAGACGAATCTGTCGGCTGGGGCGTTGAGCTTTTCGTGTCAAACCTGACTGACAAACGAGCTGAGCTGCACATCAATCGCCAGGACTTTTTCGAGCGTATTACGACTAACCGACCTCGGACTATTGGTCTTCGTGTCTCATACGACTTGCGCTAGACAAAAGGCCTAGTGGCAGTCAACAACCAGGGTGAATTTCACCCTGGTTGTTACTGAGAACGTTTGACTTAATAACGTTTAAACTCAGGACACCCAAACTAATACCATCGGTATGGCAAAAATGCCTAAAGAAAAACCTGATAATGAAAATATTTTGACGCAGGGCCGTCAGCAATTGCAGGCGGGCCAATTTCAAGGGGCAGGCGAATCCGCCAGTGCCGTACTACTCACACAACCAAATCATCCCGATGCCTTGTACTTACTCGCTGTTAGCCAGCGCTATCTGCAAGATGTCGACGGGGCACTGCAAAGCCTTGCCTTGTTAAAAACTCAGGACCCGACACTCGGCCGTGCACATCAAGAATCCGGCCACTGCTATCTTGCGCTTAACCGCCAGAAAGATGCCCTAGCGGCTTTCCAGCAGGCGGTACAATTGAACAATTCTCTGCTGGCGAGCTGGCAAGCGATCAGTCGCCTGACCTCAACATCTGAGCATCCTAACTGGCACCAGCAGGCACTAGACCAGATCAACAGGTTGTCCGCACTGCCGCCGGCGCTCTTGAGCGTTCGCAATATGATCAGCGAAGGTAAATGGTTCAGGGCAGAACAGCTGTGTCGCAGTTTCCTGCAGAAACAGCCGAAACACGTTGAAGCGATGCGCCTGTTAGCGGATCTGGGGATCAAGTCTGAAGTACTCGACGATGCCGAATTTATTCTCGAAAGTGCGGTGGCATTTGAGCCGGAAAATGTGCTGGCACGCTTTGACTACATGAATGTGCTCTATCGTCGCCAAAAGTACGTTGAATCAATGGCCCAAGCTACGCTGTTGCGTAACGTCATGCCTGGCAATCAAGCTTACCAGACCGCTTATGCGAACCAGTGTGTGGCCGTCGGTCGATTTGACGAGGCCTTGGCTATTTACGACGACGTTATCCAACAATTGCCTCGCTCCGCTGAACTCCACTTACTTCGTGGCCATGCATTAAAAACCATTGATCGCACCGACGACGCCATCGTCGCCTATCAACAAGCTTATGGTGTTCGTGCAGATTTTGGTGACGCCTATTGGAGCCTCGCCAATCTCAAAACCTACCGATTCAGCACCCATGAAATTCATGCCATGCAGCAGCAGCTGGAGATAGAGCAAACTCCGGTTGAAGACCAGGTGCACTTGAGTTTTGCATTAGGCAAAGCGTATGAGGATGCACAAGATTACCCCGCCGCCATGAATTACTACGAGCGCGGTAACCTGAGCAGGAAACAACAGCTCCGCTATAGTGCAGATCGCATGACCGAGATACTCGACCTGCAACGAAGCCTCTGTATACCTGAGCTCTTCGCGTCTCACGCAGGGGCCGGCTGTCCTGCTTCAGATCCGATTTTTATCGTCGGTTTGCCAAGAGCGGGGTCAACCTTACTTGAACAGATTCTTGCCTCCCATTCACAAGTTGATGGCACCCTCGAACTACCTAATATTGGCGCCTTGGCGCATCGGTTAGGCGGCAGACAAATGATTGACGACAAGCCGCAATATCCAGCCAGCCTCACTAACCTAGCCCCTGAGCAGTTAAATCAATTTGGCGAAGCCTATCTCAGTGACACCCAAATTTTTCGCCAAGGCGCACCTTACTTCATCGACAAAATGCCGAACAACTTTCGCCATATTGGCTTGATTCATTTGATTTTGCCAAATGCTCGAATTATTGATGCCCGGCGCCACCCCATGGCCTGTTGTTTCAGCGGCTATAAACAATTGTTCGCCACTGGCCAAGAGTTCACCTATGGCCTGCCAGAGATCGGCCAATACTATCGCGACTATGTGGCATTGATGGATCACTGGGACCAGGTACTGCCAGGCAAAATTCTGCGGGTGCAATACGAGGAGGTCGTGAACGACACCGAAGCCCAAGTTCGACGTCTGCTGGAATTTTTAGGCCTGGATTTTGAGCCGGAATGCTTGGCGTTCCATGCAACCCAGCGCTCCGTAAGAACACCTAGCTCAGAACAAGTCAGGCAACCCATCTATCAAAGCGGGCTCGAGCAATGGCGACATTTTGAGCCTTGGCTAGCACCGTTAAAAGCAGCACTCGGGCCGACGCTCGAACGATACCCAATCACCGGAGGATCCGCTCATTAAGACATCATCTGTAACGACCAGCGAAACGGTCGATGAATCTATCGATATCGGTCATGAAATCGGTGAGGATAACATTGAGGTCTTGGGCCTGGACATCCACAACCCGGTATTTGCCATCTCAGCGCTATCGGTCATTGCGTTGGTTACAGTCACCCTACTGTACCCTGCACTAGCAACTGAGCTATTCCTCGGCATGAAAACCTGGGTGACTTCAACTTTCGACTGGTTCTTTCTGATCTCAGCGAACTTTTTCATCCTCTTTTGTATCGCTATCGCGACTTCACGCTTTGGCAAGATCCGCCTGGGCGGTCCTGACGCAAAACCGCAATATAACTACGGCGGCTGGCTTGCGATGTTGTTTGCCGCTGGCGTGGGGATTGGCCTGATGTTCTTCGGCGTCTACGAACCGTTGACTCACACCTTGAATTCACCGCTGGGCATCGACCCGCAAAATATTGCTGTGGCCCGAGAAGCCGGTATGTCCGCGACCATATTTCATTGGGGTTTGCATGCTTGGGCAATCTACGGTCTGGTCGGACTAGCGCTGGCCTTTTTTTGTTTCAACCGCCAGATGCCGCTGACCCTGCGCTCAGCATTTTTCCCGCTATTTGGCAAAGCCGTCTGGGGGCCATTCGGTCATTTTATCGACGTCATGGCGGTACTAGCGACCATCTTTGGCCTCTCAACATCCCTGGGGTTCGGTGCGGAACAAATCGCGGCGGGTCTGCATCACCTGTTCGATATCCCCGCAAGCAATCTCTCCAAAATATTACTGATCGTAGTCATCATGATCATGGCGTTGATATCGGTTATCGCTGGCCTCGACAAGGGCATCAAACGCCTCAGCGAGCTCAACATGGGTATGGCAGCAATGCTGTGCCTATTCGTGCTGGTGACAGGCCCGACGTTGCTGATCTTTGAGCAGCTGTGGCACACCACCATCAATTATCTGGTTTACCTGCCTCGCTTCAGCAATTGGATCGACCGCACGGACACCGCATTTTACCATGGCTGGACCATTTTCTACCTCGCCTGGTGGATCTCTTGGTCACCTTTTGTTGGCATGTTTATCGCTCGAATCAGCTACGGCAGAACCATTCGCGAGTTTTTTGCTTGGGTTCTGCTGATGCCAACGATTATCAGCATCATCTGGATGTCGACCCTCGGCGGCACCGGTCTCGATCAATATTTTAACCTTGGCGTTAAGGCGCTCGCCGAGATGCCTCCAGAGCTATCCTTGTATGTCATGCTCGAAGGCCTACCCTTCGCTGGCATCGTCTCAGCCATCAGCGTGGTTTTAATCGCGATATTCTTCGTCACCTCCGCCGACTCAGGCTCGCTGGTCATCGACACCATGACCGCCGGCGGCAAAATGAACGCGCCGGTGGTGCAACGCATATTCTGGTGCACGGCCACGGGCTTGGTCGCCATCGCCCTGCTGGTGGGCGGCGGCATGGCCTCATTGCAGGCTCTCACTATCGCGATAGGACTACCATTTTGCCTGGTGTTGCTGCTGATGACTGTCAGCCTCTACAAAGGCCTCAAAGAAGAACCTGTACCTTAAGTAGGGTACGCTAACTTCGCTAGCCTAGCAGCTATCGCTAGCATATTATCAGCGAGATACTGAAGAGAAATATGATCATGGTAGAACCGATCGACCAGGTCCTGATGAGTTTGAGACAGCTGATTCGCGCCACCGAATTGCACTCGAAGAAACTGCTTAAAACAACGGGGCTGACCACCCCGCAGCTGCTGATATTACGCGCCATTCATGATCAATCGGAGATCACCACTGGCGAACTCGCCAGTGCTGTCAGCTTAAGCCAAGCAACCATCACCAACATCGTTGATCGCATGGAAAAGCACGGACTAGTGAGCCGCCAGCGCAGCGTGATTGATCGACGCCGAGTCTATGTACATCTGACCGATCATGCCAAAACAGTACTGACCAACTCGCCCATGCCACTGCAGGAACACTTTACTGAACGTTTCAATCAATTAAAGGATTGGGAGCAAAATCAAGTCATCGCTTCGTTACAGCGGGTCGTGCAGATGATGGATGCGAGCGATATTGTTGCGGCGCCGTTACTCACCCCTGGTATTATCTACGATCCGATTGACTCAATGGGCGCGATGCCTGACGCTAACAAAACGATCAACTCACCCTGAAGGGTTTGCAGAGTTGAATTTTTGCAGACGACCTTGACCCCCTCCACGAGCCGGATCAAGAGCGCCAGCCTATATTCAGGCGCCCTTAATCCTTGAAGATCACAGACTATTTGCCAAGTAAAACCTTGCCCACTAGACCAGCATGCTAGCTGATACTTGGCTACGCTAAATTCCAGCCGTTTTCGCCGCTGCCGAAATACGAGTCGTTAGTCGAACAACTCACCACCACAAGCAGAGGCCGTTGTACCATATTTTTCAAA
>JABBAY010000063.1 GCA_018607725.1 K189A clade bacterium
AAACAGGGCGACAGTATCACTGTCGAGCGTGTCATTGGTACGCCGGCAATCAAAATCGACGGCCATCTTAATGACACGGTATGGGCGGGCTTGCCGGCCTATGATGAATTTGTCGTCGTCGAACCCGATACGCTGGCCAGCGTACCTCATGCGACTCGTGTTAAATTTTTCTACACCCGAGACGGCCTTTACGTTGGCGTCGACATGGACCAACCCGTTGAGAGTCTGATCAAGCGTCTGTCAGGTCGCGATCAGCGCCAAATCAATCGCGACGGTATTAGTGTGACCCTGGATACCTCCGGGGAAGGTCGCTACGGTTACTGGTTCGGCGTAAATCTGGGTGACTCGATACTGGATGGGACTGTTCTGCCTGAGCGACAGTTTACCAGTGATTGGGATGGTGCCTGGCGTGGCGCAAGTCAGACTACCGATCACGGTTGGTCAGCAGAGCTCTTTATTCCATGGGGCACCGTCTCCATGCCAGCCAGTGAAGAAATTCGACGTATCGGTTTATATATGTCGCGCAAGGTGGCCTATATCGAGGAACGCTGGGGGTGGCCTGGGTTGCCCGACACTCAGGCACAGTTCATGTCAGTTTTGCAGGAGATGCAATTTAAGGATGTGAATCCGAAGAAACAGTACAGCATCTACCCTTTCGCCGCAGTCGGCCGAGATCTGATTGACGAAAAAAATCTGTACAAAGTGGGTGCCGATTTTTTCTGGCGGCCGTCAACGAATATGCAAATCTCCGGTACGGTAAATCCGGATTTTGGTAATGTCGAATCTGACGATGTGGTGATTAACCTGGATGCCACTGAGGCCTTCTTTCCGGAGAAGCGCTTGTTCTTTCTGGAAGGCCGAGAGGTCTTCGTTGCTTCTCCCCGTGCCGATACACGCAGCAACGGTGTTGGTAACAGCGGTGCCCCCTACACCATGGTGAATACGCGACGGATTGGCGGCAAGCCTGTCGATCTGCCCGTGGCGTCTAATGTCTCGATCCCCGATCGTGAGCTCGTCCGCCCAGTTGATTTGTATGGTGCCGTTAAACTTACCGGCCAAGTTGGCAGCTTTCGTTACGGCTTTCTTGGTGCCTTTGAAGAAGACGCTGTGTTGCGCGGTACTGATGGTGGCGTACCCGTGTTGTTAACGCAGACGGGCTCGAACTATGGTATTGCCCGCCTGGTATACGAGGACTCTGTGGGTGGTGCCTATCGATCCGTGGGCTTGCTCAGTACAGCAGCCTTACACGATAGTCGCGATGCATTGGTTCAGGGTGTTGACGGTCACTATTTGACCTCTGACGGCAAGCTCAAGCTTGATGGCCAAGTGTTTACTTCTGCTATCGATGGTATTGACCGAGGCTATGGTGGCTTCGTCGATGTTGAGTATACCTTGCGCCAAGGTGTTTCCCAGCGACTCGGAATCGAGTATTTCGACACTAAGGTCAATATTAATGATCTGGGTTATTTGCAGCGCAATGATAATTTTCGAATTCGTTCCGCCCATGTTCGCACCAGCTCTGGAATGAGTTGGGCGCGGAGTAATCAGTTTGATGTGCGCGGCTTTGTTCAGAAAAACGCGGCGGGATATTTTACTGGCGGCGGCATTTATCTGACTAACCGGCTGACCTTCAATAATCTGTCCAGCATGACCTTTGTTACCAGTTTTACGCCCAAGGCTTATGATGACCTGAATAGTTTCGGCAATGGTACTTACCGCACAGCAAAGCGTCGAGAAGTGGTGATGCGCTATTCTTCACCATCGAACATTGACCTGACATTCGGTGGCGGGGTTGGACTTCGCGAGGAGGCCTTAGGCGGCAATCAGATCAAAATTGGTGGTGGCGTTACCTGGCGGCCCAATGATCGTTTCTCGGCCGAGCTCAATTATAGCTGGGCAGACAGAAAGGGCTGGTTGTTGCATCAGGAAAACAACAACATGACGACCTTCAACGCTGAGCAGTGGACCCCAAAGGTGACTCTTGAATACTTCTTCAGCGCCCGCCAACAGATCCGTGCAGCGTTACAGTGGGTATCAATTCGAGCTCATGAAGACGAGTTTTTTGTGGTTCCAGACAGTCCAGGCGATTTGATCAAGACCGACAAGCCGGCAGGGCCCTCTGACAGTTTCGGGTTGTCCCAGATGAGCTTTCAGGTGCGTTATCGTTGGGAAATCGCACCTTTATCGGATTTGTTCGTGGTATATACTCGAGTCGCCGATAAAGGCCTGGCGCTGCAGGACAATAGCTTTTCAGACTTGTTTGAAGCCGGCTGGCGAGATCCTGTTAATGATGTTTTTGTCGTCAAGATTCGTTATCGATTCGGATCCTAGGGTATAGCGCCTTCCGAATGATGTGCTAGGGCAGTTCTTTTAGGAGCACATTAATACTATCCTCAATATGCGCGGCAAACTTCGTCTTGAAGTGGTCAGTCATGATGAGTTGCTGGCGCCGGCCATCGCTGGGGTGGCTGCGCTTGGTGAGCACGCCCTTCTCTATGAGTTGGTTCATGCGCGAGTTAATGGTCGTTTTAGCCGAAGGCGTGCTGAAATACAGATCTGAAACAAACAGCGGTTTTTTGGCATACTGGGATTCGGCGACAGTAAATATCAACCACCAGGTCAGGGCCTCAGAGTTCAGAGCGGACACCATAGACCGTCGGCGAGTGAGTTGATCAAGACAAAAACGAATATAGGCCAGCGGTTGGAGAACGCTGTCGCGCAGCGATGACGCGGGAGGGGTCTGAGTAGTATTGCCGTTACCATCGTTCACTAACTCATCGATTGAAGCCCTGATATTGTTTAGATATTGATCGATGTTGTCGCTGAGAGGTGCCAGGGGATCGAATTTTCCGTTATCATTTTTGCGGAGCAAAGAACTGAATTCTTCCAGTTTTGATTCTATGAGATCGGCATGGCGGCGTGAGTTTAGCAGGCAAGCGTTGGCATGCGCCCGCAGCAGGGCTAAATCTATCGGCTTTTCAAAGACGCCATCTGCACCACCGTTCATGCGGTCTACTGTGTGACTCTCCGTCGTATTGGCGCTCAGAAAAATAAAAGGAATCACCCCATAATCTTGGCCAAGCTGTTTTACCTGCTTAAATAGCTGGTCGCCCGTCATATCCGGTAGATTAATCTCCGTAACAATCAGGTGGGGTTTTTTGGTACGAATAAGCGCCAGGGCTTCCTCGCCATCGGATGCTTCAAGCACGGCGTGGCCATCGAGTTCGAACGCCGCTTTTAACTGGGTGCGAAAATCTGTATCGGCTTCGGTGACAATGATATTCAATGTTGTTCCAATTCAACGATCCTTGTTAGTTCGGTGCTAAGCCGAATGTGCTTAAAAACTCAAAGAGCTTTATCTGCTAACGGTTAGGTCTAAGCAAGCTAAGAATGGTATGAATGTTGATCTAAACCCTAAGTTAAATATCGTGTACTTCCGGTTATCAGAGGCAGTTAATCTGCAGCGGTGAAGATTTACAGTAAGAATGACAACTTTTTTCAGGCGAAAACGAAACAGTGTCGGTCAGATTGGAGGATACAGAGCAAAGGCAAATTACTGTGACAAGCGTATCCGGGCTTGCCAGAATATGACCAGAAAATCCTGATCTCTTTGTATACCTTGTGCTTATATTGTGCTGATTGATAGTAAAATTAAGTAAAAATCTTGATTTAGGCTCAATTAATAGCGGTTGCTGTAATTATAGATAGATACCGTGGGGTTATTGTGAATTCGAGTTCATTGAATATCGATTCGATCGCCAACTGCGATATGGCCGGCGACCAGGACGCGACAACAAACACCGCCATACCAGTCGGATGCTAATGCCGCTTGCAACCCTGGATGGGCGGCGTCCATTCGTATGCAGGGGTCCGTTTCGCGGGTGATCTCTAACTTCAAGTCGCCGATTGACACCGTTTTGCCCACGTCTGCGGCAGAGAACATTTTGCCTCGCACGAGTATATTAGCGCGCCGTGCAGTCCATGCCAGGTCGATATCAAGACTGCGACAAGCCTCTTCCCAGGCCTCCAGGCTCAGTAGTGTCAACTGCCGCTTGCCGGGCTTCCCGCGAGTATCCCGGGCAACGCCGTGCTCTACTGAGACTGCACAAGACGTCACGGTCAGCATCGGTCCTTTACTCTGGCGGCGCAGGGCGATGCCGGCGATTTCCGGAATTTGAGGTGTATCTACAATATCAACTTTGTCTGTCATGCTTGGCAGGATACCACGTCGGCAGATGCTGGCAAGCCAGCGCAGTTAGCATCCCGCTACAGTGGTGGAATAATGTCGATAGCAACCAGACCATGAGCCTGGCCTAGGCAGCAAGGCTCGCGACTAACTGCCCGGTCAGATTGACGCTCGCGGATTACCCTTGACTGGCTAGCCAGGCTTGATAGCCGCCTTGGAGTGACACGACCTGATTAAATCCCATTTGCTGCAAGCTGAGGGCCGCTAGCGCCGACCTGCCGCCTGACTGACAGTACAAGATAATAGGCGTGTCGGCGTGAGCAACCGCCGGATGCTGCTCGCCACGCAAAGCCGGGTGGGTTTGTATTTGAAACTCTAGGACCCCGCGAGGGATATTCATGGTGCCTGGAATCATACCTGCGTTGGCTTCCTGGGGTTCGCGGACATCGATCAGAATTGGGTCGGTTGCAAGGTCTAGTTCAGACAAAGGCAGTTCAGTGATTTGTTGTTTAATGTTATTAACGAGATCTATCGGTAGTAAAGCCATTGTGTTAATACCTTAATGTTTTGACAAGTTAATAAGCCATTGTAGACCCAGTTCAGAGCGTTGGCGAGGGAGATCAATCGTCGCAATTTTCGGGCTGCTAGTGTGTCTTGCTTAGCCCGTCGGGGTGAATCAACGGGTCAAGTCTATGCCAGTTGGCAGGTAAAGACTTCGGCCGGCGTATGAGTATTATTGATGATGCGCGGTGACCTCATATAGGGAGTGATGTCGTCGACTTGATGCGTTCCATAGCGAACGATGATGAAACATCACTTAAGGGTGCGGCTTTAATAATCTGTTTGTAGACTCGGTCATAGTCGGCGATATCTCGGGTTAGTACTTTCAGCAGATAATCGGTCTCGCCACTGAGTCGATAAAACTCGACCACCTCCGAAATTTTACTGACCCCCGTCGAAAACTGATCAAGCCAGGCTTCGTTATGCTGATTGGTTCGAACGGAAACGAAGACGGTCAAGCCGATGCCAAATTTTACCGGATCCAGGATCGCCACCTGCTTCTCAATGACCTCTGCCTGCAGGCGTTTTATGCGTCGCCAGCAGGCGTTCACCGACAAACTGACGCGATCGGCGATCTCTGCAGCCGACACCGTATCATCTCGTTGCAGAATTCTGAGTATCTGTAGATCTTTGGCGTCTATATTTTGCATATACTATAGAAATATTGGGAAATAGTTGCGTAATTATGCCTTTATTAGTGAGAATTTCAAAGAATATCTCAAGCCGAGGCTGCTATCCTCTTCCGTCTGTATCGCCTCCAGGCTTTGCGAACAGTAAGCCTACAAACCATTGTCAGTGAGATCCGCAGCCATGTTTAACCGAATATTCCTTGAGCACCCAGCTTCAGTGAACGAATCCTATTCAGAGCATTTTCTAGTCGCCGCGGGCTTCGGGCTGAGTTTGCTGATCGCTGCCGGCATCTGCCTGGTTCATGCGATATTGCCCTGCCTGTTTGTCAGCACGGGATCAAAAATGATTAACGATTTGCATGAGCGAATGGTCACTCACCGTGTGCGCCATGAAATCTAGAAGGGGTTGGGTTGTCTCGCCTGCGATCGAGAAAACCCGTTGCAGACTTAGCATACGGCTATTATATTGCAGTAGCATGCGTGATTCTTCTCAGGGACGAATAAGGAGCATATCCATGATCAAAATATGGCCAACTAAACGCATTCGGCGGTCTCTGCTGGCGGCGCTGGTGTGTGCACCGCTGACAACCGTCATCGCCGCGAACGATGCGCAAGATCAGGTTCAGCAGCAAGCTTTGCCCGCGGCAAAGCGCTGCGTGAGCCTGATGCGAGTCGATCGGACCGATGTCGTCGATGACGAAAACATCCTATTTTATATGAAAGGCGGAGAGGTATACGTTAACCGGCTGCCGCGTCGATGCCTGGGCCTGAATTCGCGCCAAGCATTCATGTATAGGGCATCGGCGGGTCAGCTTTGTGATGTGGACATCATCTCGGTGCTGGAAAGTCTTGGCTCCGGTTTTGCGCAAGGCCCATCTTGCGGGCTGGGTAGCTTCCACCCGATCACCGAGGAAGCTGCGAGGGAACTGAAAGCGCAAAAGTGAGGTTGGTGCCCCGGGCTGGAGTCGAACCAGCGACCCTCCGCTTAGGAGGCGATATAAGATCCAGCTAACCTACCGTAATTATCCTTTTAAAACAGAGGGATAACTCATGGTCGCTATTACTTCAAGTACACCTTTAGAGCTAAAACCTACCTTAAAACGGCGTGACATCACCTGTGAAATCCGTAAAGGTTTCACCCTCCGTCAGCATCCTACGGGCAGCATTTCGTACAAGTATCGATTCAGAGAGGGTGGCAAGTCTAAGGAGATATTGCTACATCATGACTATGAGCTTGCCCTAGCTCAATACCAAGAGATAAGAGCCTCACGAGAGCGTCAGGTAGATCTTAGACGAGATCAAGTCAGCGGTAAGCACATCGATGCGCTCTTCCTGCTAGGGGACTTTGAGTACCTACAGGGGCAATGGATGCGCCGACATGTGAGGAAGAACCTTACTCGAAGTACCGAGGTAAATTACCAACACTTCGTTGATCAGACGAGAAGCAAGATTGGTAAACAGCTGAAGGCCACTATCGCTGTACCAGAGGCTCGTAGGTTGATTCGAGGGATGCTGAACGAGGTAGCTCACGAGACGCCTACCCAGAGTAATCGATTCCGCACAGCTCTATCTGGCATGTTCAAGTACGGCCTGGAGCATGATCTAGTGTCCAGGACGCCAATCTATGGACTGCCCAAGCAGAAAGAAAGCCCTAAGTCTCGAATGTTCAATGATGACGAGTTGAGGCTACTGCTGCCCTATCTCAATCAATGTGACATCTCGAGGGATAAGGTTGATGCGCTGAAGTTGCTCCTGATGACAGCGATGCGTTCAGGTGAGGTGCTACGAATTGAGCATGAGCACCTTGATCTAGCAAATGGGACGTTGAGCTTGCCAGTTACCAAGAACGGACAGCCGTTTCTCGTTGCCCTACCACAGCTTGCTGTGGAGCTATTACAACAGCGGCAGTCTATTCGAGTAGGTCATAAGAAGCTGTTCGATAGTACGACTTGCGGCTTACGGCAAGCCTGTCAGAGAGCTGCTAAGAATGTCGGCATTACTCAATGCTCGCCGCACGACTATCGGCGTACTGCAGCGACGATGGCAGGGAGGCTGGGTGTTGATCTGGATACTATTGGTAGATTGCTTAACCACTCCGCCGTGGGTGTAACCAGGCGGCACTACGCGCTGTATGACAAGGCAAGTGAGAAGCGGGCAGCACTTGAGCTAATCACCGCAAGGCTAGTGCAGCTAGGGATGCGCATCTGATTCGGTGCTGGTTGATATTAGTTGGATAGTTCAGATCTAATCGGTATTGATTATGTGGTCGGCGCTGCTCACTTAACAACCATGTTTGGCAAGTTAGCGAGAGCTGATTAACGAAAGTATCGTTGATGCTGATCTGAAGGGGGACATATTGATGATGAAGCGAGAATGTCTAAAGCCATTAGGTTACTCTCCAGTCACTTGCGACCAATGAGCCTACTATGATTGACCCTTCCTTGAGTACAGCCCTGAGCCCTCCAGAGGATATGCCAGATATTCACTTGATAGATTGGCCTGCTGGTACCGGTAAGACTAGGGCTGTAATCAAAGATGTGATTCGTGCTGTTAAGGCGGGTTATAAGGTGATCTGGACGACTCCTACTGTTGGTGTCTTACAGAGGGAGACCTTTAAGCGATTGACTGGAGAGTCATCGTTCGATGAGCTGGATGAATACCTTTCTGATCTCGATGTGTATCTAATCAATGCAACCGTGAGAGAGGAAGAAGGCTACACAGACATTGGTTCGATGATATATCAGGTGGTTCTTGATGATATCGAGATGATGCCGGGTGAGGGGCGAGTATTCCTTTGCTCGTGGGTTGGGTTCCAGGCTTCTGGCTCGTTAAGGCGGGCTGCGAAATTCCGAGCATTCCCGAAGACTCGGCTTATTGTTGATGAGGTCCCTGAGGTCCTAGCCTTTACTTTCTATCAATCTGCGGATGTGAACTTTAGAGATTACCTCTCGTTCAGCAAGGGTATAGTTACGCCACTGCCTGAGCAGCAAGCACACTGGGAGGCAGCGGTTAAAGGTGTGTCTAACAACAGCGTTTTTGATGACAGTGATAGGCTGAAGGAACTGGCGGCATTGCTGATCAATCCTGAATATGTCACTACCTTGGCAAAGCATAGTATTAGGGCGAAGATCCACCTCACCAGTTACCTACTACCTAGTGTGTTTAGTAGTTTCAAGGAAGTTGAGGTGCTTGGTGCTAATTCCAGACATTCGCTCATGTACCTTCTGTATACCAAGTGGGGTGTGAGGTTCCGTATCAATGAAAAGTATGAGGATGATAGGCGCCCAATTGATCATTTAGGTGACCTGTTCACTATCGTGCCTATTCAGGATGTGGCAATCACTAAGAACGCCATGAGTAAGAAAGCTAAGGCAAGGTGGGTGGTGGGACGGCTATTCGACATCGTAAAGGCATTCTATGGGGCTGAGAAGCCATTTATCTATTGTGTCAACAACGCAGTAAATGTCGGCCCGATGCCGGAGCAAGCCTATAAGACGGCATCGATGCTCCATGGATCTAACGAGTATACTAACTTCGAGGCTGCAGCCTTCCTCTGTTCACTAAACCCGGGATTAGAGTTCCTGCAGGATCTGGAAGAGCGATGGGGGATCGATTATGGAGTCTATCTTAGAGCGAGGACAGCAGAGGTGATCTATCAGTATAGCTACCGTATTAAAGCTAGGCTGGGCGACAGGTCTCTAGCTACTAGATATCTAATAGTAGTGCTTGATCGAATGAGTGCTGCAGCATTAAGAGAGAAGATCCCTGGATCAGTTGTTGATGAGAGTTACATTGAGGAGGATCCAGAGCAGAAGTTTGCAGGGAATGCTGGTAATGGCATTGCTGGCTTTCTGAGGCTAACACCACCAGAATCTCAAAGATTAAGGGAGTACAAAGCTTTGGTAGATAAGTGCCATAAGGAGGGTCGGATGATTTCTGTTCAGGATGCTTTGAGTACTACAGGTCCGACTAGATACAACAATCTAATAGCTATGGCGGAGAATAACGATGTCTCCATCACAGATCTAGAGGCAATACTGCTAGGTTTTGATGGACGCTCTATATTCCCGAAGCCTGTATTGTCTAAACTGGACTTTGGCTTTAGCAATATATAATAAAACGATGCAACCCCTTATATATAGGAGTTCAACAGGAAAATAGAGAGAGTGATGCAAATAGCTGAATTTTTATAGCTGGAGTACCTAAGTCAGCCTATGGCAACAGCTTATAGTGTAACTATCAGTGGCAGCATAGTTTCATTAGGCTTCTACTATAGTGGTGTATATTTTGATGAGGGAGGTGGTATTGGTCGCGTTGGTCGTAGCCATGGCATAACACATAGCTCACCTTGATTAAGCTCTAGTTAACTGGATGGGCTCAAGGTGCGCTATGTGCTTCTATTAGGCTACTGCCCTCATCATTACCATCCACCAATAATCAATAATCAATAAAACATAGCCGCAATCAGCCTGTAATAGTAGGCACTATGGTATGCAGCTTAGAGCTACGCTAAGTAGCCAGCATTAGGCTGGCAGATGTCTTAGCGTTGAGCTGTGTTACCTCCAACTATTTTATAAATTTTAATATTAATTGTTAATAACATTTATAGATCGATTAATGTACAGCCTATTGCAAGCAACGATCCAGCTAATTGTGGCCACTACTGGTAGCCACTATGGGAGGTAGACTAATGTCACTTTGATAGCTAGTTATTAGAGGCCTATTTACTGTACAGGCTTCTGTACATATCAATAACATTCTCATCCTTATAATTAAGCAACATTGTCATAGAACATCTAAGTTCATCTATTGCCATCTTACGAGACATGCAGCGTTATTAGTGCTGAATAAGTGGTCTAACTAGGAGTGCAGCTATAATGGCTAAGCAGAAGTACTACGTCGTATGGGTAGGTAGGAGTACAGGCATCTTTACTGATTGGGCATCAACCAGTGCGTCAGTTTCTGGCTATCCAGGGGCTAAGCATAAGAGCTATAGCAGCAGAGAAGAAGCTGAGAGTGCGTACACTTCTACTACCGGCCCTAGGGTTAGAGCGGCTAGGAAATCTGTAGCTACTGAAGCTAGTGCAACCTTAGGTGCCAAGGCAGTTGCTAGCTCAACATTCGTCTTCGATCCAGCCTACGACATTCATATATTCAGCGACGGTGCCTGCGTGCCTAACCCCGGTAATGCTGGTTCAGGTGTATCTGTCTATCAATCAGGTAAGTTGATAGAGCTACATTATGGAGTGTACGAGCCTCACGGTACAAACAACACTGCTGAGTTGAATGCCCTGCATCAGGCTTTGCTTATAGCCGAGAGTAAGCTGAAGGCTAAGCTCAAGGTGATGGTGCTTAGCGATTCCACTTATTCGATTAATGTAATGAGTAAATGGGCAGCAGCATGGAAGCGAGATGATTGGAATAGTCGGAAAGGTAAACCGCCAGCTAATGTCGAGCTAGTAAAGGTGATGTTTGAGTTGTTCAGCAGTATAAGACGGCGTATGAAGTTAGAGCATGTTAGTGCGCATGTGGGCATTGAAGGCAATGAGTTGGCGGATAGATTGAGCTTGCTAGCCATTAAAGATAAAGAGAGTGGGTTCGTAGCGTACGATGGGTTGGATAAGGTTGACGAGATGTTGGCTGCTGGTTAGATTAAGACATTACTGAAAAAATAAAGCCCCCGCTGGGAGGGCTGTGGTCGCATATAAGCGTTGCCTACGAAATAACTATTTCATTGGTATGAAAAGCAAATCAATAAGCCTTAGTCGGTTTGGACTTCCCAGACTTCACTAGACACTTTCTAGCCTGGAAAATGTGGTTTAAATATACTATCCTCACCAGCGCAATGAGTCGATCGCATCCAGTAGGCTTATTCTACTGCCGCATCACGTTGTCGGGTCTATGAATTGATTAATCGAACACTTTGTTGTCGCGCGAGTCGGCGCCGCCCATGGCAAAAAACTCCCGATCGTTCGGTATTTGTATCTTGATGGGTGCGCCAAATTGCAGCGCGGTCTTAATGTTGCGTAGCGATCCGGGTCCCAAATCGTTGATACTATGCTCAAATGATTACAAGGAGATGTTCGAATGCCGGATCTGTTCAGCCCATTTACATTGAAGGGCGTAACGCTACGCAATCGCACGGTGATGTCGCCGATGACGATGTATAACTCAGTCGACGGCAAACTCGACGATTACCATGTGAGCTATCTCGGTGCGCGCGCTAGCGGCGGTTTCGGCCTGATCTTCGGTGAGCAGATGGCGATAACACCTGACGGTCGAACGACCACCTCTTGCGCCGGGATTTGGGATGACAACCAGATAGAAGGACACGCACGCGTATGCGCAATAGTTGAGCGAATGGGTAGCGTTCCGGCGATACAGCTCGGCCACACGGGTCGCAAAGGCAGTGAGGTTCCTCCTCACAAGGAAACCAACGAAGAAGGCACGTGGAAACAGCTGCCGCCCGATCACCCGAATGGATGGACTTGCGTGGCACCTTCTGCAATTCCTTATGGCGGGGGTGGGCACATTCATCCCGTGCACGAACTCACGGTAGCGGAAATAAAAGCCATCCATCAGGCGTATGCGGATGCTGCAGTTCGCGCGCGCGAAGCCGGCTACAAGTGGCTGGAAATGCACTATGCCCATGGTTACCTCGGCGCGAGCTTCTTTTCGCCGTTAGCGAATCAGCGTACCGACGACTACGGTGGCAGTGTTGAAAAACGCCTGCGCTTTCATACTGAGGCACTCGACGCGGTGCGCGCGGTGTGGCCCGAGGAGTACCCGCTGACGATTCGGCTCGGCTCGGACGATCTGAATCCGGCCGGGATACAGTTTGAAGATTCGATTTATGCCGTGGCAAAGTTGAAAGAGCATGGACTCGACCTTGCCGATTTGTCGATCGGTTTCAACACTGATGAGATGGTCGACCCACCTTTGGCTGAAATGGGTTTCATGCTGGAGCGTGCCGCCCGCGTGCGGCGTGAAGTCGACATCCCGGTCGCCACTAGCTGGAACCTGGGTGTTCCGCAAAATGCGGACCAGGCCATTCGTGATGAACTCATCGATCTCGTGTTCCTCGGCCGGCCGGCGCTAGCGAATCCGCATTGGCCAGTTTGGGCAGCGCGTGAACTGGCCCATCCAGATCCTTTCGGTCTTGTTCCCGACGATTGGGCGTGGTGGTTGCGCAATTTTCGTGGGCATGAAGCGAGTATTGGCTGGCCTGCGAATCGTGGCACTGAACCCAGTACGTCATCGTCCAGTCCGTAAGCCATGATCGATAGCGCACCGGCGAGCGCGGTTATACTGTAGCGCGCCGAAACCTGGACTGCCGAGCGTCAGTCGACAAATATTTGTGATGGAAACTAACTCATTAGTGTCGCTTTCCTATCATGTCCCGTTTCCCTTTGTTGCGGGGCGGATGCGTTTCGGCACACTAGGACCGCTCTCATCGCTACACTGTTATATTTGTGCAGGGGGAAGGGGTTCTACCCCGATTTCAGGGACAGTTTTAAAACACCTGCAATTCAATGACTTTACAGTCTTCAAACGCCAATGTAATTCACCGTAGGCATGAGAGCAATGATTAGCTAAACACACCTCCCCAACGGCTTATAGACTAACCAACTGATGAGTATTGTGATACGGACAGCAATAATTCAGGATGTAAGGTATGCGAACAGCTCTAGCTCTGCTGATTTTATTAGGTTCACTCAGCGTTGGCTGAGCAGGGAGATGC
>JABBAY010000024.1 GCA_018607725.1 K189A clade bacterium
GCCACCTCACGAGCCCGCCAGCTTGACAAAATTGAACTGGAAACCATCAAGCCTTCGAGCCGAGTGAGTCCCTACATTCGCTTCAATCAGGAAAAGAAACTCCACCGCCTGGCCCTGACACTGGAAGAAGTGGGCATGGGATTCGACGGCGAGCCCTTGTTTAAAAACGGCAACATTCTCCTCGAGGCTGGTACGAGACTCGCCATCATTGGCGAAAACGGCGTGGGCAAATCTACGCTGTTGCGTTGCCTGATGAATGAACTCGCACCCACCAACGGCTCGATTCAATGGTCGGAAAACGTCAGCTTGGGCTATTGCCCGCAGGACAGCTCCGCGATCTTCAGCAGTACCTTGAGCCTGTTCGACTGGATGAGCCAATGGCGCAAGCCCGGTCATGACGACCAAATCGTTCGAGCCACCCTGGGCCGCTTGCTGTTTTCTACCGAGGACTTTAAGAAAGAGGTCAATGTCTGCTCCGGTGGCGAAAAAAACCGCCTGTTGTTCGGCAAAATGATGATGCAGGACCATAATGTTCTACTCCTCGACGAGCCAACCAACCACCTCGACATGGAAGCCATTGAGTCATTGAATATGGCACTGGAGCACTACGAAGGCACCTTACTCTTCGTTAGTCACGATCGGGAATTCGTCTCATCGTTGGCGACTCGAATTATCGAGATCAAAGACCACAAATTGATCGACTTCCGCGGCACATATGAAGAATATCTCGCCAGCCAGCTACTCCAAGGATAAACCCGCCGCAATGATTGATATCCCACAACGCATCGCCGAAGAACTGGGCGTCCAGCCAAAACAAGTGATCGCCGCCATCGGCTTGCTGGATGAGGGCGCGACAGTACCCTTCATCTCACGATATCGAAAAGAAGCCACGGGTGCCCTGGATGATACCCAGATGCGCAACCTGGCTGAACGCCTTAGCTATCTGCGGGAACTCGAAGACCGGCGCACCACCATCCTCGCCAGCATTGAAGAACAAGGCAAGCTAACTGCAGAGCTGCGCGCCCAGATTAATCAGGCAGATACCAAGACTCGCCTGGAAGACCTTTACCTGCCGTATAAACAAAAGCGCCGCACTCGGGCCCAGATCGCCATTGAGGCAGGTATTGAACCTCTGGCGGACAAGTTGTTTTTAGATCCTATGCTCGACCCCAACGTCGAAGCGACCGCCTTTATCAATACCAACCCCGATTTCAAAGACGCCTTCAATGATCCCAAAGGTGTTCTGGACGGCGCCCGTCAAATCCTGATGGAACGCTTTGCCGAGGATGCCGAGCTGCTCGCTCGCTTGCGCGCCTATTTGTCAGACAGAGCGCAGCTTACTGCCAACCTGATTGACGGCAAAGAACAGGAAGCGGCCAAATTCCGTGACTACTTCGAGCACAAGGATATTGTCACCCGCGTGCCGTCCCATCGAGCACTGGCGATGTTTCGTGGCCGCAAGGAAAATTTCCTGCAATTGAAAATTGATGTAGAGCATGACGAGACGCTTCTGCATCCTTGCATGAGCATGATCGCCACGCACTTTAATATTATCGATAGCGGTCGGCCTGCTGATGCCTGGCTTGCTGAAGTCGTGCGGTTTACCTGGCGAGTCAAACTTCACCTGCATCTCGAAACCGAATTCATGTCTGATCTGCGGTCGCGAGCGGAGGACACCGCCATCGAAGTCTTCGCCCGCAACATCAAAGAACTGTTACTCGCGGCGCCCGCAGGTCAGAAAGTTACCATTGGCCTGGATCCCGGTTTGCGCACAGGCGTTAAAATCGCTGTGATTAGCAACACCGGTCAGTATCTCGACAGCACCGCTATTTATCCCCATGCACCACGCAACCAATGGGACGAATCTATCGCGGTACTCGCCGCGCTCGCAAAAAAATACCAGGTGGAGCTACTCGCCATTGGCAATGGCACTGCCTCGCGGGAAACAGACAAACTATGTGGCGACTTGATTAAACGCCACCCTGAATTAACCCTGCAAAAGATATTGGTCAGCGAAGCCGGTGCGTCGATCTACTCCGCATCAGAACTTGCCGCAAAAGAATTTCCTGATCTTGATGTGACGATTCGCGGCGCGGTCTCTATCGCCAGGCGCCTGCAGGATCCTTTGGCTGAACTCGTCAAGATCGAGCCTAAGTCCATCGGCGTCGGCCAGTATCAACATGATGTCAGTCAGGTACAGTTGTCTCGCCATCTGGATTCCGTGGTTGAAGATTGCGTGAACGCCGTGGGCGTCGAGGTCAACACGGCATCTGCCGCGTTATTACGGCGCGTGGCCGGCTTGAGCCAAAGCATCGCCGACAATATCGTCGACTATCGCAATACCAACGGTCAGTTCAGTAGCCGCGAACAACTTAAATCTGTCCCTAGACTCGGCGACAAAACCTTTGAACAAGCGGCAGGATTTCTCAGAGTTCGCAACGGCTCGAATCCACTGGACGGCTCAGCTGTGCATCCGGAAGCCTATTCTGTGGTTGAGCTGATCGCAAAAAAAACCGGCCAGCCAGTTAAACAATTGATCGGTAATAGCGCACTCAAAGACATTGACGCCAACGACTTCACCAGCGAAAATTTTGGCTTATTTACAGTCAAAGATATTATTGCTGAGTTGGAAAAACCTGGTCGCGACCCTCGCCCTGAGTTCAAGGCAGCACAATTGCAGGACGGCGTTGAAACCATGAAAGATCTGGTGGACGGCATGATCCTTGAAGGTACTGTCACGAACGTCACGAATTTCGGTGCCTTCGTCGATATCGGCGTTCACCAAGACGGTCTCGTACATATATCTGCGCTGGCGAATAGTTTCGTGAAAGACCCCCACGATGTGGTCAAGGCTGGCGAGATCGTCAAGGTTAAGGTTCTCGAAGTTGACCTAGAACGTAAACGCATTGCGCTGACTATGCGCCTCACCGACGAACCCGCAGTGAAAGGCCCGCAGGACTCATCGACCAAGCGGCCTGGAGCCAATCAGGGGGCTCGTTCTCGGCAGAGTGGCAAACCCAACTCGGCACCAAAAGCCACCAAAACAACAGCACCGCCAATCAACAACGCCTTTGCGCAAGCCATGCAAAAAGCCCAAGAGAAGGCCGACAAACCGAGTTAAGTTAGTCGCAAAAAAAGAGCCGGCTGCGATCGTTTAAGACAAGCAACAGCAGCCGGCTTCAATGACTCAAACACCACCCACTAGAACGTTAAATTGAAACTCAGGGCGGCGGTCATACCTGGCTTTTCCTCGAAAGTATTTACCCCATCGCGCTCAATGATCACGCTTTCATTTAGCAAATTCTGTAGTTTGCCGTTAATTGTGATCAACTCAGTTGGATACCAGCTGTAGGTAAAATCCAAGGAATGAAACGGCAACTCAAAGCCATCAGGCGCGCCATTTCGACCCGCTAAATAAAGCCGCTCACCGAACACGTTGTAAACTAACGTAGCCGAATGCTGACCATTCATCGAGTCAAATCCCACCATAAGATTTGCCACATAGTTCGACGCTCCACTCAATTGCCGAACATTGTTGGTCGGCGCATCTGCCTGAACGCCCGCTTTGATTTCAGTATTCTGAATCGTCAAATTACCTTGCACAAAGAAAGGCTCAAATGACTCGCCGAGGAAGCCTAAGGATTTAAGTCCATCTAGCTCAAGACCTGTGATCTGGCCCGACTCCGCATTAATAATTTCGCGGGCACGATTCGTGTCACTGGCTGCTGACTCATAAAACTCAATCGGGTTAGTGATATCTTTTCGATAGAGGGTGATCGAAAATGTGTCGTCATTCGCGAAAAACCACTCTGCACGAATATCGATATTAATAAAGTCAGCGGGACGGACATCAGGATTTCCGTCAGTCAGATATCCTGTCCTGGCATCAATATAGCTGGCATCAGTAAGCTCGCGTAAATCGGGACGAACCACTGTCTCGCTCCAGCCGAATCGTAGCTGGAATATTTCTGCCCACCAATCTGACATATAAGTCAGCGAGACAGACGGATAAACCTTGTCGTTTCTATAAGTACCGCGAGCCAGTATGACTGGGTCATTAGATATTTGCGGGTTATCTATCCCGTTACCAAAGATATTCCAGTCAAGAGCCACTTGCTTGTAGTCTTCCCAGCGCGCTCCAACCGAGGCTCTCCACCTATCATCGAGGGTCCAATCGAGATTGCCAAAGACTGCATCGGTCATCGTTGCCGCTAAATAACTTTGATTGTTGGTCCCTATCAGATCGAACACAAAACCATTCGCCGGGTTGGTCACATTCGCGTCAGAAAAGACAGTACCGAGAGGGCCGGTTAGGACTGACGGCACATCAACTTGTAAGGGCCCCAACCCGAATTGGGCCTGACGATAGGTGCGAGATTTCTGACCATGCTCGGCGCCGGCACTTAATTCGATGATGGACCTTGCTGTCTCGATCGGCAGTACAGCCTGCCAGCGATAACTGGTGACGTCATCATCGAGCTGAGTAAACCGAAAATCAGCTGCCGAACTACTCAGGTTGACGCTAGCACGCTCGACCGCGCCCGTTAATGGATCGTTGACTGTCGAGGAAGATACAGACACCTCGTTAGGAATCGAGGTGCGGGCACGGGCGTCGGAATACATCCAATCGACCTTGAACCCGTCTGGCACCCATTCGGGCACCAACCCATGCAATAGCGATCTCGTCTCCGCACCAAGAAAATGCTCGCCGGATATCTGATTCACCGTAAGGTGACGCTCTTCGAATTTTAATGTCTCTCGACGAAATCCCAGCCCACTTGAGAGTTGGGCATTTTCATTAAAAAAGTCATTCCTTGCTACTTCGTCCTCCGTATTTCTGAGATAGAGGCTGGTTATCTTTAGCTCGTGATCGTCTGTATATTGGGCACCAAGATTAATCGTAGCGCTAAGATCCGTGGATTTTGTCGACTCTTGCTCTGACTCATACTCCTCGGTTGGTAACGCGAGGCTCCGCGCAATTGTTTGGGTCTGCCGCCATCCGGACTTATAGCCCGCGCTGGCCAGGAAACCAACTTCCCAGTCATCCGTCAAAATATAGTTGTTGCCGATACTGCCTTTGAGATCAACATCTGGAGTCGAATCTTGCGTGTAGATCGATATATCTCGATTCAAGCCCAAGGCCAGTTGTCGGTTGATCACTTCAGCGTCAGCCAAAGTTGCTTCGGGATTGCCTTCACGACGTAAGCCGCTGAGGATACCCTGGGCGTTCAAATTACCGGAAAACCGTTGAATCGCCTGACTGAGACTCGGTGCCAACGCACGTGTGCCGTCATCTTCTCCTAAACTATCATCATCGCCACCTTGGTAGGTCAGCATCTCGCCGCGGGATGCTGTGTTGAAGCCGCTACCGATTGTAACCGAGTAAGTAAAATCATCAGGTATGCCACGGGTGCGGATATCAATGCTACCCCCGCCGAAGGCGGCCGACTTATCTGGCGAGTATGATTTCTGGACCGCCAAGGTTTGTACCACTGAAGTTGGAAAAATGTCTAAGGGGATCACATTGCGACTAAGATCCGGCGATGGAATCACAGCACCATTAAGGGTAGTGCTGGAATAGCGCTCACCCAAACCGCGCACGTAAACAAATTTGTTACCCACGAGAGACAAACCTGAAACACGCCGTAGTGCTGCGGCGACGGTGGAATCACCGATTCGCTGTATCATTTCAGCGCCCATAAAGTCCGCGACGACATCTTCGCTCATGCGCTCGTCAACGAGTTTTGCCGCAGCTGTTCGCAGCCGACCCAAAACCACCACTTCTTCCATTTGCTGCCGAAATTCTGTCAATGCTGCAACAGATTGCCCGGGCTCTTGCGAAGACACTTGCATAGATTGATCAATGTCTTGCGCCACTGCATTCATCTGCCAGGCCAGCAGCATGGTCATGAGATAGTGCAGCGGTCTCACCTTGATTACATTCAAAGACTTCATTGCTCGCCTCTTACTGGTCAGCTAAATAAAAAAAGCGCGACAGGTATCATTCAGCCGCGCCCGGAGCACCAAGCTATCGATTATTCAAACCACAGAGCGACATCGTTTCCTGATGCGTCTACAGCACGCTGACCGGCGTGAATCCCGTACGTCCAACCTGCGGTCCAATCTAAGGCGCTAGTGCTCAATGCGCCGATATAGGCAGCACCGCCAACTGGCGCAGATGCCGTGGGAGCCGCGCCGTCGACCAGCATATTGGCAAACGCAACCGAATAAATTGCAGGCGTTCCTTCGAGTAATACCAGCGCGGTATTACTGGTCGCTGTCGCATCGTCAGCTGTGACGACTGTCGCGAACTGGGCACCAACACTTTCAGCCCATGCTTGCTGAGTAGTAAGGTTCGGCAAAGTACCGCCAGAAGTCGGCTCAACACAGGCGAAGATCACAGAATTCAGTTGCACCTTGCCATCCTGCGCGGCCTGCGGTGTACCCTTGTCGAGCCTCAGGCAGTAGTTGCCGGTCGCAGGGTCTTCAACACTGAACGCAGAGATCATCAGAGTGTTGTTTATCGTCGGCTGAATGTCTTCACGAAACAGAAAGCCGTGGCCCTGTGAGTGAGTCCCCGTCGCCGCCGTATTGGTAGACGTGATGCAGGTGAGGTTGTTGATGGTGGGCGTACTCATCAGGCCCTGCGCGACAGCCGCCAAACCAATCGCTGCGGTCCAGCTGCCAACGCCATCAGATTCTATGCAGTGGTCACCATCCGTTTCAGCTTGGATGACCAGTGCGTTGGTGATTGTGCCGGCGTAGCCTTCGTCGATATCAATAGAGTCGTCACGGACATACATGGCCACGTAGTTATTGATATTGACGGCGCCGCCGAACATCTCAATGCCATCATCATAGCTTGAGTAAATTTCGAGATTGTTGACAATCGTGTTGCTGCCAACACCGCCAAAGGAGATACCGTTAAGTTCATCACCATTAGCCACTTCGGCCCCTGGGTGCTTGACGATCACATACTCCAGTCGACCCGAGCTGTCGGTGTTGTCAGCCCCGCCATACTGAGACTCATCCAGGCCCGCCGCACCTTCCGCATCAACGTGGCAGTCAGTTGTCGCCAGGTCGCCCGCAGCGGCAGTGCCTGTGTAGGCGCACTTGTTGGTAATACCAAAACCGTTTATCACCACGCCGCCCCATTGTTGAACTGCGTCAAATGCCAGGGTTGGTAAGGCGGCACGGGCACTTTCAACATCAGAGATAGACGTCAGGGTGATGGGTTCGAGTTGAGTACCCGCTGCGAATATTTGCGACCCACGATTGACGATCAAGAATTGTTTGGTGGAAGTAAACGCCAGCGTGGCACCCGCTTCAATGGTCAAAGTTGGCCCATCACCACCTTTGCTGATGCCGGCAGCCGCCAGCTTGGCATCTGTATCGTAGGTCTCGCCTACAAACAAGCTACCCTGAAAGACATGGACGCCACCATTATCAAGCTTCGGAATCGTCAGATCGAAAGTTAGATTGTTGCCGGCATCAACAAACGTCGAGGCGTAGATGCAGTCAAGACCGTCAAAGTTACCTTGGATCGTCTGTCCCGCTTCATTGATATAAAATGCGCAATTGACGGTTGTGATCGGGGCGGCGACATTGTTACTGTTGGTTACTGAGTTATCCACGGAAGTGTCTTGGGTAACCGGGCTCACATTGATGTCTCCACCACCACAAGCGGTTAGTGCGGCTAAAACAGTGGTAAATAGTAGTTTGTTCCGGATTGCTGTCATCACATGCCTCTGCTTATGAACTAAAAGTTAGACTACTCATTCGGTGTTTCTTAGGCGCGCAGCTTAAGGTGCTTTTGTGAAGGTCAAATAAGGCAGATGAAGGTAGGATTAAGATCTCTTGGGAATTAGGTTAATGATGGGGGGCATGGTACTCAGCATAGAACCCGTTCTCACTTCGAGACCTACTGGCGGGCCACACAAGCGCCGAATTTGCATTGAGGAAACGTTTTATGCCCAAAATATCCAAGCGCTTATTCTCGGGTTCCAAGCATCAGGTCTCAAAAAAAGTTGGCATGCCGCCGGGTTCATTGATTCATATCGGCGAAGACCATAGCCGGGAAACCGAGATATCCCTGCTCAGCTATGGCCCAAGAGGTCTTGAAACCCGCGACCTCGACTCAGTCGACGCATTGAGTCAGTACGAGGCTGGTGAAGCGATTAGCTGGTTGAATATCGCAGGCTTGGCTGACACCAAGGCGATTGAGGCCATCGGTCAACATTTCGATATTCACCGACTGGTCCTTGAAGATATTCTTAACACGCATCAGCGACCAAAATGCGAGCATCACGATAATTTTATTTATTTGGTTTTGAAGAGCCTCGTCGTACCCGAATCCGGCGCAGACAGCGCCATCATTCAAGGGCTCAAGTCCGGCATTCAGTACCAACAGATCAGCATCTTGTTGCTCGACCGGCTCGTGATTACTTTCGAAGAATCCTCTAGTAGCGCCCTTGATCACATCAAGCAGCGACTGAACAACAGCAGCCGTCGTTTTCGCTCCCAAGGCAGTGACTACTTGGCTTACGAAATCCTCGACAGTATCGTCGACCAGTACTTTGAATACGAGGAGTACGTCGCCGAGCAGATCGATGCTGTCGAGGAAGAGCTGCTCATCAATCCCACTAGCGACACCTTGATTCGTATCCAGCGACTGAAGCGGGAGCTCATCAAGATTCGCCGGGTCATCTCGCCCTTGCGAGAGTTGCTCAACGGACTGCTGCGATCTGACTCGCCACTGATTCACCCCGGGACGCAGATCTATCTACGAGATGTGTTTGATCATTGTCTGCGAATTACCGAGATGCTGGACTCCTACCGTGACATGACAACGGGACTATTGGACATCTACATTTCCAGCATCAGCAACCGCATGAATGAAATCATGAAGGTGCTAACCATCTTTGCCTCGATTTTCATTCCACTGACGTTTATTACTGGTATCTATGGTATGAACTTTGATGATATGCCGGAACTCCACTGGCCCTGGGCCTACCCAGCCTTGTGGGGCTTTTTTATCAGCATTTCAGGCGGTCTGCTGGTCTACTTCAAACGCAAGCATTGGCTCTAGATGCCGGTGAAGATGGCGGCAGACGTGTCAGCCTGCCAAGGATTGTTATTGTTCGATTCCCCAGTCTCCGCAACTCCTGTATCCTGTATCCTGCATCGAAACAGGGAATGGGCGAGCACATGATCACTGCAATAGAGGCGCTGGAGCGCCTGCAGACTGGCAACCAGCGATTTGTTGACAATCTGACGGCCCAGTCGCCCACGACCCAGGCACAATTAAGCGATTTGTCAGCGGCACAGGCACCCTTTGCCATCATTTTAGGTTGTTCAGATTCGCGCGTTCCTGCGGAAATCGTCTTCGATCAAGGCCTTGGTGACCTGTTTGTTATTCGGGTGGCGGGCAATATTGTCGCTCCATCACAGGTGGGCAGCGTTGAATTTGCGGCCGCGCAGTTTGGCACCCCGTTGGTGGTGGTACTGGGTCATACCAACTGCGGCGCCATCGATGCGACCATCGCTGAACTCCGTAGACCCTCAGCAGAGCAATCACCGAACCTGCACTCCATTGTCGATCGGATTCGGCCTTCCATTCAACCTTTGCTGTTGACCGAAATGAAAGACCATCCGGAATTGCTCCGCACGACAGCCGTGCGGGCTAATATCCAGGCATCCACCAACCATCTGCGACATGGCTCGCAGATACTGGAGCAACTCATTCAAGAAGAAGGGCTGTTAGTCGTCGGCGCCGAGTATTCTCTGGAGACCGGCATTGTCGATTTTTATGATGCTGTCCACTAACCAGCTGCAGATCACCTCATGACCGACGCCCTTACTGTTCTGAAGCAGACCTTTGGTTTCACGGAATTCAGGCCGCCACAAGACGAGATCATCCATCGACTGATCGGCGGCGGCGATGCGATGGTCATCATGCCCACCGGCGGTGGCAAGTCTCTGTGCTACCAAATACCGGCGATCGTCAGGCCCGGTTGTGGGGTGGTAATTTCTCCCCTTATCGCCCTGATGCAGAATCAGGTCGATGCCTTGACCGAACTGGGCGTTCGGGCCAACTTCCTGAACTCGACCCTGGATCGCGACGCGGCACAGGCCATCGAGCAGGCTCTGCTTGATGGCCAGCTTGATCTGCTCTACATAGCACCTGAACGTCTGGTACAGCCACAAATGCTCGCCTTGCTGAAACGTGCTCACATCAGTTTGTTTGCTATCGACGAAGCCCACTGCGTCTCGCAGTGGGGCCATGACTTTCGAGTCGACTACCTGCAACTCAACTTGCTGCATACTGAGTTTCCCGACGTGCCGCGGATTGCCCTGACGGCAACGGCAGATACGCGCACCCGCGAAGAGATTATCCAACGCCTGGATCTAGGTGCGGCCGGGCACTTCTTTGCGGGTTTTGACCGACCCAACATTCGCTACACCATCGCCCTCAAACAGAATCCGCGAGCCCAGCTATTACGCTTTCTGAAAGACGCGCATCCTAAGGACGCCGGGATTATTTATTGCCTGTCGCGGAAAAAAACTGAGGAAACCGCCACTTGGCTGCAGGGTCAGGGATTTAATGCCTTGCCCTATCATGCCGGCTTGCCAACCGAGAAACGCGCCTTACACCAAACCCGCTTCCTGCGTGAAGAGAGCGTCATCGTCGTCGCTACCATCGCTTTTGGTATGGGCATCGACAAGCCAGACGTACGTTTCGTCGCGCATCTGGACCTACCTAAGACCATTGAATCCTACTACCAAGAAACAGGTAGAGCCGGCCGCGACGGCACACCGGCCGACGCCTGGATGATCTATGGTTTGCAGGATGTCATTAAACTGCGGCAGATGATGGAAGGCTCCGACGGCAGTGAAGAATTCAAGCGACTGGAACAACATCGGCTCAATGCCATGCTGGGTTTATGTGAAATCACGACTTGCCGCCGGCACGCATTGTTGGCTTATTTCGATGAGGAATCACCGCCACGATGCGACAATTGCGACACCTGCCTGCATCCGGTCTCGACCTGGGATGCAACAGACGCGTGCCGGCGTGCACTCAGCGCGGTTTTTCGTACCGGTCAACGCTTTGGCGTTAACCATGTAATTGATGTCTTACGGGGCACAACCACGGTCAAAGTCACCCAGTTCGAACATCAGCAATTGCCGGTTTTTGGCATCGGGACTGAACTCGACGCCAACCAATGGCGCTCGGTATTCCGCCAGTTAGTCGCCAGGGGTCTGCTGAGCGTCAATATGGAAGCGTTTGGCGCACTGCAATTGGAAGAGAAATCCCGGCCGATTTTGAAAGGTGAGGTCACCATCGAGTTGCGCCGCGACCTGAAAACCACGGTGGCTCGGCAGCAAACCCGCACGCCTATCGACAACGATATCGATGTGGCGCTCTGGGAGGCCCTGCGTGAATGCCGCCGCAGCCTGGCGGAAGAGCAAGGCGTGCCACCTTATATTATTTTTTCTAACAACACCTTACAGGCCATGGCTGAACAGGCGCCACAGACTATCGAGGCTTTCAGTCAGTTGTCTGGCGTCGGCGAACGCAAACGCGACAAGTATGGCCCGGCATTCCTCGAAGTGTTACGCCGAGTCCAAGGCTAGCGGCTCTCAGTGGGCTTCAAACCTCCTCATCAACCACACAGAGTCAGTTCAAGCACTTCCTGAGCGTACCCCGGGATCAAAGGTCACCGGCATTCGGGTCAAGCCGGAAATAAAGTTGGACGGCATCCAACTCACTTCGCCAGCGACCTGCAGATTCTGCATGCGAGACAATACCTCCCGTAGTACTGCATCAATCTCGAGGCGCGCAAACCACTGCCCAAGGCACACATGATGCCCACCGCCAAAGGCGAGGTGCTTGTTAGGAGTTCTTAAGATATCCAGCTGGTCGGCGCGGGCAAAGGCCGACGGATCTCGGTTGGCAGCGCCGTAATACAGCACGACCTTATCGCCGGCTTTGATGTCCTGGTCTCGGATGCGCGTGTCCATGGTAGCCGTACGGCGCATATAGATGACTGGCGAGGTCCAACGCAGTAACTCATCTCGAGCCGTGCCGAGGTGCTGATCCACATCCGACTGCAAGAGGGCGAGCTGCTCAGGTTGCTTGAGCAACTCGTACATACCCGTTGCAACGAGGTTTCGAGTGGTGTCACCACCAGCGTCAATCATCAGCATGAAAAACAGCAGAAATTCACCGTCGGTCAGTTTGCGGCCATCAAGTTCAGCCCGTAGCAGTTTACTGGCAAGATCATCCCCCGGATGGGCACGTTTATCTCGTATGACACCCTGACCATATTCAAACATCTTCATCACAGCTTCAGCGATAGCATTTTCTGGCAGCGAATCAGGGGCTGAATGGATAACTTCTGTCAGCTTATACAATTCACGCCCATCACTCAGGGGTAGGCCCATCAGATCGGCAATCACAAATGAAGGCATCTCGCCGGCGATGGCGCTGACGAAGTCACATTCGCCGTCTTCTATGACAGCGTCAACGATCTGCGTGGCCAACTGCTCAATGCGGGCGTTGTAGTTCTTCGCCGGACCCTGAGTAAATTCTCGGCTAATCAGTTTTCGATAAGCGGTATGTTCCGGCGGGTCCATCATCAGCATCATCTTGTCCGGGCCCGCGAAGTTCGCCTGCGCCGGGTCTGGATCCTGAATCATGATAGTGGGTTCCGAGGAGAAAGTTTTCGCATCGCGGCCGATGTTATAAACATCCTGGTGACTCGTGATCGCCCAGAAGCCAGTGCCACCAGGCTCACGGTGCCAATAGCAGGGCGCCTGCTCTCGCAGCCACTGGTATTGATCCTGAGGATGACCACCGTGAAATGATACAGGGTTGAGCAAATCTATCTGCATAGAAACAGTCTCTTATTCAATGTCACTAGCGACTTTTACTGGCTCGTCTTGTTTATGGTGTGGCAGAGTCAAACGAGACTATAACCAGACTTCCTGATTCTTCGCCCGACCTATTTCGCGA
>JABBAY010000165.1 GCA_018607725.1 K189A clade bacterium
TTGAGAGACTATTTGAGAGGCTTCGTGAGAGGCGATGTGAGAGCCCACCTGAGATGCTTACACGTGTAAATGGCTCGAAGGTTGCCATTTGATGTGGCTGATGTGGCTTTAGACAGACAATAATAATAATACGAAATCAACGGAAAGTAGTCGAGTTATGTCAAGACCTGTTCGCATTGAATTCCCCGGCGCACACTATCATGTGACGAGCAAGGGAAGCCGCGAGCAACAGGTATTCGTTGATGATAGTGACCGCACCGCATTCCTCAATATTGTCGAGAGCGTCGTTGCCAAATTTGGCTGGTTAGTCCATAGCTATGTCTTGATGGAGAGCCACTATCATTTGGTGGTGGAGTGCCCCCAAGCGAATTTGTCAAAAGGTATGCGCCAACTCAATGGTGTTTATACGCAACATTATAACCGCCGCCATAGCCAGGAAGGTCCGTTATTTCAGGGGCGGTTTAAAAGCATCTTGTTTGAAGCGCAAGGCTACCTGTTGCCCTTGTGTCGGCATGTAGAGCTGAACCCTGTCAGAGTCGGCGTCAGTGCTGCACCTCACAAATATCGTTGGAGTAGCTTTAAGGCCACTGTGGGCTTGGTCAAAACTCCGGGCTGGTTGCACACTGAAACCCGCTTGAGGCACTTCGATAACTCTGCTGATTCTCCGCAGCGCTATCGTGAGTATGTTAATGCCGGTGTTGGTGCCGAATCACCCCTGGAGAAGCGCAGTGCACAGGTTTTGCTGGGATCAACTCAGTTCGTTAATGAGATGCAACCCATCCTGCAGGGCGAGAAGCTGGCTAAGCGCGGACCGAAGAAAGTCGGACGGCGACGCAGCCTGCCAGCCCTGTTCAAGAACATTCGGGATAAAAGCCGGGCCGAGCGCAACGAGTTAATCTGCCGGGCCCATCTCGACCATTCCTACACATTGATGGAAATTGGTAGCGCGCTGGGCCTGCATTACACGACGGTCAGCAAGGTCATTAGCCAGCAATCTTGGCGCGGTCTGCAAGCGGCTGACAAATGAGGGTTAAATTAGCGCTCTGCGGTGCTTTAAAACTAGTCAAAGGCACTGTATGCTTGCCCGCAATAGCGTTGAGCCAGGAGTTTGAACATTGCGCAGGTTACTAGGTAAAGGCGGACAGCCAGAAGAAGACGAGATCGACTTGACGCCGATGCTCGACGTCGTATTTATTATGTTGATCTTTTTTATCGTGACGGCAACGTTCGTTAAAGAGATTGGCCTTGATGTGAATAGCCCAGACAAGAATCAGAATGTTCAAGACGCTGACAAGCAGAGCATCGTGGTTCAGATCACTAATCGAGATCGTATTCGTATTCGTGGTCGAGATGTGGATTTCAGAGCAGTACGGGCGAACATTGAACGCCTGCATGCTGAGAACCCAGATGCGCCCGTTGTGGTTCAGCCCCACACTGACAGCACCACGGAGACCTTGGTGCATGTGATGGACTCGGCTCGCCAGGCAGGCGTTTATAACGTCTCAATCGCCGCCACTTAACACTGGTGGGCGTGCATGGTGAACCTAACCCGTGGGCTAGCGTTCAGAGTTTGCCTCACACTGTTGATGCCCTTGGCGTCCACAGGGAGCAGACAAGCAGCGCCAGTCATCGGACATAAAAAAGCCTCGCTTATGCGAGGTTTTTTTTTGATTTAAAACGGGTTTTAAAGCCAGCTTTAAATTGGCATGCCAGGCGCCACTGTTAACCGTGCGCTGAGTTGCCGAGCAGCGATCTTAGTTAGCATGATGAAGGGAGGTTGAAGATGGAATTGGTATTAATCCGGCATGGTTTGCCAGAGAAGGTGGTCAAACAAGATGGTTCTCCTGCGAATCCACCGTTGTCAGAAATTGGTCTGACTCAAGCGCAAAAGGTGGCCGACTGGTTGCAGCATGAAAATATAGACCGTTTGTATTCCAGCCCGATGCAGCGCGCCTACCAGACGGCAGAGCCGCTGTCAGGCCAGTCAGGCCTGGTCATAGAGGTTTGTGATGGCGTGGCTGAGTACGATCAGCAGTCGGGTCACTATATTCCCACCGAGCAGCTCAAGGAATTGGACTATCCCCGCTGGCTGCGCTTGATGCAGGGTGAGACCGATGCTGACTTTCCGAAGTTTGCCCAGAACGTCTGTACCAGCCTAGAACAAATCATCACCGACAACCCGGGAAAGCGGGTTGCGGTAACCTGTCATGGCGGCGTGATCAATGTTTGGGCGGCCCATGTTATGGGTTTCGCGCCGCGGTTGTTCTTCAATCCAAACTACACCAGCATTAATCGGTTTATGGCGTCCAGCGGTGGCGACAAGACGGTGATTACCCTGAACGAGCATCACCACCTCAAATAACCGGCGGGTGACTCACCGACAGGCTAGTCTGGCTGTTGGGCTCGACCTCGGTCCTGGACATTCAAACGGCGGGCCTCCAACTGCTTGGCGCTAACATCACCAGTGTGGGCGAGGCTGCGTTTGTGCTCCTCTTGCAGGCCTTCTGCGAGACTGTGCTGGCAGCCATAATCGATTAACTGGTGCACCGTCTGCAGGGTTAAAGGGTCGGCACTGCAGATGTCCAGCGCCAGCTGCTGGCAATGATTGAGTAATTCATCGGCCGGCAACACGCGGTTCACCAGGCCCCAGCGTTCCGCCGTTGCCGCATCCAGATAATTGCCGCTAAAGCTCAGCTCTTTGGCGCGCGAGGCGCCAATCAAGCGAGCGAGCCGCTGGGATAAACCCCAGCCGGGCACCACCCCCATGCGTACATGGGTGTCAGCGAACCGTGCTTCTGTGGACGCGATGAGAATGTCGCACATCAGCGCCAGTTCAAAGCCGCCGGTGATGGCAAAGCCATTGATAGCCGCGATGATAGGTTTGCCCACACCAGTGACGGCGCTATGCAGGTCGGCGCTGGAAACGCCGCTGCGCAGGCCTGCCTGGCCCAACTCTTTCAAGTCGAGACCAGCTGAGAAGCCGCGGCCTATGCCGGTGAGGATGATAACGTGAGTCTCATCATCGTCGCGCAGGCGCAAAAATGTGTTAGTGATCGCCGCCCTTAAAGCATTTGAGAGAGCGTTGAGTTGCTTCGGTCGGTTGAGACTGACGGTGGTGACGTGATCCTGGGTGACGCATAAAAGTACATCTTGCTCTATGTCTGGCATAACTGCTTTCCTGATTAAAAATTGAAGAATATCGCGGCGCTTCGTTAGCCGACTCGCAGGCTTTGACCGCCATCGACGGGTAGGTTTACGCCGGTAATAAATCCTGCTTCGTCGCTGGCTAAGAATACGGCGGCGTAGGCTACATCCCAGGCTGTGCCCATTTTTTTGCCCAGTGGCACCCGTGCATCTCGCGCGGCGATCACCGCTTCGCGGGGCTTGCCCGTGGTGGCGGTGAAACCTTCGATAGCCATAGGCGTATTCATCAAGCCCGGCAAAATTGTGTTGGCGCGGATTCCATAGCGTGCATTGCCCATGGCGATGTTCTGGGTCAGGGCCAGAATCGCAGCTTTCGATGTTTTGTAGGCTACCATGGCGGTGGCCGCCCAGGCTGCCACCGATGAAATATTGGTAATAACGCCGCTGCCTTGTTCGCGCATGCAGGGAATCACATGCTTGCAGGTGAGCAGCATACTCGTTAGATTCACCGCCATGATGTTATCCCAAGCGTCCAGGCTAATCGACGTTGCGCCCCGATCGCCGGTACCGATGCCAACATTGTTGTGCAGAATGTCGATACGACCAAAGTGGTCTTTACAGGTTCGGGCCATCAAAATGCACTGATCTTCCTTGGTCACGTCCATTGTCCAGACCATGGCCTCAAAGCCTTCCGCCTCGATCATCTGC
Source organism: K189A clade bacterium (assembly GCA_018607725.1). Taxonomy (GTDB): domain Bacteria; phylum Pseudomonadota; class Gammaproteobacteria; order Pseudomonadales; family Azotimanducaceae; genus UBA4582. Next base: position 3,853 of record JABBAY010000165.1, read on the forward strand.
AGTGTTTCGGTGGCCGATTCGTGATCTCGGTCGACGAGCATCACCTTGGCCCCTTCGCGGGCAAACAAGATGGCGGTCGCTCGACCGTTACCGATGGTGGTGCCGGGTGTTTGACCCGCGCCTGTGACGATGGCGACTTTACCTTTTAAACGCTGCATAGTGCTTGATCCCCGAAAACTGCCGCTGATTTTTGGTGTCGTGGGTGGTTCAGGCTAACAGGGCCGTTGACTCGACCACTGACTTCGCTGTCGTTCTTGATTGTCCCGTGTTTGACGACGACGGCGATCCAGCGCCAGTTTTATCGTGATTGTTGGTATCCTGGCAAGCTTTGTCTGGTGCGGGGGGATCTGTGACTTCTGTCATCACGCCCTGGTCGAAAATAACGCGCAGGTCAACGTCGAGGACGCAAGCCAACCAGTTTGATGGAGCCTGGATCTGAGGCTGGTTTTACGCCAATGGGCCGTTTGCCGAATCAGCCGCAGCGATCTCTTCCCGTACTCTGGATCGAATGCGTTCGTGGACCTGCAATGTCAAAGCGGTAGCTGATAAATCGGTGTACATTGCGGGTTCGATCGGTTCTAGCACTTCGATGTGGACATCCGTGCGGCCGTGAAAGTTCAGGCTGTCTTTGGGTACAGCATTCTTCGAGCCGTTAATGACGATGGGTAAAATGGGCAGTTGCAGGCGTTTGGCGAGGACAAACGCGCCCTCCTTAAAGGGCCGCATTTTGCCTGTTGCGGATCGAGTACCTTCCGGAAACAGGAAGACGGAGCTGCCCTGTTGCAGATGGTGGGTGCAGGCTACGTACATTTTTTTGATGCTGGTTTTGCTACCTCGGTCGAGACGCACATACTGATTTAAAAACATATTCCAGCCGATCAAAGGGACGAGAAATATTTCTGACTTGGAAACCCATTTGAAATGGGTGAACAACGTGAACGAAACCAGAATATCCACCAGAGATTGATGGTTGGAGACGATGATATAGGTCTGTGCAGGGTCAATGTGCTCGCGACCAATGACAGTGACAGTCCAGGGTGGGAATATCCAGATATACAGACTGGCCCAGAAGCAAGTGAACTGGTGGAGTAGCCACAGTCGCTTGTCGAAAGGATAAGTGATCAACCAGATAAGCAGTGCGACCAGGAAAAAAACGGACGAACTCGCGAAGATAATCGCAATATATAGGATCGCAATAAGTCGATTGGCCAGGGGAGTGAGCATGGATGAGTGCTGCGGTAGAATTCGGTCGCGATGATACCATGGTGTGATCAAGGCACGGCACGCCTTTGCTGATATTTACCGGGTCGCTCGGACTTCTTGGGGGCGGGCTCAAGTTGGCCTCGGCGTAATAACCTGGGGAAATGGAGTTCGACTTAACCCGTTCGCTGAGATGGGCTACAATGGCGCAACTTTAGCGGAGCAACGCGATAACAGATGATCAGTTTTATTCGGTATTCCTCTCAGCATTCTTCTTTGCGTTCTTCTTTGCGTTCTTCTTTGCGTTCCTCTTTGCGTTCTCTTTCGCGTTCTCCTTTGCCGTCGTTGCGCGGTGTCGGTGGGCGATTCGCCAGCTTGTTGGGCGTGGTGGCGTTGTTGCTGGTAGGCGGATGTGCCACCGTCACGAGTTCGCTCACATCCAAGTTAGCCGGTGACCTGGCCAGTTCGATTATGAACAGCAGCGATGTGGAAACCATCCGTGAAGGCGTACCCGCCTATTTGATCATGATTGACAGCTTTTTGCGCAGCAGTCCTGATGATGAAAAGCTGTTGTTGGCGGCCTCCGCTTTGAATGGTGCTTTTAGTGTGTTTACCCAAGATGCGCGGACCAAACTGTTAACACAAAAATCGCTGGATTACGCGTTGCATGCCGCCTGCGTGAACGATGCGGATCTCTGCGGTTTGCGCCGCTTGGAGTTCAAAGTATTCCAGCAGCGAGTAGACGCAGTGCAACGCGAGCAGGTGCCGGTGATGTATGCCACGGCGGTGGCCTGGACGGGCTGGATGCAGGCTCACAGCGATGACTGGAATGCTATCGCGGAACTGTCAAAGGTCAAATACCTGATGAATAAGGTGATGAGCCTGGACGAGACCTGGGAGTTGGGTGGCCCACACCTGTATATGGGCGGTCTAGAAACCATTTTGCCAGCCTCTATGGGGGGGCAACCAGAGGTGGGTCGCAAGCATTTCGAGCGAGCTATCGAGATTGCAGCGGGCCAATATCTGATGACGAAAGTGATCTTTGCTGAACAATATGCCAAGCTCACCTTCGATAAAGATTTGTATGATCAGTTGTTGACGGAAGTGCTCGCCGCCAATCCAGTGGTCGAAGGCATTACGCTAACCAATGTGCTCGCGCAGCAGCGAGCTCAGGTTCTGCTTGCTGAGTCGGACGATTATTTTTAGGTCATGCCACGCGGTCAGTGACAGTTAAGGAAACAAGGATGATGAAAAACAAGATTTTTGGCCTATTGTTAGCGCCATTACTGCTGGTTGTCTGCGTCTTGCAGGCAGAGGTGGCCGTGGCTAAGACCTTCAAGATCGCGACCGTCTCGCCAGACGGCTTGGGCTGGATGAAAAAGCTTCGCGTTGGCACCAAGGAAATTAAAACTCGCACGGAAGGCCGGGTGAAGTTCAAGATCTATCCCGGTGGCGTTCAGGGTGATGATTTTACGGTACTGCGTAAGATGCGTATCGGGCAGTTACAAGGTGGTGCCGTGGCGGCCAGCAGCTTGACTCGCTTCTACCCGGATTTACAGATTTATAACTTGCCGTTGCAATTTCGCAATCAGGGTGAGGTGGACTATGTGCGAGCCCGTATGGATGAACGTATTATCAGCGGGCTTGATGCCGCTGGACTCGTCTCCTTCAGTCTGGCTGAGACGGGTTTCGCTTTTATTTTGACCAGTGAACCCGTAAGCGGTCTTGAAGATTTGCAAAAGGTCAAAGCCTGGGTGCCAGATGGCGACCCGATCGCGGCAAAGTTAATTCAGGCGTTTGGTATTAGTCCCATTCCCCTGGGCCTGCCTGATGTTCTGGCGGGTCTGCAGACGGGCCTGATCGACGCGGTCGCAGTACCACCCATCGTGGCGTTGGCGTTGCAGTGGCATAATCACGTGAAGTACGTCACGCGCCTGCCGCTGATGTATATTTACTCCATAATGGCGCTCGATAAGAAAGCCTTTGAATCGATCTCGCCAGCGGACCAAGTGGTGGTTCGAGAGGTACTGAACCGTGTATTTTCTGAGGTTGACGCGGATAACCGGCGGGATAATGTTAAGGCCTACAACGCTTTGCTGGCGCAGGGCATTCAAGAGGTTGAGCCGAGTGCCAAACAGTTGCTGGCTTGGCGCGCCCAAGCTGACCAGTCTGTCATTGAAATCAGTGGTGATGGTATCAGCCAAGCCAGTCTTGATATATTCCAGCAACATTTGCGCGAGTATCGCCAGTTGGATCAGTCCAGCGCAGCGCAATAGGCGCCATTGCAATGAAACTATTTCGCTGGGTTCATCTGACCGAAGACGCACTGCTGGTGTTTTCCTTGCTCGCCATGCTGTGCATCGCGCTGTTGCAGATCATCCTGCGCAATGGCTTTGACTCAGGCATGCTCTGGGCCGAGTCTTTTTCGCGCGTGCTGGTGTTGTGGATTGCCATGCTGGGCGCCATGGTGGCGACTCGAGACAATAATCATATCAGCATTGATGCGGTGTCGCGCTTTATGCCCCTGCGCTGGCGGTCTGGCCTGTCGATGCTAACCCTGCTGATTGCTGCGATCGTCTGCGCGGTGGTGGCCTGGTTTTCACTAGAGTTTGTCTTGTTCGAATATGAAGACCAGACCATTGCGTTTGCCAGCGTACCCAATTGGGTCTGCCAAATTATATTGCCCCTGGGTTTTGCGGTGATGAGCCTGCGGTTTTTCGTGCTGGTGGTTAAGAACGGGATGCTCGTGCTGAAGGGTGACCACTGATGTCATCGCTGCTGGGGTTTCTGGTCGGCTTGGCTGCCTTACTAGGCGCGCCTTTATTTGTCGTGATTCTCGCGGGTTCGATGCTGGGATTTTATACCGCAGAAATTCCTTTGACCGTCATTCCCATCGAGATCTATCGCCTCATTGATACGCCTTTGTTGCTGGCATTGCCCTTGTTCACCTTTGCCGGGTATGTCCTCGCGGAAAGTAAGCTGTCCTTTCGTCTGGTGCATCTGACCCAGGTTTTTTTGGGCTGGTTGCCTGGTGGCCTGGCGGTCGTGGCGTTTGTCACCTGTGCGTTTTTTACCGCATTTACCGGCGCCTCTGGTGTCACCATTGTTGCGGTCGGCGCGCTGCTGCTGCCCGCGTTGGTGCAAGCCGGTTATCCGGAAAAATTCAGCCTCGGATTGGTGACCACATCCGGTAGTCTGGGCTTGTTGCTGGCACCTTCTTTACCACTGATTATCTACGGGGTGATTGTCCAACAGATGGATCTGCCCGTGCCCTTTACGATTCAGGAGCTGTTTATCGCTGGTACTTTACCGGCGCTGCTGATGATTGTCTTGCTCACCGGATACAGTATCTGGGTGACTCGAGGTGCGCCGATCGTGCGGGGTAGCTACACTCGGGCTGATGCACTGGCTGCGGTCAAAGCATCGCGGTGGGAGATTCCTATGCCGATTCTGGTGCTGGGTGGCATCTACTCGGGCTATTTTGCGGTCTCCGAGGCGGCGGCGGTCACGGCGTTTTATGTGCTGCTGGTGGAGGTGGTCATACATGGCGAGGTGAAGGTCAAGTCGCTACCGAAAATCATTCGCGAGTCCATGATTATGGTGGGCGGTATCCTGCTGATTTTGGGCGTGTCGCTGGCGTTCACCAATTTCCTGATTGATTCCGAAGTACCTCAAGCGCTATTCGCGTGGATCCAGACCTTCGTTAGCGATAAGTTGACCTTCCTGATTTTACTCAATATCGTGCTGTTGGTGTTGGGTGCCATCCTGGATATTTTCTCAGCGCTGGTGATCATGATTCCCTTGATCGTGCCGATGGCTATTGGTTTCGGCGTCGACCCGGTGCACCTGGGCATTATCTTTCTGGCGAATATGCAGATTGGCTACTTCACGCCACCCATAGGTATGAATCTTTTTATTGCCAGTTATCGGTTTAAGCGCTCGATCACCGAGCTGTATCGAGCGACGCTACCCTTTATGGCAGTCTTGATTATTGCGCTGCTAATCATTACGTACGTGCCGGCGGTTAGCCTGGTCTTCCTCGACCGGTAGTTTCCGTAACGCCAGCCAATAGCGCCGATAGAGCCGATAGAGTCGTGGGCTGGGTCGGGCAGGGGGTGGCCGACCCGTGCGTATGCGCCGTCGAAAGGCTGACTCAGCAGGTCACATTATGCCCGGCTAGGGTACGCCACCGCTTAGTGCCGGTTTCCCGCATCGTTTTCATAAATACAATATTCTCAATAAAAACAATAATAAGCGGGCTTTATTTAATCTAAAATATATTATTTAGGCGGCGTTGAATTGCTGGCACGAATCTCGCGTGGTAAAAGATCACCGAAACAAAAACTTGTGGGTTAGGCCGTGGAATTAGACATTAATGCTTATCGTCGGCTTATCGCCATTGGCAGTGCGTTGTCTGAGGAAAAAGACATCAATGACCTGCTGGCGCAGATTCTTCGGGAAGCCAAGATAATGGCGAGTGCGGATGCAGGCTGTCTTTATTTGCGCACCGAGTTAGACACCCTGGAAGTTGCGGTCGTCGTGAACGAGACGCTGCATGACACTCTGAAGAGCTTTACGGGTGATAACGAGGGGCTTTTCCCTGAATTGCTGCTGCATCGGCGTGATGGTTCACTGAATCTCGAGACTGCTGCCGCCCGGGCAGTACATCAAGCAAAGACAGTCTATTCTGACGCGCTCGGCTCGGCAGTGAGCTCGACACACCTCGATAACACTCAGTCTGTGTTGACTGTACCTTTGACCAGCCAGAGTGAGCGTCCCATGGGCGTGTTACAGCTGTTGAATGCCAGGGCTTCCAATAATCAGGAAGTTGGGTTTCCACCGGAGATTGTGCCGTTTATCGAGTCGCTGGCCTCGCTGGCGACCATGGCGTTGCAAAATCGTCGCCTGCTGGATCAACAGGTCGTGTTAAAAACCCAGTTGGAGAAGCAGGTTGATGAGCGCACCGAAGAGTTGCGCTTAACCCTCGAAAAGTTGTCAGAGGCTAATGTGATCCTCAAGGATCTGAATACCATTGATGCGGTTACGCGCATAAAAAATCGTCGATATTTTGATGATATCGCGGTTCAGGAATGGCGGCGCGCAGTCCGGCAGCAATATCCGATGACAATGATGTTATTGGATATAGATAATTTCAAATGGGTGAATGACAACTTGGGTCATTTGGCTGGTGATGCTTGCCTGCATTCTGTAGCCGAATGTATCGATGAATTATTCAATCGTCCCTCAGATGTCGTGGCACGTTATGGTGGTGACGAATTTATCGTCATCATGCCGTATATTCGCCATGATAATGCCACGATTTATGCGGAGCGGGTCAGAGATGCTGTGGCCAACCGAAAGTTGGTTGTGGATGGTCAGGTGGTTAAGGTCACGATCAGCATTGGCGTCGCCAGTGGTATGCCGAATGAAACCATCACGGATATTCGGCAACTGATTGCTCGTGCGGATGAGGCACTATACGAGGCCAAGGCCGACGGCCGCAATCGGATTGTCGGGATAGATATCAACACCTCACTCAAGCTCGATGCTTAGTCGATTGATCTCTGGGCCGGCCTGTTGATGGCGGTTCAGAAGCCTGCGGCCAGGCCTTCTTTGCGATGGTCAGAAGCCGCGCAGTAGCCATGGTCGAGTTTGTAGATCAGTTGTGCCCCACCAAAGACATGTTCCGGGTTATCTAACAGTATCGGATGACCCTGGTCTTGCAATTGGCGAGTCACCCCAGGATCGAAGCCCGCCTCGAGACAAACGCTGCCGTCTTCCTGCAAGTGCCAGCGGGGCGCATCGGAGGCCGCCTGAGGATTCTGGCCGTGGAGCATCACTCGAACCATCATTTGCAGATGCCCCTGGCCCTGCATATGGCCACCCATGACGCCGAAGCTCATCAGTGGCTTGCCGGCGGCCATCACAAAGCCTGGAATAATCGTATGGTATGGACGCTTGCCGCCGCCGACTTGATTGGGATGGCCTGGCTCCAGGGTAAATCCAGAGCCGCGATTTTGCAGGCTGATGCCGGTGCCGGGTGGCACAATGCCGGCTCCGAAACCGCGAAAATTAGACTGGATCATCGACACCATCATGCCGTCGGCGTCAGCGGTGCTGAGATACACCGTGTCTGGTGCTGCGCCGAGTGCGGTAGGCTTTAAATTCGCGTAGTCCAGGCGGATTTCACTCGCGCGCTGGCGCAGGTAAATGGGGTCCAGTAGTTGCGCCGGCGTGATCCGCATGGCGCTGATGTCTGCCAGGTGGCGTTCAACCTCGGCATAGGCAATACGACAGGCCTCAATTTGAAGGTGCACCGATTCAGCGCTATCAACGCCATATTGCGCCAGTTGCAGGTGCTGACAAATGCCCAGGGCGATCAGGGCCAGCAGGCCTTGGCCATTAGGCGGTATTTCATGTAATTGTGTGCCGGCAAAAGACTGTTCGATAGTGCCGACCCAATCAGCGCGATGATTCTCCAGGTCGTCCAGGGTCAGGGCGCCGCCGGCTTGTTTGGCGGCATTCACCATTGCCTCGGCAAGCTCGCCTTGGTAGAAGGCCTGGCCGTGACTGCGAGCAATTTTCTCTAAGCTGTTGGCATGGTCCAATAGATAAACCCGTTCGCCGGTCAGCGGCGCGCGGCCATTGGGGCAGAAGGTTGCGAGAAAATCTGGATAGTCTCGAAAGCGGCCCGGGGCAGCTTGCCAGTAATAAGCTGTTTTGGGCCCCACTTGATAACCGTGGCGGGCATAGCGGATGGCCTCTTCAAACAACTGGGCGAAGGGCAGCTTGCCAAACTTGCCTGACATGGCGACCCAGGCGCTGACGGCGCCGGGTACGGTCACTGAGTCCCAGCCCAAGGTTGGCATTTTTGCCTGGCCTTGGAAGCGCTCCGGCGACCAGGCAGCGGGTGATCTACCCGAGGCATTCAACCCGTGGAGCTGGCTGCCATCCCAGATGATGGCGAAAGCATCACTGCCAATGCCGTTATTGTTCGGCTCTACCACCGTTAAGGTGATGGCGCTGGCGAGCGCGGCGTCGACAGCATTACCACCGGCTTGCAGCGCACGCAGGCCAGCCTGAGTCGCCAAGGGTTGTGATGTCGCCACCACATTGGCGGCAAATACCGGCGACCGGGCGGAAGGGTAGGGGCACTGCCAGTCGAGGTTGTTATGCATCAGCAGATCACCTTGGGTTAATGTTCGGGGCGGCGCACGTCAGGCTGCGCTCGCGTATTTAGGGTACTTTGGCGGCCACGGGTTCGATGGCCAAGGCTGCGGCCTGCCATGCGGTAAAGCCCCCAGCAATATGGCAGACATTGTCCATGCCCATGTGCTGCAGGGTTTGCGCTGCCAGCGCGGAACGCCAGGCAGATGCGCAGTACAACACGTAGGTTTTGTCCTGTGCGAACACCTCGCGATGGTAGGGGCTGTCTGGATCGACCCAGAATTCGAGCATGCCTCGAGGCGCGTGAATGGCACCAGCAATTTTGCCTTCTCGATGCAACTCGCGGATATCACGGATATCCACAAACACCGTGTTGTCGTCGGTTAACAGAGCGTTCGCCTCGTCCAGCGAGAGAGTCTTAATTGCCTTTTCGGCGGCCGCGACCAGGGCTTTGACCCCGATAGTGATTGGCATGTGTTGCGCTCCTTGGTATCTGAATTCGTGGCTTTCGCCAAGGCTGAAAACCGTGTTAATAGGCTCAACTAGAACAGGTCACTGGGGTGAGATCAAGTGTTAAACCGGGTCTGTCTCAGCCGCCTGCCATTGGGTCTGGTCGCG
>JABBAY010000124.1 GCA_018607725.1 K189A clade bacterium
CGCTATAGTTGGCAAGCTCGCGCTCAATCACGTGAAAATTTTCCACCGGATCACTATTGTCGATCGGTGAGATGTCTAGCAGGTGCAAAAGCACCCGGGTTCGTGCTAAATGCTTGAGAAACTGCACGCCCAGGCCCGCGCCGTCTGCAGCACCCTCAATGAGACCCGGAATATCCGCAATCACAAAACTTTCGTCCTCACCTAGTCGAACGACTCCAAGATTTGGCACCAAGGTCGTAAATGGATAATCGGCGATCTTCGGCCGGGCCGCTGATACGGCGCTAATTAACGTCGATTTACCCGCGTTCGGCAGACCCAACAAGCCCACGTCGGCAATCAGCCGCAGCTCCAGTCGCAGGTTCCTTATCTCACCTGGCTGGCCCTTGGAGGTTTGTCTGGGAGCGCGATTAGTACTGGACTTGAAGCGCGCATTACCCAGACCATGAAAACCTGCCTGACCTACCAGCATCACCTCATCGGCGCGACTGATATCGCCCAGGTATTCATCCGTGTCGTCGTCAAACACACTGGTACCCAAAGGCACCCGCAGATAAACGTCGTCGCCCTTGGCACCTTTTCTGTCTGAACCTTTGCCGTGCTCGCCTTTCGGGGCCTTGCAGCGGGGCTTGAATCGGTAATCAACCAAGGTATTCAGGGCCGCGTCGCCGCGCAGATAGACTGAACCGCCATCACCGCCGTCACCACCATCGGGACCGCCATGGGCGATATATTTTTCTCGACGAAAACTCAGGCAACCATCACCACCCTTACCCGCTTCGACCTTGATACTCGCTTCATCTACAAATTTCATGTTGAGTCTCTAAATTCCAGTTGAGTCTCTTATTCCTAAGTGCACCAGCGCCTATGCGGCCCTGACTCACATCCTGGCTAATGTCATGGCTACCACCATGATTAATAACATGACAGGGGCAAAAAAGGTAAGGGCAAAAAAAAGCCCCGTCACTGACAGGGCTTGTTTTTCAATCAATCAATGTTAAGCCTCTGCCACCACATTGACATACTTACGCTGCTTCGGGCCTTTGACTGTAAAGGTGACAACCCCATCAGCCTTAGCGAACAGAGTATGATCCTTTCCACACCCAACATTCAATCCCGGGTGGAATCTGGTGCCACGCTGGCGAATGATGATACTGCCAGCACCGGCGACTTGACCACCGAATATTTTGACACCAAGGCGTTTGCTTTCCGAATCGCGGCCGTTACGTGTACTGCCGCCTGCTTTTTTATGCGCCATTGTCTAGCCTCCAGTGATATCGGTAATCTTGATCTCGGTAAAATGCTGTCTGTGGCCAGCCTGACGTCGATAATGCTTACGACGACGCATCTTGAGGATGGTGATTTTCTTGCCACGACCGTGAGAAATGACTTCTGCCGTCACCTTGCCACCGACCACAAAGGGCGCGCCGACAGTGACTTTCGAATCATTACCAATCAGCATGACCTCATCAAAATTAATCGTACCACCAGCTTCGACTTTTAGCTTTTCCAACTTAAGCACTTCACCGGGTTCGACACGATGCTGCTTACCGCCACTTTTAATTACAGCGTACATGATAATTCACTCTATCTATTTGAAGGTTGAAACCCAGCAACATTAACCTGGCAGCGCGCTATACCTGATTGCCAATAGGTCCCGATTCAGGGTGCGCAATTCTACGGTAAGTTCCCGCACCAATCAAGCGCGGAATCAGCTCTTTTTCTCATGACCCATCTCTTGACACGTGCGCCGACCATCCCTAGCATTCTCATTCTTCTGGCGCATGTGCGTCCCACCGAGCGTCACATGAATTATCCGTTCTATAATGTCGTGAATTCCGACTTCAGCGCCGTGGATCAATTGATCACAAGCAGCCTTGGGTCCGATGTACCCCTGGTGGAAGAAATATCCACGTATCTGATTGAGGCCGGGGGCAAGCGCCTGCGGCCGCTGCTCGTTCTATTAGCCGCCAATGCCTGCGGCTACCAAGCGGACAAACATATTCACCTGGCAACCGTCATCGAATTTCTGCACACCGCGATGTTACTGCACGATGACGTTGTTGACGCGTCTGACCTGCGACGCGGCCGCAAGACTGTTAATGCCACTTGGGGGAACCCAGCCAGCGTACTGGTCGGAGATTTCCTCCATTCCCGGGCTTTTGAGATGATGGTCGATATCGGCAACATGCGCGTCATGGAAATTCTGTCGAGGGCCACTAACACCATCGCTGAAGGTGAAGTTCAGCAACTCGGCAATATCCGCAATCCAGACACCACCGAAGCCAGCTACTTACAGGTCATTCGTCGTAAGACCGCCATGCTATTTGAAGCCGCTTCACACGCGGGCGCAGTTATCGCCGGCGCAAATCAAGCTCAAGAGCAGGCCCTGCGAGGTTATGGCCTACATCTGGGCCTGGCGTTCCAGCTGATTGACGACATCCTCGATTACGAAGGGACCACCGCAGACCTCGGCAAAAACGTCGGTGACGACTTCGCCGAGGGCAAAGTCACGCTACCCCTGATTATCGCCATGCGCAACGGCGATGCTGGGCAACGCCAATTTATCCGCAACGCCATCCTCAATGGCGACGTCTCGGACCTGGATCAATTACTGGCAACGGTAAAAGTCACCGGCGGCTTAGAATACACCAGTGATATGGCTCACGCAGAAATTGCCAAGGCCGTTGACTGCCTGGCGTACCTACCCGCTTCCGATTACACCGCTGCGATGCAAAACCTAGCCCAGTTTTCAGTGGCCCGAAGCTACTAGCCCAAAGCTGCCTTCAGATCATGGTAAGCGCCGCCACGTTGACGTCAGCCTGTGACTTTTACGCCTAACTGGCTTACCATTTTGACTTAGTCGGGATGTGGCTCAGCCTGGTAGAGCACTGCCTTCGGGAGGCAGGGGTCGGAGGTTCAAATCCTCCCATCCCGACCACTGATCACCATCGATTACGAGCCGTTAGCCATCCATCGACAGCCTGGAGACTGCACGCACACAACAAGCACACCAATTCCTTCGGCTTCTAACACCCTTATCAACAGCAACATCTAGCGGCTGACCAAATCTCAACAATCAACCTAATGATAATTTCTTGATACTTCTTAGCATTTTTTATTTTACTTACATCGATAAATTATGCCGCCTAAGATGTCGGTAAGTGCCACACCTGAGATAGCACATGTGCGCTCCAGGGGGACGTGGCATTCGCCAAGCCCGCGCTAACTCACCTCAGAACTACCATGACAACCGATCTCTATCCTTTTCCTGCTTCGCGTTTCTCGCCATCGACCTTCTCAAACAAAAAATGACCTACCATCCATGTCTCGCCACCTTCATAAGCAAACATCTCCTCACAGGCCATCACGAACATACGCCACCGCTGCCATAGAATTTGAGCCGGATCTGGGTTTTCCGAGGCGTCTAGAATCTTGAATATTTCTGTTTTGTTGTTGTCCAAATTTCGCAACCAAGCGGCACAAGTCCGTGCATAGTGCCGACCATTAACCACCCAGCAACGTTGCTGTCGCAGCTCGCCCTCAAACTTTTGTGGCAAATCCAAAGAGGGCATCAAGCCACCCGTGAAAAAGTTTCGGGCCATCCAGTCTTCTTCAGAGTCGTCTTCAAAGAAATAAGGCTGATCGCGATGGCAGAAGATATGAAAAAACAATAAGCCATCGGCACTCAGCCATTGAGATATCCTATGAAACAATAGTTTATAGTTTCTCATGTGCTCGAACATTTCGATCGACACGACGCGATCAAATTTTTCTACAGGCGCGAAATTATTCATATCTATAGTAATTACCGTGATATTCGTCAGTCCGCGGCGAACGGCCTGAGCCTCAATATATAACCGTTGAGAATGAGAATTACTGACGGCCGTAATATGGCTGTCGGGGTATTCTGCTGCCATAAACAGCGTAAAAGAACCCCAACCGCAACCCAACTCCAAGATTTGTTGCCCAGACCGCAACTGAGCACGTTCAGCCGTCAGCTTCAACATAGCCAACTCCGCATCAGCGAGGCTTGTGGCACTATCCTCGTAAAATGCGCAACTGTATTTCAGATGTGGCCCCAACATATTCTGAAATACCTCTGTAGGCACTTCATAATGCTGATGATTTGCATCAGTCGTTGCCACCGCCAATGGTGACGCGGCCATCTGATCGACAAAATTTAATTTACCCGACTCAGTTGCGTTCGACTGGTCCTGCTGTAATCTTTTAATTAGTAAACGGCGCATACCTACTCGCAGCAGCCTATCTGGAATCCAACCACGCTCTGCCAAATCGACTAACTTAATCATGCGCGGGGACCTCTAACTTAAATGCTGGTAAATGCAACTGCATATGAACGCACCCAATGGCCCGCTGACTAAATCCTGCTTCGCAATAGCAAAAGTAATATCGCCACATCCTAAGGAACGTTTCAGACAAACCTAATAGCCGAATTTGACTCAGATTATCTTCGAAAGCTTCGCGCCATTTTGCTAGCGTTAGCGCATAATGGGGCGTCAAGTCTTCAAGCGCATATAGCCTGAACCCCGCTTGCTTGGAGGCACTCACTTCAACTAATTCTTTGACACTCGCCAGCGCGCCCCCCGGAAAAATATAGCGCTGAATGAAATCCACCGATCGTTTCGCAGAATCAAACTGCTCCTCGGCAATCGTAATCGCTTGAATTAGCATACTCCCACCAGGTTTAAGTAGACCCGCGCAGGTTTGAAAAAATTGAGGTAAATATGCCAAACCGACGGCTTCAATCATCTCTATAGAAACAATTTTATCGAATTGGCCTTCAAGATCTCGATAGTCCGACCTGAGCAAAGTGACGCGATCCTGAAGACCTTTGGCAGCCACACGCTCTTGAGCTTTCTCATATTGCGCCTCAGAGATGGTTGTGGTGGTCACCTGACACCCATAGTTGCGAGCTGCAAAACAGGCGAAACCGCCCCAGCCAGTACCGATCTCTAAAATATGATCCGATGGACGAAGTTTCATTTTCTGACAAATCAAATCCATCTTTTGCTCTGACGCCTTATGCATAGATTGATGCGAGGCACGAAAATAACCAGAAGAGTACATCATTGTCTCATCTAGAAACTGCTCGAAGAACGAGTTACCTAGATCATAATGGGCGGCAATATTGCGCTTACTCTGCGCCACCGTATCGCGATTAAGCCAATGCTGAATTCGCGCTAACGGTTTTTTCAAGATTGACCAACCGCCGTTTAGGGTGCCGAGAACCTGTCTGTTTTTTAAAAAAAGTATCAAAACTGCTAGTAGGTCGTCACAATCCCAAAGGCCATCCATGTAAGCCTCTGCTGCACCCAAGGATCCTCCCAGGGCCATCGATTGGTAGGCGTTGACCGATTTGATATTGACGGTGACGGCTTCAGAACACGGCGCGCTCCCCACATCCAGAAGCAACTCGTCAGCTTCATAAAGCTTTAACCGACCGACAGTGATTTTTGAAAAAGCCATCACTATGCGTTGCCGCCAAAAACTTGGCTGCATCGGAATCTTACCCATCTCGTTGCCGTCATTTTCACTTTTTATTATCATTTTTTTGTATTTCTACCTCGGTCGGGATGGGTATAAATCGGCATCCTCTTTAGATAGAGCATCAATGCCTGCCAGTAAATCCTATACATGACTTGAACTGCTTGAAACGGGTAGTTCAAACAATATTTTCTCAGGTTTTTTGTCGTAAACGATCGGGCTCGAAGCCTAAAACCGGCACCAAATATTGCTTTTCCAGCGCGGCTAATGGAAATATTTACCGTGCAAAACTCCCCCGGGGTTGGCAAAAGCCAGTGGTATTGTGTATCCATTGGCATAAATGGCGAAACATGAAATTGTTTTTGTGACGTCATACCGCTATTAAGTGATACGACATAAACATGTCGATCATTCCACGGCGTGTTATGAACTTCCACGACAACATGGCGCAGCTCCTCATCGTCATAGCAATAAAACAGACTAATTGGGTTCATGATCAGACCGAAGGACCGCCAATTAGCAAGCAAACAAATTTTCCCTGAAAAGACGACACCGACACTCTGTTCTATTTGATGAACGACCTCTTCTTGAAGGGTTCGGTGGGATGGCAGGTAGTCTTGCCGATGAAAACTTACCCAATTAAAACCTTCATACGACAATAATTTGGAGCGCTGGCAAAGCATGGGAATCAAATCTAAATCACAATATAAATTCGCGATCTGATATTCAAACTGATGTGATGTCGGCGCATTACGGGCGTGATTTAATTGACCTTCATAGATCGCCGCATCAATCATACTTGGCCGCCAACTCGCTTGCCACGCGTAGCGCACTGACCACGCCATCCTCGTGAAAACCATAGCGCCAGTATGCGCCGCAATAATACGTACGATTGACCCCGGAAATTTCCGAATGACGTCGCTGTGCAGCCAACATTGCGACATCAAAAACTGGATGTTCATACTGCAGACGCTTGAGCACGAGATTTGCGTCGACATTACCCGTGTCATTAAGTGTCACTAGAACTGGTTGAGAAGACTCAAAATTTTGCAGTCTGTTCATGTAGTAAGTCAGACTGGCCTTCTTCGAATCGGCCTGGGCATGGTAATTCCAGCTTGCCCAGGCAGCTAACCGGCGCGGCATGACGGTCGCATCCTGGTGCAGCAAGACCTCATTTTTAGAATAGCGAATTGCACCAAGCACCTCACGCTCTGCCGTTGATGCATCAGCCAAAATTGTTAATGCCTGACCCGAGTGACAAGCCATGACAACCTCATCAAACATTTCAGTCTGCGTCCCCGCAGTTACCAAAACGCCATGAGAACTGCGCGCTATCAAAGTCACCGTACTAGCCAAGCGAACGCGACCTAAACGATGGCGCATGGCCTTAATATATTGGTTTGACCCACCTTTGACCACATACCATTGCGGTCGATTTTTGACGTCCAATAATCCGTGATGGTTGAAGAACTGACACAACATGCCCATTGGAAACGCGAGTATTTCATCATCACCAGTCGACCAAATAGCAGCCGCCATTGGTACCAAGTAATCGAAAATGAACGCCTCACCAAAGCGTTGTCGCCGACAAAATTGGATAAGGGTTTCTATATTGTCGGCGTCTAACTGGCGGGCAGCTTCATTAAATTTCAAAATATCCCGAAGCATCTGCCAAAACTTAGGCCGGAACAAATTAGACTTCTGCGCAAACAAGGTCTTAAGACTATGGCCATTATATTCCAAGTTTTTGCGCTTGAGGCTGAAGCTCATTTCCGTCGGCTCGCCATCGCAGCCAAGCTCTTTGAGTAATGCCATGAACTGTGGGTAAGTACGGTCGTTATAAACAATAAACCCGCTATCTATCGCTCTTTTTTGACCGTCTATTTCAAGCTGATGAGTGTGCACGTGCCCACCCAAATAACTGGCTTTTTCAAACAAGGTAACATCGAACTTATCCGCCAGACGATAGGCTGTTGTCAGACCTGACACACCTGCGCCTACAACAGCGATCCTCTTCATCTATAGCAAACCTCGATCGACGCAATCTTGTTATTTCAGCCTTACACTGAAGCCATGAGCGATATTATTTTGGCTATCACTTCAGCTTAGGGGCTACTATCCCTCGATTCACCATAACCTTAATAACAAAGGCGATTCAACCTTAAACGCGATTTTTGCTGTCAACATCAAATCGATTAACGCAAAAATACCGTCAACAGCGACGCTCAGGCATCGAACCGAATAATGTTTCCAACGGGGGCATGGGATATGATTTTTGATAATTTGAGGCAATTCGACACGCAAAATAGAAGCCCATTATCGAAATCAAAATCTCTTCGACAATTAACCTGCAGTAAAGCGTGAAGTTCCGGCAGATTGCCCAGCGAACTATCGGCTGCTATTAACTCGACGCAGAGTAGGCACTATCAATGCTTAGTTCATGGCCGCCGCTTCAGCCACCATGCTCTGCCTTCCACTGCATTGCCATTAACACTCGCCGCTCGACAGATGGGTGGGTATAAAACAAAAACTCCTGCAGGGGATGAGGCCTTGGATCACGATACTCTGCTGTCTTCACCAGCGCCCCGGCCATGGCATCAGGCAGTCCTACCGCCTCCAAAGAATAGCGATCCGCTGCTAGCTCGTTAGTGCGAATCAGACTATTGATAACTGGCTCTCCCAGAAAACCAAGCAGCGAGATGATGAACATCAGCACCGGTAATCCGACGGCGCTCTCAAGCGGCGCTTGCAAGCCAAATAGGCGCGCGAACAATCCAAATGACCGCGCACTGATAAAGAAAAACATAATCGCCAACAGCGCATACAAGCCCACGATGTACCAGATATGGCCCAGGACAAAATGACCCACTTCATGTGCCGTTACCGCTTTAACCTCGTCCAGCGTGGCGCTGCTCAAGGCAACATCGGAGATCGCGATTCTCGCCGACGAGCCGACGCCGGAAACATTAGCAGTGAAGTTATTCGATTGGCGAGATCCATCATAAGTAAAAATACGATCGACAGGGATTTGCGCACGAGTTGCTAATTTGCGCAATTCGTCTTGCACCTGGCCCGCCGGCACGGGCTGATACTGGTTAAATAATGGCTCAATCAGAATGGGGGAAATCAGCAACAGGATCGACAATGCCAGCGCCGTCATCACCCCGGACCAAACCCACCAGCGCTGACCCACTCGGCGCATCAGCTCATAGAGCAATAGAAAAAACAGCCCACCTAGTACGGCGGAGATAGCCGTACCGAGCAGCGTTTGACTGAGAAAGTCACCGAACAACTGACTAGTGCGATTGTAGTCCGCCTCCCGCCACCAGCCCGCATAAATTGCTAAAGGCATGGTCACAATCGACGTCACAAGGAAGTAGGTGCCACAGACGAGAAATACTCTCAACGCACGCATTCTCGGAGCGAGCAGGTGATTGAGTCGCCCCAAAATATCTAGACGAACAAACAACCAGCAATTAACACCAGCAACCAATAAACTGACCAGCAACAACCAGTGATTACCCAGTGTATAGGCCGCCGCCTGCGCCAGCGCATCGGCGCCGAGGCTGTCAATATAGGCTGCCGTGGCAGTCTGAGGATCTGCTGACCTCAGCATTTTGTCATCCCTTTCAGCTTGCTGAATAACACCTTGGCCAACTGAACACTAGCGTTAGCCAAACAACTGACTCGCGATCATCAGGGTACCCGCCAGAGCCACAGCAAACGCGGCGGGACGAATCCAAGGCAAGCCCACCATGTATATAACGGCATGTGCAAGGCGTGCACCGAAGAACAGTTGAGCACCCAAAATAGTGATTTCGTTGGAAACGCCGATGACATGAGCAACCAGCACAATCGGCGCAAACAACAGTAAATTTTCAATCATATTTGCTCGCAGGCGGGTCACTCTCGCATGCACAATGCTGGGCTCTGGCAAGCGATCTCGAGGCCCGGCCTGAGCGGCCAACCCATTCGAAAGTACGCCAAACGTACCCTGCATCAACAAGATCACTAACAGCAAGCCTACGCTGAAGACCAACATCGTCAATTCTACAGTCATCACATCTACCTCTTATTATTGATTGTCATCTTAACGTCACCTCAACTCACCTCGACTCACATTAACCGTGACCTAGGGTGGGTGCCATAGCTGGCCGCAGCTACCGTCGCTGATCGGCTGTGATCGCGCGAATGGCTTTAAACTCAGAACCCGGGCGCCACTGCGGCCAACGGCGCGAATTGCCCAGGTCTTCAATGATCAGCTGGTATAGCGCGATATCCTGGGCAGCTCCACGCAGGTCCCAGGCGGGACTCCAAGCATCACAGGTCTGATGGTAACAATGGCCAATATAGTCCTTGATCCACTGATCACCGGCGGCACGTCCGCCATCAATCAAATCTGCACCGCCGGCAATACCCATCAACAACAGTACCGGCACACCCTGGCGTGCCATGGAAAAATGGTCGGCTCGAAAAAATAGACCATTCTCCGGCAAGCTCTCGGGAGTCAGCACCCTGCCTTGAGCTGCCGCGGCTCGCCACAGGTCATCTTCCAAGTCACTCTGACCTTCGCCGATTAGAATCACATCACGTGCCAGGCCCGCGGTTTGGAGTATATCCAGAGTGAAATTCGCGACCGTGGTCGCCACTGGGTAAATTGGATTTGCGGCATAGGCCGCAGAACCCAGCAACCCACTCTCTTCTGCTGTCCACACGGCGAAAACGACACTGCGGGCCATGGGTGCCGAAGACTTGAGAACACGGGCCAATTCAACAACCCCCGCGGTACCGAGCGCGTCGTCATTGGCACCGGGCCGAACCGTGCGTCCCATAGCATCAGGCTCACCCTGACCGTAGGCATCCCAGTGAGAAGACACCATGATGGTCTCCTCGGGGTGGGTCGTCCCTGGCAGCAAGGCCAATAGGTTCTGACTTTCAATGCGCTCAACATGCACCTTCAGGTCTGCGCTAAAGCTGACATGCTGCAATTCAAATGCCCGAAAATTTGGGCTTCGCGCCAACCGGCGCTGCTCCACCAGATCTAGTCCGGCACCGGCAAACAATTGCACCGCGGCCTCACCCTGCAGCCAACCCTGCAATGCTAACGGCGCTAGCGCACCCTCACCCGGCACGATTGAATAATTTTCACCCGGCGAGGAAGCTGCCACATTCCAACCGTAGCCCGCGGCTTGATCTTCATGAATGACCAGCGCGGCGATAGCTCCTCGTCGCGTAGCCTCCTCGAACTTGTAAGTCCAACGACCGTAATAAGTCATACGCTTAGCGCCGAATCGATCAGCTACCGCCTCATTCTGAGTCGCAGCGAAATCCGGATCGTTAACGAGAAAAACCGCAACCTTGCCGGTGAGATCAATATCACCAAAGTCATCCCAATCTCTCTCTGGCGCACTGACGCCAAAGCCAACAAACACGACCGGCGCTGCTTCGATCTGGAGATGTTCAATGGGCTGAACGGTACTCACCTCGATATCGATAGACTGCACCAATAATTGCTCGCGATCACCATAGCGCAAAGCTAGCTTCGGTAAGCCTTGAATTTGCGTGTGATTCAGAGGCACCGCTTGAGTCCAGCTAGCGTCTTTACCACCCGGCACCAAACCCAGCGCCGCAAATCGTGAAGTGAGATAAGCGATCGTTTTTGCCTCGCCGGGACCACCAGGTGCACGTCCCTCAAACTCATCGGACGCAAGCACCTTAACCATCTCGACCAGACGCTCGGTGTCAATCTGTGCCGCTGACGCATTCGCCAGCGCTAAAGCCAGCGATAGGCCCGCCAGCATCGATAGAACCCTAGAATTAACCATTATCAAAAACTCTCAGTCGTCGCAGAAATACCCGTCGTTGAGTATACACAGCTGAGCCAACGAGACTTACTTCGAAACGACTCGACTCCTGTTGGTCTTTTGTCACCTCCGAGCCGCACTTATTTCGCGCACCTGCCGCTAGCAACTAGGTTCTGTCCTTAACGGGCTTATCCACCAGGCTGTCGAGCTCAAGATTTCCAAGCCAGGCTCGGTACTCCATAATATTCGCCGGCAAGATGATCCTGGCGTCTTCCAGGCCCTTGATAGCCTCGATATACCGCTCACTCAATTGCAACTTCAGCGCAGCACTACCGCCTGGGCGGTTGACGACCTCCGCCACTTTTTGTATTGACTCTGCCGTGGCTGCTGCAATCGACAATATTTCCTGCCCATAGCCTTGCGCTTCATTGATTCGCCGCTGCCTCTCACCTTCAGAGACGTTGATCAATTCAGTCTTCACGCCCTCGGAACGATTGATGCGGCTCTGTTTGTCACCCTCACTCGTTGCCATAATGGCACGGCGTTCACGCTCGGCACTAACCTGCTTTTCCATCGCATCACGCACCGTACTAGGTGGCGTAATATTCTTAATTTCATATCGGTGTACTCTGATCCCCCAAGCCTTGCCAGCCTGATCCAGCACCTCGACAACCTTGGCGCTGATGACGTCCCGTTCTTCAAACGTCCGATCAAGATCCAGAGTGCCTATCACCGAGCGCGTGGTGGTTTTCGCCAGCTGCACGGCCGCATTACGATAATCTACAATTCCGTAACTGGCCTTCACCGGATCCCAGATCGACATATAGATCACGCCATCGACGATCACCTTAACCTCATCGCCGGTGAAGCAATCCTGGGGTGGCACATCAATCGCTTCCTCGCGCAGATCCTGCACAAAGGTCACCTTGTCAATAAATGGGATCAGGGCATGAAAGCCAGCATCCAGGGTTTTATGATATTGACCCAGGCGTTCGACAATATGCGCTGTCTGCGTGGACACCAGGCGTATCGACTGGAATAGTTTAACGATCAGAATCAGGAATATTGTCGCCCATATTCCCAAGATAAATAGGTCCATGATTTAGCTCCTGTCCGTCGAGGCGTTAACCGTTTTTGACACAGTTTCAATGCCTTCAAAAAATCCCTGCATTTTTGCCAACTCAGACGGCACGATGGAAACATCAGCCTGTTTAAACAGATCTGCAACTCGATCAATATAACTTTGCACCAATCGCACATTCATTGCCTGTTCGCCACCCGGCATCTCAATCGCATCAGCAATTGCTTTCATGCCTTCAGCGGTCGCCGTTGCCAGTATCGATATTTCCTGGGCGCGCCCATCTGCTTCATTGATCCGCTTCTGGCGGCGCCCCTCTGAGATATTGATTGCCTCTTGGCGCTCACCCTCTGACAGGTTGATGGTAGAGTCCCGCTCGGCATTGGCCAGGGTAATCTCAGCTCGCTTCTGCCGCTCGGCTTCCATTTGTTTTTCCAGCACATCAATCACATTGTTTGACGGTGTAATGTTCATAACCTCATAACGCATTACCTTGATACCCCAGGGCTCAGAGGCTCGATCAATCTCTTTCACAATGGTCTCATTGAGGCGCTCGCGTTCCGAAAATGTTTCGGTCAGAGACAGCTTTCCGACCTCTGAGCGGACCGTTGTTTGCGCCAGGTTTTGCGCCGCGAACAAGAAGTTTTCGATCCCGTAGCTGGCCTTGTAGGCATCCATCATTTTGATATACAGCAGACCGTCAACATCGATCTGGATGTTGTCGCGGGAAATACAACTCTGATGTGGAATCTCCAAACATTGCTCACGGGTTTCATGCCGATAGGCGACGCGATCAACAAAAGGAATCAGGAAGTGAAATCCAGGGCCCATGACCTGCTTGAACTTGCCTAGGCGTTCGATGACACACGCCTCTCGCATAGGAACAATCAAAATCAGCTTGTAAATAATAAAGCCAACACCTAGAAGCAAAAATGTCAGTATTGCGAGCATCGTAGGTAAATCCTTTTTTATATTATGTGCGCAGCGATTCTTGTGTCGCCAGGGGAATCACGATGATGGTGGTATTTTCACGGGCCACAATTTTGACCTTCTCGCCAACCGATATTCTTGCACCATCACTCAGCGCTCGCCATCGTATTCCACGAAAGTTGACAGCACCAGCTTGTTGCCCTGGGCCGATCGTTTCGATAACGCTGACAACCTGGTCAACGTCATCAAGTATTTCTTCTGTGTTGGCGACAGTGAAGTCGCCTTCAACGAAACGTGAAAACAGGCTGCGAAGTAAGAAAATAAGCGCCAACGAGGCCATGAAGAATAAGATCAGACTGGCGTCCCAGGTCGTGATTAAACCGAGCCATAATGCGCCGGCGACGGTTAGGCAGGCTGCTCCCAAGAAAAACACGATGCCGCCGGGGACTATGAGTTCGGCTAGCATCAGGATGCCACCAGCGACTGCCCAATAAACTGGATCAATGAGAATATTCATTGCCCGATTGGAACCTTCTCGACATATTATGTCAATCAAAATCTCGCACGGGCATTGAGCCACAGCTTCACACCGGTGGGAACTAACGCACAAGGGGTTGATACAGCCCGACAAACGAAAATGGCCCTCGCGCTCGCGAGGGCCATTTTTGTCGGGGCAATTTACCCTGCCGTAAATTAAAGCTACGTTGAGCGTTGCACCTTTAAGTGCGCGAATTGCGCGCCTTAGCCCAACATTTCAGGGTTCAAGCCAGAGACAATTCTTGAGCCTGTTGGCCGAACAAACGACGACAGGCTGACGCATAGTCAGAGTCGTTGATCCAGTTACTGGGGCGACCCTGGGCTGGGCTGCCTTGATGGGAAAGGAAATCCGGGTTGAAAGGCACCAAATCAGCTGACAGCTCACCTTTTTCATCGACGATTTGATCTGACATGGGAATAAATATTTTCATAGAATATCTCGTCTTCTCACATTGTGATGATTAGTCGATAACGCCTAGTCTCCTCGACTTACTGGCGTCTATTCAAACACAAAAGGAACTGAGTAGTGCGGAAGAAAAAATGAAAGACCGGCCGAATATCATGGAGAAGCGGTGAACGCACGCCGCGCAGTCACCTGAACAATTCCTGGCTAATCACGAGAATCAACCCTGTTTCACTCGAACTTCGGGGCAACGGAGACAATCAGGGAAATACTTCCTGATTTTGATGTCATACAATGCGAATAACATCTACTTTAAGGAACACTCATGGCCAAGCGCATCGTCATAGTCGAGGATGATCCTGACCAACGCAGCAATTATGTCGATGCCATCACCAAAAAAGGCTACGAGGTCACGGCATACAGCAACCGGCGAGAAGCCTTAAGCGGCTTTGAGCGCGAGCTACCCGATCTTGCCATCCTCGACATCATCCTTGGTGATGAAGTGGATGCCGGCTTTGAAATTTGCCGCGACCTGCTCTCGCGATCAGCGTCATTACCCGTCATCTTCCTGACCGAAAGAATCGACGAAATCGATAAAATCAGTGGCCTACGCCTTGGCGCATGGGACTATTTGCCGAAACCTATCTCCTTGGACTATCTTGCAGAGCGCATCAGCTCGCTACTTCGCATCCACGAAGCCAGGGGGCAATCGAGCCAGGGCTCTTCCACCGCGAAGATGGTCGGCGACATGTCTATTGACCAGGAAGCGCTCCTCGTGTCCTGGAAAGATCAGCTCATCAATCTTTCAGGCACTGAATTTCGAATGCTCGCCAAACTCGTTCGAGTTCCGGGTCACGCCGTGTCGTACGATACATTGATGAATGCGACAATGCAGAGCCTGGTTACCAACAACACGATCAATACGCATATGCGCAATATCCGCAAGAAGTTCGAAAACATTGATCCTGAATTTAATTGCATCAAAAGCGAGTATGGCTTCGGCTATCGCTGGTCTGCAAAATAGCCACCGTGCTGTGTGAATTCGTGAGAGACCAGAGATGACGGTGACAGTATTCCGCGGGCCAAGGCTGGCGACAAAACTATTTTTCTTGATGAGCATGGCGCTGGTGATCATTCCCTGGTTCAGCTATTTGTATCTGAAAGAAATGGAAGGTTTTTTGGTCGATGGTCAGGCCAATGCCCAGCTACTGACTGCCGAGGGCATTTCGACATTACTCAATGGCCGACCCGACCTGTTCTACGAACTGCCGCTCTCGCCTGAAGGCTACGAGCAACTTTACGCCCACCCCCTAACCACACTCATCCGTATCGACGGCAAGAATAATGATTGGGCGGAGGTACTCGATTACAACGTCAGCTTCGGCTCTCAAGAGCCAGCCGGCAGCAGCGCCGCCGGACCTAATCAATTTCATTTAGTGCTTGGCGAACACAACGACCAAGTCTATGCATTGATACAGGTGAAAGACGACAAGTTGGTATTTCGTGACCGCAACATCCTTCGTCTCGATCTCTCCGATCATATTCGCATTACGTTTACCGGCCAGACCGGCGAGATCAAAAATCTCGTCATTACGATGACAGAGCCTGGGGTAACGACGGCCTATACCATGGATGACGACTGGCGCTATGCGATTCAAGGCGTCGCCGAAAATCGAGTCCAGGGTTTCATGACAGAGACGCCCGATGGCTACGCTGTTGAATTCAGAATGCCGCTAGTGCTACTTGGCTCGACCAAACACTTCGGCCTCGCTGTCGTTGACGTTGACAGTACCGAAACACGCGCGATCCAATCTATCACCGGCACGCTGCCGTCGGCCGGTCGCGAAGCGTTCGGCCTGGTCTTGCTCAAGTCACCGGAAGTCTTGCGGATTATCGAAGGACTCGGCTACTCCGGCGCTAATATCCAGGTGATTGATGCTCAACGCCGAGTCAGAGCCGAGGTCGGCTCCTATAGCGCGCAATCCAACCAGGAACCCACACCCATGCCCCGCGCCTGGTATTCGACAGTCTCCGCGGCGATGAGCCAGATACCCGACAGACTCTATGGCTGGATCGACATTGGCCTGCGAGATGAACCCGACATCCCCGAAGACGGTGTGATTCGCGAATCGCTGGCAGGCAGACCCAGCTTTCAACGCCACTACACTCAGGAAGAAGGTGAGACTATCATCGCCGCCTACCCGATTATTGCCCAGGACACAACCATCGGCACTGTCGTATTAAAACAAAATACGGACCGCATTCTTGAGTTACGCCGGGACGGACTGGGCCGTATCGTCAACTTTTCAGTCATCTCCCTCTTTATTTTCGCCGCCTTGATTCTCGCGTTCTCTGTACGCCTGGCAAGACGGATTCGCAAACTCGGCGCCGAGGCCACCAGCGCAATCGATAAATACGGGCGCTTAAAAACCAACCAATTACGCAGTGAAACCAATGCTGGTGACGAAATAGGCGATCTGGCCCGAGGCATTTCCAGCATGTTGGCCCGCTTACACCAGCACAATCAATTTCTCGAGAACATGCCGCGAACCTTGCGCCACGAGATCAACAATCCTTTAAATACTCTGAGTACATCACTACAGAATCTGGAATCGGAAACCTCTGAGTCCGGCAGGCAAAAGTATTTAGAGAGCGCCAAACGGGGAGTCCAGCGCATTAGCATGATCGTCCAGAACTTAGCCGATGCAGCGAGCCTTGAGGATGCCTTGGACGCCGAGGAGTTTGAGGTGATTGACATCCACCAACTCGTTGAGAGCTATCTGAGCAATTGCCGGACCTCTCACCCTGACAGAGTCTTCGAGTATCGTGGCACCCAGCGCGAGGTGTTGAGCGAAGTATCTGATTACCGTATTGAGCAACTTCTAGACAAACTGATCGACAATGCCATCGACTTCTCAGCAGTCGATAGTACGATCATGGTTGGCATGACCACCGATGCCACCTCTTTGACGCTGTTTGTCACCAATCATGGGCCACTGATCCCGACCAATATGCTCGACAATATCTTTGACTCTATGGTGTCTGCACGTGTGTCAAACTCAGACAATCGACTCCATTTCGGTATCGGTTTGTATGTGGTCAGAATCATCGCGGAACACCATGGCGGCACCGTCAGCGCTGCCAACCTGCAGAACGGTGATGGCGTCACCATTCAAGTGACTCTGCCACTTTACAAGCGCCACAGTCACGCTGACACACCTCTATAAGTGTCGAATTGAGGGATACGAGCCGCTCGGCTTAGCATTCGACGCATCTGTCCTCGCTGCAAGAACACCACCTAACCCCATCCATCTAACGCCATCCGCCTAACGCCGAACAAGCAACAAAAAATTCTATATCGATATTTTTCAATATAGGTTTAATTGATTTTAGATTCTTGCTACTATATCCATCTAATTTGATATAGATATCCCATGAGCGCCCTGACGCCAACTCACACCCATGTTGATTCCACCTTGCTGCTGAGCTTTTGCAAAGCAACTGCGGACGGTCTGCGCCTGGATATTCTCAGAGTGTTGAGCGCCGAGTCATTTGGCGTGCTAGAGCTCTGCCATATCTTTGCCACCCCGCAGTCGGGCATGAGCCATCATCTTAAAGTGCTCGCCAATGCCGGTCTGGTCGCTACCCGACGTGAAGGCAACTCAATTTTCTACCGCCGCGCAATTATCGCCAATGACAACCCTTTGAGCGACATGACGAGCACGCTATACACCACCATCGACCAGATCGCACTGTCAGCAGAGGTCTTTGATCGAGCAGTAGAGATCCATACTGAGCGCGCCCGTCGATCTCGTGAGTTTTTCAGCCGCAACGCCGAAGGGCTACGCCAGCATCAGAACCAGATTGCTGAATTTGAACACTATGCCAGCAGCATCGGCGACCTGCTCGACAACGAGCATATCCGCAAGTCCAGCCGCGTGCTTGAGGTCGGGCCTGGCGATTCCGAATTGATCAACTCCCTCGCGACCCGTTTCGAGCACATCACAGCGATTGATAATTCGGCAAACATGCTGGACCGCGCTCAAGCCGTGATCAAAAAGAAGCTACGCGACAAGGTAACGTTTTTACACGCCGACATCGATCAGATTACCCAGGCCAATACACAGAGCAAACACTTTGAGCTGATAGTGCTGAACATGGTGCTACACCATATGGCTTCGCCTGCCACGCTATTTGCCAGTGCGCGCAAATTACTCGCGCCTGGCGGCTGCCTGCTGATCGTAGACTTATGTCCGCACGATCAGGACTGGGCGCGAAACACCTGCGGCGACCTTTGGCTCGGCTTCGAACCAAGCGATCTCGACGCCTGGGCCCAGGACGTGAATCTTACCCGAGGCCAAGGCATTTACCTTGGCCTTAAAAACGGTTTTCAAATACAGGCTCGCCTGTTCCATCAACCCACAACTCCAGTGACTCTAACCAACAGTGAGGCAATATGACTAACCCTGATTATAAAGTGGCCGACATCGGCCTAGCGGCCTTTGGCCACGCCGAAATCGCCTTGGCCGAGGCGGAAATGCCCGCGCTGATGACCCTGCGCGAAAAATACAAAGACTCGCAGCCGCTCAAAGATGCCCGCATCATGGGCTGTATTCACATGACCATTCAGACCGCGGTTCTAATGGACACTCTGGTAGACCTGGGGGCCGAATTGCGCTGGTCTTCCTGCAACATCTTCTCCACCCAAGACCATGCTGCTGCAGCCATGGCTGACAAGAACATACCCACGTTCGCCTGGAAGGGCGAAACGGAAGAGGAGTTCCTATGGTGTATCGAGCAGACCATCTTAAAAGATGGCAAGCCCTGGAATGCCAACATGATCCTTGATGATGGCGGCGACCTGACTCAGATGGTCCACGAAAAATACCCAGATATGCTCAAAACGATCCACGGCATCACCGAGGAAACCACCACCGGCGTCCATCGCCTGATAGAAATGATGGCCAGTGGCGAACTGAAGGTGCCCGCTATCAATGTTAACGATTCCGTCACCAAGTCCAAAAATGACAACAAATACGGCTGTCGTCACAGCCTCAATGATGCCATCAAACGTGCAACGGATATGCTCATGGCTGGCAAACGCGCACTGGTTATCGGCTATGGCGACGTGGGCAAGGGTTCTGCCCAGAGCCTGCGCCAGGAAGGCATGATTGTTCGGGTCGTCGAGATCGACCCTATCTGTGCTATGCAAGCCTGCATGGATGGCTATGAGGTCGTTTCACCCTACAAGAACGGCAATAACACAGGCAAACTCGAAGATATCGATGCACGCCTACTGGGCGAGACCGATATGATCGTCACTTGCACCGGCAACGTCAATGTCTGCGATGAGAACCTGCTGCGCACTGTCAGCAAAAACGCAATCGTGTGTAATATCGGTCACTTTGACACAGAAATCGACACGAAATTCATGCGCGATAATTGGCGCTGGGAGACGATCAAGCCTCAGGTAGACAAGATCTATCGCAGCGAAGATCCGAAGGACTATGTGATCCTCCTATCCGAAGGGCGATTGGTGAACCTGGGCAATGCGACCGGTCACCCGTCACGCATCATGGACGGCTCTTTTGCCAATCAGGTTTTGGCGCAAATGTACCTGTTTGAACGTAAATGGGCTGACCATGACCCGCAACAACGTCAGCCTGTTAATGTTGAAGTTCTGCCTAAGGCCCTCGATGAGGAAGTCGCAAGCTATATGGTTAAGGGTTTCGGTGGCGTCATGACGCGCTTGACTAACGGCCAAGCTAAATATATCGGTGTCAGCACTGAAGGCCCCTTCAAGCCTGAAGCTTATAAGTACTAGGCCCCACGCCTGGATATACTGGCAGGCCAGAATCCCCTGGCCTGTCAGTATTCTCTCCTCCCGGCTCTATCGACTCGGCTCTACAGATGGGTGACAATGCCCATCCTATTTCGCCAGCAGTCATTTAATCTAGCATGCGACCAGAACTCACAGACCTTCTTGAACTCCTCGATCTCGAACAGATTGAAGCTAACTTGTTTCGTGGCGTCAGTCCGAGCGAGGGCTGGCAGCGCGTTTATGGTGGCCAAGTGCTCGGTCAGGCATTGATGGCCGCGTCCCGCACGGTGGAAGATGCCAGCCGCAACGCCCATTCTTTACATGGTTATTTCCTCCGACCTGGCGACACGACCATTCCAATTATCTACAAAGTCGATCGTATCCGTGATGGCAAGAGTTTCACGACTCGTCGAGTCGTCGCTTTGCAGAAGGGTCGCGCCATATTTAACATGGCGGCCTCATTTCAGGTTGCTGAAGCCGGCCTCGAACATCAATTCGACATGCCCAAGGTCAAACCGCCAGAAGCATGCCAGAGCTTCGCCGAGTTACGCGCCCGGTATGCAGAAGACATTCCGGTTGACTACAAAGCTTCAGTGACTCGGCCCCAGCCCATCGATATGCGTTTTGCCGAACCCTTCAATGAGTTCAGACCCGAGAAGATGCCGCCGTTCCAGCACTGCTGGATCAAAACCGTCGATACCATGCCTGCAGATGCTCGCCTCCATCAGTGCCTGTTGGCTTACGCCTCAGATATGACACTGATCGATACCGCCGCGCGGCCCCATGGCGTGGCTTGGACAGACGACAACTTCCAGGTCGCCAGCCTGGATCATGCCATGTGGTTTCACCGCCCTTTTCGTACCGATGAATGGTTACTCTACGCGCAAGACAGCCCTTTTGCCGGCGGTGGCCGGGGTTTGAGCCGGGGTAGCTTTTATAGCCAAGCTGGCCAATTGATCGCCTCGGTCGCCCAAGAAGGTTTAATGCGGTTGCATCGAACCTGACCTTCGCCCCCCAATCCACCCCTTGTCACCAGTATCAATCAAACCCGAGATCGAGAAATTATAGGCTCATATCGCCAGCCAGCGCACATCTGTTCTGGTCAGCAGCAATAAGCTGATCTGATCGACGCCAATAGAAACCCATGATAAAAGTCCATTAGCTGTACAAATGCCAGAGAGCTTTACATAATGCCCCGCTCGCTTTGAACTATGGTAGCGGCCAAAGAAGGTGCCTTTTCTACGCCCTGGCACACCTATCAGTCCATTTAAGGATTACCCCGTGACACTGAAGAATGCAGATAAACTGGCCAGCGTCGAGGTCATCAAGCACAATTTCGAGCAGCTCAACTACATTTGCAGCCTGCAGATAGCTACCGCTGTGTTTCTGGCCTACCACCTCGGCAAGCCGATCCTGATTGAAGGCCCCCCCGGTGTCGGCAAAACCGAGTTGGCAAAAACCACTGCGGAGCTGCTCGATATCGAGTGCGTTCGACTCCAGTGTTACGAAGGGTTAGATGAGTCCAAGGCGATTTACGAGTGGAAATACGGCAAACAGCTGCTTTATACCCAAGTGCTGAAAGAGACCCTGAGTGAAATTTTGGATGGCGCTACCGGTCTTGCCGAGTCTGTTGGCAAGCTTCACGAATTCGGTGATATCTTTTTCTCGGAAGAATTTCTCGAGCCACGCCCCCTGCTCAAGGCACTCAAAAATGAGACCGGCTGCGTATTACTGATTGACGAAGTCGACAAGTCAGACCATGAATTTGAGTCGCTGTTGCTAGAAATGCTCTCGGACTTTCAACTCTCTATTCCAGAGATCGGCACGGTCAAGGCGCATCCAGACAGAAAACCCCTGGTGTTTCTCACCAGCAACAATACTCGCGAAATCAGCGACGCGCTTAAGCGTCGTTGCTTGCACCTTTATATACCCTTTCCTGACGCCAACCTCGAAAAGCAGATTATTCAGGCGCGGGTACCCGAGCTTGCCGAGAATTTGCGCAACCAACTGGTGACGTTTATTCAGGAACTCCGGGAAATGGACCTGAAGAAGGTCCCGGCTATCAGCGAGACGATCGACTGGGCACGCACCCTGATTTTGCTCCACTCAGAATCTCTTAGCCCCGAACTCGTGCGCCAAACTTTGAACGTAATCCTTAAGTTCCAGGAAGATATCGAAGCTGTGGATTCAGAACTGCAGACTATTACCAACAAGGCTTTAAAGGGCAACCAGGGATCCTAGCGTGGTAGACAAAACCCTAGTGGATTTCGTCAAGGCACTGCGTAACGCGGACCTCAAAGTCTCGCCCGCAGAAACCCTCGAAGCCATGCAATGTATGAACCTGGTGGGCTATCAAGACCGGCGCTTCCTCAAGGATTCGCTATCCATGGTGTTGGCGAAGACCACCGATGAAAAGGCCGCTTTCGACACCTGTTTCAATCGATTTTTTACTGCGGACAAATTCCGCCAGGC
The DNA here is from genome assembly GCA_018607725.1 of K189A clade bacterium. Classification (GTDB taxonomy): domain Bacteria; phylum Pseudomonadota; class Gammaproteobacteria; order Pseudomonadales; family Azotimanducaceae; genus UBA4582. The sequence continues at coordinate 22,551 of JABBAY010000124.1, forward strand.
AATGAACGACGAGCTTGACGATGATGATCAAGGTGGCGACGCTGACGACTTTGACAGCGACGCTGAAGGCAATCAGCCAGCAGGCAAAGGCGGCCAGAGTGGCGGCAAAGGTGGGGGCGAGAGCGAAGCCAGCGAAGATGTGACCGCCTTACCACCCACCTCAGCGCTAGGCAAATTGCTGCTCCAAGGCAGTCGAGCTGAACTGATGATCCAAATCGCCGAAGCGGGCCGCGAGGTGGAGGTCAACAAAATTGTCGTGTTTACCCAGAAAGGTCTCTTTACCCGCAAAATTATGGATGCCATGGGCCTCAAGGGCTTGCAGGACGAGATCGGCGAGCTACAAAATCAAAACGCCAAACCCGAACAACAGCTTGCTGGCAGACTCAAAGTCGCGCGAGACCAACTCCGCGAGCGAGTGCGAGACCACGTGGAACGACAGTTTTTTCTCCACGCAGACGAGCAAGGCAAGCAGCTTCGCGAAGAATTATTGAAAAAGGTCAAACTCTCCAGCCTGGAGAAACGTAATTTCAAGGATGTGCAGGAAATCGTCCTGAAAATGGCAAAGAAGCTTATCGCCATTCATTCAAAGCGCCGCAAAACCTATAAGCGCGGCCAGCTGGATGTCCGTAAAACCCTGCGGCACAACATGCAATACGACGGCATGTTTTTCGACCTGCGCTGGAAAGCCAGCAAGGTCGACAGACCTAAAGTGATGTGCATTTGCGATGTTAGCGGGTCAGTGAGCAATTACTCACGCTTCTTGCTTATGTTTTTGTACAGCCTCGCCAGCATCTTACCGAAGGCACGCTCATTCGCGTTTTCGTCGGACCTGGGGGAAGTCACCAAGCTGTTTGAGGAAAGTAGCCTTGAAGATGCTCTCTCCAAGACCATGCGAGACTATGGCAACGGTTCCACTGATTACGGGCGCATGTTCCAAGATTTCAAAAGCCATTGCATGGACGACGTAAACAACAAGACCACTATCATTATTTTGGGTGATGCGCGTAACAACTACGGTGATGCGCGCTCAGAAATACTCAGAGAAATGTACGACAAGGCCAAACGGGTTATCTGGCTAAATCCAGAACCTCGCTCGAGCTGGGCCGTTGGCGATTCGGAAATGAAAAAATATACCGCAGCTTGCCACCAGACCGAAGTGTGCAACTCCTTGCAACACCTGGAACGGGTAGTCTCAAACCTGCTTAAAACCGCGGGCTAGCTAGACATGCGTCACCTCGAAAAACTCTCCTGGGGCACGAAAAAGGTCTATTCGGCTCAATGTGCCCTCGATTGACATAGCCCTATTGATTCTCAGCTAGAGACAGTGCAGTCTCTAGTTCGAACTTTCAAAAGACGCCGCATTGCCGCGCAGCACCGTTGTTGCCAACACATGGTCGAGGTGCATGTCTCCATTGCGTCGTCCAGGAAGCCGTGACCTGTAAACTTCCAGGGTAATTCGCTAAAGGTTGAATGGCTTATATGGCAATCAATTCGTTAGAAGCTCAAAACTTGCAACTGGCCGCGCTTGTTGAAGAGTTCAGCATACCCCTAGTCAAGCATCTGGCCAAGAACGGCTGGAGCACCGACGACGCCAACGACCTGGCGCAGGAAGCCTTCTTGCGCATGCACAAATCTCAGCAGTCTCAAGAGCTGGATAATGCCAGGGCTTTCCTATTTGCCACAGTCAACAACCTTGCCATTGACCAGCTACGGCGCACCAAGCTGCACGATAAATATCTACTTGCAGAGTCATTACCTGAAACCACTAAAGACGACGATTTTCGCTCTTCGCCATCCGCCGAGCGCACGGTGGCGGCAAAGCAGGAGCTGGACCAAATCTACGCGCTGGTCGAACGGATGCCAACCAAGGTTAAGGCAGCGTTCCTCTTGCATCGTGACCAAGGATGGAGCTACTCACAGATCGCCGCCGAAATGGGCGTCTCCAGTAGCATGGTAGAGAAACATATCACCGAGGCCTTAAAGTTGCTGCGCCGAGAAATGCCCCGCTAGAATTTAATCGGGTATTCAACAGACTGAATGTCCTGAAGAAACAGGCATCAGTGACTCGTTAATCGAAAAATAGTTCCACTTTTCAAAAGTTTTCTGGCAAACTCTTTTACCGTTAAGACACCTTCCTGCTAAGGGCTTAAAAACTAAGTAATTTTTATCATTACTAATAGCCTTTCCTCGATTTGGCAGGCGTTTCTGCATCAGCACCACAACCTATAATTGGCTATATTTTGATCAATTATAGTTTGTTATCTATACTCATTCACTTTTCTTTAAGATTATATTCCATTTTTATTGGGGTATCTCTCTTCTCATTCGTCTATAGTGTTACCAGTGAATCTTTCACTGAAGGGATGCCTAATTTTGCAAACGCTCTAATCGGCTTTTGCGTTAACAGGCTTCTCATTCAATTACTATCCAATGAGTTTGGGGGAAGTTATATGTTGAAAAAGACTCCATTAGCGAGTGCGATTGGCTCTATATCGCTCGCAAGTGCCTTGGCCGCCACAGGCGCAGCCATGCCAGCATTTGCAGCAGATGATGAGATGATTGACGAAGTGGTTGTTACGGGTACTCGGATTAAGCGTGCTGACCTAGAAAGCGCCAGCCCGGTCACTGTTATTACCCGTCAGGAAATGGAAAATAAAGGCTTTACCGATGTCGGCCAGTTGCTGCAGCGTATGCCTTCTATGTCCGGGTCGCCTATCGGCACAACCACCAACAACGGCGGTAACGGTTCTGTACAGGTCGACCTTCGTGGCCTCGGTGTTGTTCGAACTTTGACCTTGGTTGACGGCAAGCGTACCGTTGACGGTGGCGATTATCAGACTATCCCGGCCACTATGATTGAGCGCGTTGAAATCCTGAAGGATGGTGCCTCAGCTGTATACGGTGCGGACGCCGTTGCTGGTGTTGTTAACATCATCACGCGACGTGACTTTGAAGGCTTCAAAGTCGAAGCATTCACCACCGACTTCTTAGACCTGAAGTCTGGCAAGCAAGACAGCTACAACTTCATTGCGGGCAAATCTTTTGACGGCGGCAACTTCATGTTCGGCGGCGAGTATGTCAAGCAAGAAGAATCGTACCAGTCTGATGCACCTTGGGACTTCTTTCAGGATTCTTACTACATCTATCCAGGCGGCTGTGAAGCTCAGCTGACTGCGCCTTACGATGGAACGCCGACAGGCGGTTGCTATACAGCTGGCTCTTCACGTATTCCTGAGAGTCGCTTGAACAGCACAGAATTGGTTCAGCGTCTTAACGCTGATGGTACTGCCCGATTGTATGACCCGATCAATGATGCCTTGAATGGTACCGATGATTACGTCGCAGCGAATGGCGTTCCGACCTTCAGCACATCCAATACGTTCATGAATACAGGTGATGGCAATGGCGTAGTCGCCTACGACGGTCGCTCGTACAACTATGCGCCGGTTAACTTTATTCAGACACCCTATGAGCGTACGAACTTGTTCGCTAGCGTGAATTATGCACTGACCGACGATATCAATCTGACAGCGGGCATGCGGTATAATAAGCGTAAGTCAGCTCAGGAATTGGCACCACAGCCATACAACTCACCGACTGACCCTGCATACAATGGTACTTATATACCACTTGATCCGATCACTGGCTTGGCATTGCGTGAAGTTGATGCAGTCAATGCTGCAGGCGACGCGATCTCGATTTATACAGGCGACCAGACGTTGGGTAGCGTTGTTGACCCCGTTGCTTACAGCGGTATCGCCCCAGACAACTTCTACAACACCACAGGCTTTGCGATCCGCGATGCACGTCGTCGTATGGTTGAAACTACTCGTAGCTTCACCCAGGACGTTGACCAACTACAGGTTGTTTTCGGCCTCGACGGCGAGTTCAACGACATCACTTGGGATGTCTACTTCAACAAGGGATGGCGTGATCGTGCAGACAATGACTACGGCCAGTTCTTTGGACCGAATCTTGCCAATGCGATGGGACCTTCAGCGGACCTGGATGCCGACGGTACGCCAGAATGTTATGCGGACGTCACTGATGCCAGCACCATTATTCAAGGCTGTGTACCGATGAACTTCTTCGGTGGCCCGGGCGCATTGACTCAGGAGATGATTGACTACGTCAACGTTGACTTGGTTGATACCTTTGAGCAAGAGACTGATCAGTATGGTTTCAGCCTCTCTGGTAACAATTTCGAATTACCTGCCGGATCACTTGGCTGGGCTGTTGGTTTCGAACACCGTGAAGAGCTGTTTATCTACAGCCCAGATGCGACCAAGCAAAAAGACGCTGTTACAGGTAACACTGGCGCCGGAACCAGCGGTAGCTACAAGTCTGACAGCTTCTTCGGTGAGGTGCTGGTACCTGTGTATGACAATGGTGAGCAATCATTCACCATGACAGCGGGTGTGCGTTGGGACGATTTCAGCACATTTGGCGATGACACCACCTATCAGATTGGTCTTGAAGCCAATGTGATCCAGGATCTGAAACTGCGCGCCACTTATGGTGAAGTTTTCCGAGCACCTAACATCGGCGAGTCTTTCGCGGGTCAGGTAGATGCTTTCCCGACTTATCGTGACCCCTGTGACGTGGCTGTAGCCGACCTGCCAATTGGCTGTGCGCAAGTAGGCGTGCAACTTGACTCGCAAGTACTGGCTCGCGTCGGTGGCAACCCGAATTTGACCGCTGAATTTGGTGACACCATCACAGCTGGTGCTGTGTATACCCCTGAGTTCGCTTTTGGCTCAACATCAATCACGGTTGATTACTGGAAGACTGAACTGGAAGACCTGATCAGCACCCTGGGCGTCAACTATATTCTTGATGATTGCTATAACAAAGCTAATGCCAACTCCTGTGCGCTGATTACTCGACGTGGAGACTATAGCATTGCTCAGATTCAGGATGCGCCATTGAACGTTGCATTGGCAACGGCCGAAGGTGTTGACACTGAAGTTCGGTTTGGCTTTGATACAGAATACGGTCAGATTGACGCGTCTGTGTTGTGGTCGCACATGTTAGAGCGTACACAACAAGCTTTCGCTGGTGATACCATCGAAGATATCGCAGGTACATTTAATGGCGCTTCGTTTGCTGAAGATAAGGTCAGCTACTCTGTTGACTGGTCAAAGGGTGATTTCCGCGCGGCTTACCTCGGTGAGATGATCGGATCTATGACCGCTGGCGATGCGTTCGGTGTGGGCTATACCCAATCGATCGACTCACAGCTTTATCACGATATCATTCTTGGTTATTCCTACAAGGATAGCGGTTTGAGTGCGACACTTGGCTTAACCAATGTCACCGATGAAGCGCCACCTTATATCGACCTTGGCTTTAACGCCAAGACTGATCCATCAACCTACAGATTGTTCGGTCGTGGTTACTACGTCCGTCTGTCTTGGGAAATGGGTGAGTAAGGTAGCTTCAGCTAGTAACACTTAGCTGAAAACGAAAAGGGCCGCGAAAGCGGCCCTTTTTTTTGACTGTTATTTAGTGGCTCTACAGCGCCTTATCTATTCTTCACTTTGATCTGACAAATAGGCTAGAAGCGCCGCGCAGCTATAGCAACCGCACTCAATTTGTCTTTAAAGGTTTAGGTACCGGTTTAGGTTTAGGTACAGATCTAGGTCTTCGGCCAGAGTGCATCATTTTCTACCAGATCATATAAACGCATGGCCTGATCCGAGAGCGCCTCACTCATCTCCTTCAGATCAAACTTAGGATCGATATTCGCCCTCGCCCCGGGCGGCAAATCCTGAACTCGCTCTGCACCTAACTGCCATTTCAATGAGAAATGCCGCGCAGCTAGCCTCGGCTGTTTTGCTACTGATGCTGGCACATGATCGGTAGGATAATCTTCACCCGTGATCAGCCACCGAAAATCTCGCCCATGACCGCCTTCCTGTACCTGCGCCAGCAGCACGTTATCGGTGATCCCCCAGACCACGCGCGCCTGAATGGCTGGCGTATCAAAGACTTTATATTGAATCAGCTCCTCCACAGCCTGATCCAACTTTCGCTTTGACCACTGCTGAAATGCTTCTTCATCAAATGCCGGCATCATGAACTCCTAGAAACGGGGGGACTTTTACCTGTCCAGTTTAAACAAACTCCAAAATCCCTTAGTGGGATGTGATTGTCGTAGACCAGTCTTTCACTATGGGGGTCTTGCCCAGGAACCAGCCGGTATACGACAGCCGAGGACTCCGCGCAAAGGGCGTCACATAAGTCACAGCGTGAATATGGGTCGTATCGAATAGCGACAGGGCATTGAACTGTGGCGTCCAGCCGTCTCGCGGAAAACCTTCCTCAGTGTAAAATTGCAACAAACCACCCCAGTCAGGATGCCAACCTTTGGTGAGATTGAGTACGTACCCAAACCGCCGATTATGCTCGCCAACCTGATCACGATGGCGAGTCAGAAACTGACCTGGGGTATAACGTGTGTAATGCCCGCTCGCCCCATCGAGACCCGCCTGCCCAGTCACCTGAGCAATAAAATCGCGCATTTCCACGCTGGCAAAAAACTCAGCCACCTCTAGCAAAAATGCCAGCGACTCACTATCGCCAATCTCCGGTTGACGCACCGTGTAGCCACAGTAAAGGAAACCGCTACCTTCACTGGCACTTGTCAGAATCCGCTGGTTCATCAGCTGCTTAGCCTCGTCATCCATCTCCACCATGGCCGCCGGCGTCAAGGTTCGAGTTTGCCCGTCTTCCACAAACAACAAATTATAGGGAATATCCTTCAGACAGCACTCGTATAAACGCTCGGCGATCTCGGGCTTGAGCAAATTCAAAATCAGCACGCGCTTATCGATCCGATAGTTCTCTGCCAAGGCTTCAACATTTAAGTTCGGGTTTAACAAAGCGCATCTCTCTTCTGGTTAGTCTTCTAGGCTAGTCTTCAGGCAAGCATCTATTCAATACAATTGGGCTGAGCACCCGTGAGCAAACTCACTAGCCCCGCTCTGCCACAATGACCCATGCCAGTGGCGTCTCATTCGGTGATGAGCGCAAAGGCCGCGCTTGCAACAGATTAAATCCCGACTCCAGCACTCGAGTACAGAACGCCTTGTATTGAGCGCGACTCAGCGCCGAATGCTGCATACTCTCCATCCGTTCAATATAAGCCGGCAACTCTGCCTCGAGCCTTACCAGCCAATCTAGAACTTCTGCAGGCTCATAACGAGGCAAATTCTGTTGTATCTCGGCTATAGAAGTATAGAGCGTAATGATCGTATCACCCGCCACATGCTCACCGAACTCATCCAGAATACCCTCTATTAGCTTGAAGGCCGGCATGACTCGAAGCGCAGCCGTTCGAAACGCTTCGGTTTTAACCGGACTGTTCAATTGCTCAAAACCCGCTTTAAACATCTCCACCGATAGCGGGAGCAATTCACTCGCCAAGAGCCGGCGCACCGCTAGCGCACTGTGCTCACACTCTCGAAATATCAACCCATCCTGATAGTGAAGCACCAAGGCTAATTGCCCACCTTGACCAGGCAGATCCAACAAACCCTCAAGTGCCTGCTGCCCCGCGTACTCTGCGCCGAATTGGCTAGTGACAATATCAAACTCACCCAGCGATGCAGGCAAAGAACTGACGTCTGCAACAATACCGCGCACTCGAGGATATTTCGTCGTCAGCTGCTGAATCGCGTCCACTGATTGATCAACACAAGTCAGCTGTGCCTCCACATTGAATCCCAATGCTGAGAAGCTATCCAAAACGGTGCCGCCACCACCACTGGCCACATCCAACAACCTGACAGCAGGGAATTTTTCGCGCACAGAAGTCAGATATTCAAGCCAAAATGAAGCGAGCAACGGATGCGCCGCTCCACCACTAGTGTAGGCCGACGTCTGTTGACTACCACGCCAATAGTTCGCCCAAGCAGTGGGCGTCAGCGCCGCTTTTTCATCGTGTTCCGTCATTCTTTATATCCGCAAAACCTTTAATCAGTGTAACAAAAGCGAGACGCACATGACACTCAGCGGCGTAGCGCTCGCATCGCTGCACTAGTGTCAACTAGCCGACAGTCTTGATAGAATCATACTTTAATTGTCATTCACTATGAGGTTTCAGCACCATGACGAGCAGCGCTACGCCAATGACTGACAAGCAGGTCAGCCTCGTCGGTCGCAAAGCCTACCAGGAAACTGACTGGGACACCGTCAATGCCTGTAGTCAGGAACTATTGCGCAGGTCTAACGACAATCCCGAAGGTTACTTCTTGAAAGGCTTGGTCGAAAAAGTGTCTCGCCATCCCGTGCTGGCCAGCGAAGCCTTTGAGCAGGTTCTGCAATTAGATCCATCACGCTATGACGCTGGGATCGAGCTGGCAAGCCAGTATGTGATTTCACAGCGCAACGCGGAGGCTATTACGTTGCTAGATCGTTACTGCAGTGACTTGGCCAACAGCCCTCGGTATCTTGACATGGCGGGTACTGCTTTCACCGATATGGGACTGGCCGCCAGAGCCTGGCCATTGTATGCGAAAGCCAATGCCCTACAACCGGAAATTGAGTTATTTAAAGCTAACCTGGCAGCCTGTTCAGTATTCCTCGGCAAGATTGACGAGGCCCGCCAAGGGTATCTCGATTTGCTGGCAAAAAAACCTCAGCACCAACGTAATCACTACCACCTCGCCAGACTTGAAAAAACGCCTGATGATCGCCACATCAACCAGATGAAAGCCGTCCTGGCAAACACAAACTTGCCACCGGATCGAAATATTTTCATGTATTACGCCCTCGGCAAAGAACTCGAGGATCTTGCCCGTTGGGATGAGGCTTTTCACTATTTCAAGCTGGCAGGCGATGCGGTAAGTCTTGTCTCTAATTACGACGTTCAACAAGACGAGACCTTGATCAACAGAATCATTCAAGTCTGTGACAAAGACTGGCTAACTGCTGGCACGCCGGTGACAACAACTGAGATTGAAAACAAAACACCTATCTTTATCTTGGGCCTACCGCGAACGGGAACAACCCTGACCGAACGTATCCTGTCCAGTCACTCGCAGGTCGAGAGCCTGGGTGAAACCAAATTTCTGGAGTCAGTGCTACGTAATTTAAGCGGCGTACCGAGCATTGAGAAGATGACCCCCGAGATGATCAGCGCTCTCGGCACTGTCGACGCTGGCCTGATTGCTAACGGTTACCTGAATGCCGTGAATTATCTATTCGGCGACAAACCGCTATTTATAGAGAAGCTACCCTACAACTTCCTATATATGGGTTTTATCGCCAAGGCTTACCCGCAAGCGAGGATCATTCGGCTCAAACGAAACCCGATGGATTCCTGTTTCGCGATCTACAAACAGCCATTTACTTGGGCATACAAGTTTTCTTACAACCTTGAGGACCTTGGTCGATATTACATTGCCCAGCAGCGCCTGTTCGATCATTGGCGGGAGGTCCTAGGCGATCGCTTGATTGAGGTTGACTACGAAGACCTGGTTGCTGACCAAGAGGTGCAGACCCGGCAATTGCTGGAAAAGGTGGGCCTGGAATTCGAAACAGCCTGCCTAAATTTCGACCAAAACGCGTCGGCTACTACCACTGCCAGCTCGGTCCAGGTCAGAGAAAAGATTCATAGCCGTTCCGTACAGCGCTGGAGAGAGTTCGAAACTCAACTTAGCCCTTTACGCCAGATACTGGAAGACGCTGGCATTAACGTAGAATGAGCGATGAGCGCGCAAACACTGATCGTTGCCGACAATCCCGGGCCATGGCCTGAATAAGCCGAATCCTTTGGATATGCTACACTTGCGAACGAACAAACCCTGAAGAGAGATCAATGAAAAATTGCCTGACAGCGTTATTCCTGCTGAGTTTTACCAGTCTGGGCTGGGCCCAAACACAGGCGACCTCCGTCGATTTCGAAACGCAAACGATCACGCTGGCGATGACTCAGGAACCGCCACAGCTCAATGGCATGAAAGCCACAGATCAGGTCAGTATCATGATCTTGAGTCATGTGATGGAAGGCCTCACGCGCTACGATCGTCGGGGCAACATCGTGCCGGGCGTCGCTGAACGCTGGGAAGTTAGCGACACAGAAGCGACATTCTGGCTACGTGATGACGCTATGTGGAGTGATGGTCAGCCGGTGACTGCCCACGATTTTGTGTTCGCCTGGCGCAACGCGCTAAAGCCCCAAACCGCCTCTGAATACGCCTTTATCCTCTACCCGCTGCTGAACGGCGAAGCCATTAACAAGGGCGAAATGGATCCGGCGGCCCTCGGAGTCGAAGCCCTTGATGACCGCACCTTGCACATACGGTTTGAGCGTCCTACGGGCTATTTCGATAAGCTCACGGCGTTCGTCACCTACTTTCCAGTCCGCCAGGACTTTTTCGAAACCAAAAATCAACGCTTTGGCGCTGATGCCGAAGACCTGGTGTATAACGGCGCGTTCCAGATCAGTCAGTGGGTCCATAGTGCCTCATTGCGCATGACCAAGAACCCCTATTATTGGGATAGAGACAACATCCACCTCAATGCCATCAACGCAGACTACATTACTGCCGATACCCGCTCTCGTCTGAACCTGTTTATCGACGGCAAAATTGTCAGCACGGCGCTCGATGGTGAGACTTACAAAGACGCCCTAACCCAACGGTTTCGCATTCGGCGCTTCACCACTGGCACCGTCTTCTTTCTCGAGTATAACCATCGCGAGCAGCGCGTCACCGCCAACTTGAACCTGCGCCGCGCTATCCAACATGTCTTTGATCCCGATGAGATGGTCAACAAGGTGCTGGCGACGCCGGGCAACCTGCCCGGCAAGAGTCTGTTTCCGGTCTGGCTGAAAGGCAAGACCGACAAATTCCGTCAGGAATACCGCGCACCAGAGGCAGCGTTGGACTTGGGCCTGGCTCGAGAGTATCTGCAGAAAGCCAAGACCGAGTTGGGCTTGACGGCCATGCCACCCCTCGTGCTACTGGTCGGAGACAGCCCCACCGCCGCCAAACAGGCGGAGTACCTGCAAGGCAAACTTAAATCGACTCTGGGCCTGGATATCAAAATTGATATTCAAACCTTTAAACAACGCCTGGCCAAGATGACCGCGGGTGACTTTGACATAGTCGCCGCTGGCTGGGGTCCCGACTTTGATGATGTCATGACCTTTGGTGACCTACTCAGCTCGTGGAATCTGAACAATCGGGGTCGCTACAATAATCCCGCCTACGATGAGCAGGTTCGAATCGCCATGAACAGCGCCGACCCGAAGGTACGTATGGATGCCATGGGTAAGCTCCAACAAATAGTATTCGACGATGCGGTTGTCTTGCCCCAATATGAGCAGGGTGTCATTTATCTGCTGCACCCGGAACTGCGCGGAGTTGTCAGGCGTGTTGTGGGTGCCGACCCGGACTTCACTTATGCACGAGTGGTCAAGCCCAATCAAACAAAATAGCGGTCGTTAATCAAAGGTCTGGCTCATGTTAGCGTACACTCTGAAAAGATTGCTGGCAGGTATGATTACTGTCTGGTTTATCGCGACAGCGACATTTATGGCCATGCACATGGTACCCGGCGATCCATTGATGAACGACAAAGCCGTGTCCGCTGAAATTCGAAAAAACCTTGAGGTCAAATACGGCTTAGATAAACCTGTTGTTGAGCAGTACTTCATTTTTATGGGCAATATGCTCCAGGGCGATTTTGGCATCTCTTTCACTCAGCAAAATCGGCGCGTCAACGATATCATTCGCGACCACTTTCCGGTCTCTGCGACGCTGGGGCTGCTGGCCATTTTCTTTGCAGCAACCGGTGGTGTCATCTGGGGCGCCTTGACCGCGATTTACCGCAATCGTCTACCCGACATCATCATCATGTTTCTGGTCATACTCGGTATCTCCGTACCCAGCTTCGTGTTCGCTGCATTGGGCCAACTGATGCTCGTCAACATCAACAGCCTACTTGGATTCTCCCTGATCCCCGTCGCGGGCTGGGGGACTTTCTCTCATATGCTGATGCCATCGATGGTACTGGGACTTGGTACCATGGCACTGCTGACTCGCCTGATGCGCTCGTCCATGCTCGAAATTGTCAACGAGGACTATATCAAGACCGCCAAGGCCAAGGGTTTGTCGCCCATGCGAATCTTCTTCAAGCACCAGCTGCGAAATGCCATCTTGCCCGTGATCACCATCCTTGGGCCATCGATCGCGGCCATCACCACGGGCGGTTTCGTGGTTGAACTGGTGTTCGCCATACCCGGTCTGGGGCGTTACTTCGTGCAAGCGGTGCAACAATTGGACTACACAGTGATCATGGGTACGACGGTGTTTTTCGGTGCCTTCTTGGTTTTGATGGTTATCCTGGTTGATATTATTTATGGGTTTGTCGATCCACGAGTGAGGCTGCAATAGATGAGTGATAATGTCACCCCAAGCTTCACCCCTGACTACACGCCAGCCAGCCATGGCCAAAGCGTAGAGCAACTCTCGAGACCGTCGCTATCCTACTGGCAAGACGCCTGGATTCGCCTGAAACAGAATACGCGAGCGATTATCTCCCTGTATATCGTTGTCAGTCTGGCATTGTTCACCTTGGCGGGACCGCTACTCTGGCAGGTCGACCCCGCACTTCAAGACCTCAACCAAATCTCCCAAGCGCCGTCCTTGCCCAAGCGCGCCTTGCTCGCAGACCCTTATGAGCGCTGGCAGCCCATCATTCTTGATGACTTCCCCAGCGAACCCGAGACCTACGTGGACGTCGACATGATGCCAGCACCCACTGGTGTTCAGCCCCTCGGCGAACCGACAACTCAACAGATTCGCCTGCGCTGGGAGCCTGTTGTAGGCGCCGGCGGCTACAGCATTTACCGCAACCAGCACGCCCCAGAGGGGCTTAACGATTTGGGCCTACCTTTGGCCACCACCCTGGGTGGCAATGAGATCAGCTATGAAGATCGCCTGAATCTGGAACAGCGAGACTACTATTATTCCATTGTGCCCACTGATGGTTTTGATGAAGCCGACGTCTACACCACCATTAAGGTGTTACCCACCATTGCTATCACCCGCGATGAAGCCACACAACGAGGCTTAATTGACGCTGATACTGACATCCAGATTGGCGACTCACTGTCCCTGCGCTTTCACCCATTTGGCACCGACTATCTCGGCCGCGACATGTTAGCCCGATTGATGCAGGGCGCCAGGGTTTCACTCTTTATCGGCATCTGCGCGCCATTTCTGTTCGTGATGTTCGGCATTCTCTATGGCGGCTTCGCCGGTTATTTCGGCGGCCAGCTTGATTCCCTGCTGATGCGCTTTGCCGACTTTGTCGTGGCGCTGCCATTCCTGCTGTTTATGATCTTGTTCAAGATCGCATTTGGCATCGGTCCCGGGGAAAGTGGCGTACTACCCATGTTGATTGCGCTGGTCGTTTTGGGCTGGCCTGGCACCGCGCGCCTGGTTCGTGGCCAGGTTTTGCAAATTAGAAATAACGGCTACATTGATGCCGCTCGTCTGTTGGGTGCCAAAGACAGCTACCTAATTGTTCGCCATATACTACCCAATACCATGGGCGTTATTTTGGTCACGCTAACATTTGCTGTGCCTGGCGCGATCTTTACGGAAGCCTTCCTGTCCTTTATCGGCATGGGCGTTGCCCCCCCCACCCCTTCATGGGGCTCCATGTGTAACGAGGGGGTCAAGACCATGTTAAGCCATCCCCATGAACTGATTTTTCCTGCGACGTTCATTAGTATCACGGTGCTGGCGTTTAATCTTCTCGGGGATGGCCTGACTGAGGCACTCGATTCTCGCATGCGGTCAAGGTAAGCATACATGGCAGATAAGATACTGGAAGTCGAGGATCTCAGCGTTGAATTCGCGACCTATGGCGGTACAGTCAAGGCGGTGCGGGGCGTCAGCTTTGATGTTAATCGCGGCGAAACCCTGGCCATCGTCGGCGAATCTGGCTGCGGCAAGTCCGTCACTGTACAGGCCATCATGGGCATTATTCCGATGCCACCGGGGAAAATTACGGGTGGCACGGCGAAACTCAACGGTGAAAATATTCTGGGCTTACCACCGAAAGAGGCCAACCGGTTTCGAGGCGTTGAAATCGGCATGATCTTTCAGGATCCCATGACCTCTCTCAACCCGACCATGACCATTGGCGACCAGATTTCCGAGACGCTGATGGTCCATCGTGGCATGAGTTACACCGATGCCTCACGTCGAGCGGTGGAACTGCTCGATAAGACTAAAATAGCCGAGGCCGCCAAACGCGCCAAACAGTACCCCTTTGAATTTTCTGGCGGTATGCTGCAGCGAGCCATGATCGCTCAAAGCCTCGCTTGCAACCCGTCGGTGCTGATGGCCGATGAGCCGACTACCGCACTGGATGTGACCATCCAGGCGCAGATTCTCGAATTGATGGCTGAACTCCAGCGGACCGAGAACATGTCGATCATTTTGATTACCCACGATCTGGCAGTCGTCGCTCGAATGGCAGACCAGGTCGCGGTGATGTATGCGGGTCAGATAGTCGAGTCAGGCAGTGTCGACGATATTTTCTATCGCTCCAGTCATCCTTACACGCTCGGCCTCAAGGAGGCGATGCCCACCAACAAGCGCGACGGCAAGAAGACACTGACGCCGATCCTTGGCAGTCCACCCGATCTGTTTCACCCACCCACGGGTTGCGGTTACTTTGCCCGCTGCCCCTACGCGATGGCCGTCTGCGAGCATCATCAGCCGGAGGAACACCACCTCACTGACAGCGATGCAGAACATCAGGCGCGTTGTTGGCTGCAGCACGAGGGCGCACCACACATCAAGGCGCTGAACCAGCCAGGAGCAGATCAACGTGATTGAAACTAAAGATCTGGCGAAACACTTTCAGGTTGGCCGCGGCCAAATACTGCATGCCGTCGACGGCATCAGCATGAAAATTCAAGAGAATGAAATTCTTGGTTTGGTGGGCGAAAGTGGTTCGGGCAAATCAACGTTTGGTAAGGCCCTGATCGGTCTGCACCCTCTCACCAGTGGCTCGACGATCTATAATGGCCATACTTTACCGACTAAATTCAACGCCGCCGATCACTTGAAGTACTCCAAAGAACTGCAAATGATTTTTCAGGATCCCTACTCATCGTTGAACCCGCGCATGACCGTACTGGATATCGTTGGTGAAGGTCTACTGATCCAGGGCAAAGTTTCCCGCAACGACGTCAAGGAGCAGGTCGCCGATTGGCTCGGCAAGGTCGGACTGAACGCTGATCACATGTCCCGCTACCCTCATGAGTTCTCTGGTGGACAGCGACAGCGGATTGGAATCGCTCGAGCAATGATTATTCAGCCACGATTTGTGGTGTGCGATGAGCCTATCTCGGCACTTGATGTCTCGGTTCAGGCACAAGTGGTTAATCTATTAGAGGAGTTGAAAAACGATCTGGGACTCACCATGCTATTTATTGCCCACGACTTATCCATGGTGCGCTATGTTTCCGATCGTATGGCAGTGATGTATCTCGGTTCCTTGGTAGAGTCAGGCCCGGCTGACGAAGTCTTCTTTCATCCGCAACATCCCTATACAAAGCTACTGGTTGAAGCCAACCCTGAGCCCGACCCGGCCAGCGAGCGCCTACGCCAGCATGTACCCATCGCCGGTGAAATCACTTCGCCCATGAATCTGGGTGCTGGGTGCCGCTTCGCTGATCGCTGCCCCCAGGCAATGGATCACTGCCGGAACGTGACACCCAAAATTACATTTATTGCGGAAAATCACACGGTCAGCTGCCACTTATTCGATCAGTCTTGACTCAGGCGATATGATATTAAGCGCTAGCAAACCGGCGTTTTGCTGACCATTCGCAGCAGTGAAGCCTCGGCGGATAATTGCTCGACCTCCGCTAGTGGAACCCAAGCTAAGGCATGAGACTCATCGCTGACAACGATCTCTTGTCCCGGCGCAGCCTGCAGCAAAAATCGGCAATCATAATGCCAGTGGGCGGGTTCGTCGCCGCGGGCCGGTATGGCATGAATATCAATATCAAAAATCTCCGGCGTCACCAGCCTCAAATTATCAAGTCCTGATTCTTCATGGGCCTCACGCATCGCCACTTGGGCAATATCAGACTCACCGTCGGCGTGACCGCCAAGCTGTACCCAGATATTGAGCTTTTTATGATGCGTCATTAGCACCGTCATGCCCTGCGCATCCAGCAACCAGGCGGAACCGGTGATGTGCCCCGCGGCCAGCTGACGCTTGAAGCAATCGGGATTATCCCTAATAAAAACTTGAAGGCGCTCAATCATCTGCACCTCTTCGGGATAGCGCATTTGATATCGATCAACCAGCTGACTGAGCATCTGACGATGAGGCATAATATTCCTGTCAGTTAAAAGTCAGGTAGGGTGTCACTTGATTTCGCTGGATTTGATGGGCGCTCGCTGACGATTCAAATTTTCGTCAAACAAACCCACCAATTGCTCCGTCATGGCATCACCTAACTGTTCCGCATCGGTAATCGTCACGGCTCGGCGATAATGGTGAGTGACATCATGACCGATACCAATAGCCACCAACTCGACCGGCGAGTGATTTTGAATACGGTCGATCGCATACTTCAGGTGCTGTTCCAGATAATTGCTCGGATTCACTAGCAAGGTACTGTTATCGACCGGCAAACCATCAGAGATGACCATCAATATCCGTCGGTCCTCTGGGCGGCCAACGATTCGATTGTGAGCCCACAACAGGGCCTCACCGTCGATATTTTCCTTCAGCAACTCCTCACGCATCATCAACCCGAGATTTCGTCTGGCACGACGCCAGGGCATGTCTGCAGACTTATAGACGATATGGCGCAGGTCATTGAGTCTGCCAGGTTGGGTCGGCTTGCCTTGCTGTAACCACTGCTCACGAGACTGACCGCCGCGCCAGGCACGAGTCGTAAAGCCTAAAATCTCTACCTTCACCGTACAGCGTTCTAGTGTACGGCCCAGGATATCTGCGCACATAGCCGCGATCGTAATAGATCGCCCACGCATGGAACCGGAACTATCAATCAGCAGAGATACCACCGTATCTCGAAATTTCATGTCCTTTTCTTGCTTAAACGCTAACGGATGAAAAGGGTCGATGATGACGTTGGTTAAGCGCGAAGTATCAAGCATGCCTTCTTCCTGGTCGAATTCCCAGGTCCGGTTTTGCTGCGCCATCAGCTTCCGCTGCAGGCGATTGGCCAGTTTGCTGATAATAACCTGAGAGTTCTGCAGGTGTTTGTCCAGCACCCCGCGGAGGCGATCCAACTCTAGGGGGTCACACAATTCATCGGCGAACACGACCTCATCAAAGGCCGTGGTATAGGCTTTGTATTCGCTATCTTTGGGTCGTAACCAGCTGGGTTCTGCGCCAGAATCAGGCGGCGCGCCAGCATCATCCTGCTCACCTTCAGCTTCGGCCATATCCATGGCATCAACATCCATGGGCACCTCGCCTTCAATAGCATCGGCCATGTCGGCATCGCCAGACATTTCCTGTTCCGAGTTGTCATCGCCGGCTTCAGTCTCCACCTCCTCGGCTTCCTGGCTTTCCTCGTCAGCATTACCCTCGCCGCTGTCTTCACTCCAGTCATCACCCAGCCCCAGGTCATGAATCATCTTTCGAGTCAATTTGGTAAACTCTGCCTGGTCGTACATGATGGCATCCAGATCAACGAGCTGGTCACCCAGATGTTGCTCAATATAATCACGCCATGGCGCCAACGCCTGATTGGCCACCGGCGGCAGCTCACCGATCATCTTTTCTCGAATCAGCAAGCCAACGGCCTCACCCAGGGGCACATCCTGTTGGGTTTCTGCTCCGTCATAGCCACGATTAATGCACTGCTGTTCGAGCTCAGCCTCCAGGTTATCTTGCACGCCGCGCATCAAGTAAGAGCCGATCGCGGCAATCCGCGCCGCTTCCACAGCATCGAAGACTTCCTGGGCGGCGCTGGTGTCAGGCTGATGACGCTGATGATAATCAAGGTCGTGGAATCGCAGGCGCAGGGCAATTTCATCTGCCGTACCCCGCAGGGCCGCCAGCTGCTCAGCGCTCAGCGCCTCCTCAGGCAGCGGAATGCGCGCCCGATCACCCTGAATATAGGCTTTACCGCGGCCAAAACTCACCGTCAGCTCCTGATTACCAGAGATGGCACGCATGGTTGAGGTCACAGCCTCTTTAAATATTTCCGTGGAATCAACATCGTCCGACACGGTCTTCCTCCATCACGACAGGGCGCGGTATAAGGTTTAACCGAGAACCAAGCGAGATGCAGATTCAGGCAGCTCCTCGCCCATGCAACGCTGGTAATATTCAGCAACAATCGATCGCTCTGTTGCATCACACTTATTCAGAAACGTGAGGCGGAAGGCAAAGCCATAGTCATTGAAAATTTTGGCGTTTTCAGCCCACATAATCACTGTTCTCGGCGACATAACAATGGAGATATCGCCATTCACAAAACCCTGACGAGTCAACTCGGCAACCGATACCATATTCGCCACTAGCTTGCGCTCGACTTCGGGCAACTTGGCGCAAACGATATCTGTTTCCTTGTCGTGAGACAGGTAATTCAATGTGGTAACGATATTCCAGCGATCCATCTGACCCTGGTTAATCTGCTGGGTACCATGGTACAAACCACTGGGGTCACCCAGGCCGATGGTATTGGTGGTCGCGAACATTCGGAATGAGGCATGCGGGCTGATGACTTTGCTCTGATCTAACAGCGTCAGCTTACCTTCGACTTCCAATACGCGCTGAATCACGAACATCACATCTGGGCGACCCGCATCATATTCATCAAAGACCAAGGCGCAGGCTCGTTGCAGCGCCCAGGGTAAAAGTCCTTCACGAAATTCCGTGATCTGCTTACCGTCCTTAAGGACGATCGCATCCTTGCCGATCAGGTCCATACGACTCACGTGACTGTCGAGGTTAATCCGGATGCAGGGCCAGTTCAGCCGCGCTGCAACCTGCTCGACGTGGGTGGACTTGCCCGTGCCGTGATAACCCTGAATCATGACCCGACGGTTGTACCCAAACCCCGCGAGGATTGCCAGGGTTGTCTCAAGATTAAACAGATAGCTCTTGTCGATCTCTGGCACGTGCTCACTTTTCTGGGAAAATGCCGGCACCTTTAAGTCGACATCAAGACCAAAAGTCTCACGAACATCTACTTGTATATCGGGTATGCCATTGCCCTCCAGGGCGTTTCCTTTTACTGTCATGATTACAAATGCCTATTGCTTGTGAATGATCCTCTGCCAGTGCCAGGCAGGAGCCAAAGGATATCTGTAAATCCACCAAAATACCAACCTGAGCGCTCGACCCATTGCTCACTTGGGATGCTATAATTTTATTTTTTCGCAGGAGTTGACCATGGCCCTGATCTACCTGATTCGACACGGCAAGGCCGCCGCCTCATTCACTGATGATATTGACCCTGGCCTTGACACCCTGGGTGCTCAGCAAGCTATTGATGCCTGCGCTAAGCTCGCCCAACACCTACCGCTGACATTGAAGACCAGCCCCTTGAAGCGAGCACAAGAGACCGCTCAACCGCTGGTTGACTCAACGGGCCAGACAATCGAGATTGAGCGTCGGGTCGCCGAGATTCCGTCGCCAGGACTATCTCTTGAGGCTCGCGGCCCCTGGTTGCGCCAGGTCATGAGCGGCCACTGGGGCGAACAGGATGAGGCCTTGCAGACCTGGCAGCGTGATTTGGCGAGCTGCTTGCTGGCCATCCCAACCGATACCGCTATTTTTTCCCACTATGTGGCGATCAACGCTGCTGTCGGTGCCGCCACTGACGATGATCGGGTCCTGATATTTCGGCCCGACAATGGCTCCATTACGATTCTGGAAACTGACGGTGTGTCCTTGAGACTGGTACAACGAGGCGCCGAGGCCGAGACCCAGGTCAACTAAATCCAGGTCAACTAAATCTGGCTTAACTGCACTTAACGACTGGAGCCTCAACCCGCTGGTGACCGAGCCTCAGCCTGCTGGTAACTGAGCCTCAGCCTGCTGGTAACTGAGCCTCAGCCTGCTGGTAACTGAGCCTCAGCTTACCCGTCGGGTTATGACGGGCTTGCCGGCCAGTTGCAGCATCAGGGTGGTGAGCAGGTCCCAGGTATTGCCTTGACCGATGCCCTTGCTGAGCTTATCCAACTGACTGACCTGCCGTTGCACTGACTCCAGTACTCGGCGCGGTCTGGCGGCGATGCACTTCGCCACCAATGAGCGGCGATTGGCAAACACATACTGGCTCTGTATGGCAGCGTCGACTCGCTGGCCCTGCTCGACCGCCCTGGCAATATTGATCAAGGTGCGTAATTCGCGCCCCAGCATGGCAATAATAAAACCCATCTCTGCGCCTTCCTCACGGTTCCCCTGAATAACCTTGAGGGTTCGCACCGAGTCTTGGCTAACAGCAGCATCAATCAGCGCAAAGACACTATAGCGCGCGCTGTCGCCAACGCCTTCCAGCACCTGCGCCACATCAATGGTGTCGCCGTCGACAATCAGCTTGAGGCGTTCGATTTCCTGCATGGCGGCCAGTAAATTACCCTCGATACGATCGACCATGGCCGTGACGGCATCATTGCTCGCCCGCAGGCCAGCCGCCTGAAAACGATTAGCAATCCATTTCGGCAACTGCTCAACGGACACCGGCCAAATCGCTATGTGCACACCCACTTTATCCAGGGCCTTATACCAGGCGGTACTTTCCGTCTTTTTGTCTAGCTTCGGCAGGACCAGCAACATCGCCGTACCCTGAGGAATATCGGCAACAAAGGTTTTCAACGCCTCGATGGCAACCTTATCCAGCTTTCCCGGACTGCGAATCTCGATTAATTTTTGTTCAGCAAACAGGCTCATACTATTGGCGCTGAATAGGACTTCCTGCCAGTCGAATTTTGCCGCGACGTGAAATAATTGACGTTCACTATAACCGGCGCGCCGCAACTCCTGGCGGATCAGATCACAGCTTTCCTGAACGAGCAGCGGCTCATCACCCGAAACTATATAAAGGGGATCCACGCCTTGCTTGAGTCGAGTGGCGAGCTTTTCGGGATAGACTTTCATTGGGCAGGCGACACTCTGGCGGTCGGCGTTGCCCGGCTATCCTTGAGCGTGGCGTCAAGGCGCCGGAGGATTTGCTGAATGATATCTGCTTGCATCTCACGGCCGAGCAGCGCCTCCTCCTCGTTACTACCAACGAAACTGCCGCGGTCAAAGCTATAGATTCGCTCTGTAATGATGGTCGTCAAGGGCAACAGCCGGTCACCGGCTCTGTCGAACAGCTCAAAATCAACGGCCAGCAGCAACACATATTCCGCAACGCTAACCTGGTTGGTGGTCGACACTGAGCGCCGAGTCGCGCGCTCACCCAGCAGGTGCAAACGATAGTCGGCACCACCTTCGGGATTCACCGCTATACCTTGTTGTGTCAGAGTCCGCTCGACGTTCGTGACCAATTCGCCATAGGTCTGGGTCGCACTGACATCCAGCGCGGTCAATACCGTCGCTGAATCGGCGCTGCCCCGCAACTGAAACCCGCAGCCGGCCAACGCACTGACCAAGGCAATCAGCACCAGGTTCCGCAGTCGCGACAGACCCGTTGCAAACTGGCCGTCTCGACCTGATCGTGCGCGGTTAGATAACAATATTGAGCAGCTTGTTAGGTACATAGATCACCTTTCGAATCGGTTTTCCGTCGATGAATCGCTTGACGTTATCATCCTCCAGCGCCTGCGCCTCCACTTCTTCTCGGGGCATATCCACATCCATCTGGAACTTACTGCGGACCTTACCGTTAACTTGCACCACGAGCTCGATGCTAGACTTGGTTAACGCCGCCGCATCGACAACCAACCAACGGGCCTTGTCGAAGGATTCGCCGGTGATTTTTCGCCACAAAATTTCCGCAATATGGGGCGTGATCGGCGCCATGATCAAAACGGCTGCTCGCAGCGCCTCACGCACCACGGCCCGACCCTGGGGTGATTCGTCTGCAAATCGATTAACTTCATTCATCAACGCCATCACCGCAGCGACCACCGTATTAAAGGTCAACCGGCGACCATAATCATCATCTGCCTTGGCCAGGGTCTCGTGGGTAACACGACGTAAATCTTTTTGTGCTGTCGACAGATTCGTTGTGTCAAGCACAGGCACCTTGCCACCCTGCAGGTGGCGTTCGACGGCATTCCAGAGTCGGGTTCGCAGCCATCGCTCAGCAGATTCCACGCCTCGTTCTGACCATTCGAAGGACTGTTCCGGTGGCGCCGCGAACATCATTGCCATCCTGACCGCGTCGGCGCCATGCTTGTCCATCAAATGTTGAGGGTCACCGGCATCGCCCGCCGACTTCGACATTTTCGCTCCGTCCTTCAACACCATACCCAGCGACAACAACTTCTTGAACGGTTCGTCGCCTTCCACCAGGCCCGCATCACGCATGACCTTGTAGAAAAATCGCGCATACAACAGATGTAATATGGCGTGCTCTTCGCCACCGACATAGTGGTCAACCTGGCCCCAGTATTTTGATCTCTCATCCAACATGCCAGTGGTTAAGCCGCTGGATGGGAAGCGCGTGTAATACCATGACGATTCCATGAAGGTATCGAAGGTATCCGTTTCACGTTCGGCGGTGGCACCGCACTGAGGACAGGGCACCTGGTACCATTCCGGCATTTTTTTCAATGGTGAACCCACGCCTTCGAATTCAACTTCAGTGGGTAGCTCGACCGGTAAATCCGCGTCTGGCACGGGCACAGAACCGCATGCTGCGCAGTTAATGATCGGAATTGGGCAGCCCCAATAACGTTGCCGAGACACACCCCAGTCACGCAGTCGATAGTTCACCTGACGCTCACCCAGACCCCGCTGAATCAAAGCCTCGGCTACCGCATCGAACGCCTGCTGAAAACCCATGCCGTCAAATTCTTCAGAATCAATGCACACGCCCTGCTTCGAAGTGAATGCCTGTAGGGTAATATCACAGGTCTCTTGGCTTTCACTGCCAGGCGCGATGACTTGTTTGATGGGCAGGTCATATTTAATCGCAAATTCCCAGTCACGTTGGTCGTGTGCTGGCACCGCCATGACAGCACCCGAGCCATATTCCATCAAAACGAAATTGGCCACCCAGACAGGAATCGGTTCGCCGCTCAAAGGATGGCTGGCCACCACACCAGTGTCCATACCGCGTTTTTCCATCTTCGCCATGTCTGCTTCAGCGACTTTGCCGCGACTGCACTCATCCAGAAACTGCTGTAACTCGGGATTGTTCGCCGCTGCCGCCTGCGCCAGGGGGTGCTGGGCCGCAACGGCCAGGTAAGTTGTGCCCATTAAGGTATCAGGCCGTGTGGTGTACACGGTTAAACCCGCTGACTCAAAAACCTGGCCGGTCGGCAATGGAAATGTCAGCTCAACACCCTCTGAGCGGCCGATCCAGTTACGCTGCATGGTCTTGATCTTTTCCGGCCAGCCATCCAGCGTGTCCAAACAATCCAGTAGCTCTTGTGCATAGTCGGTGATTTTCAAAAACCATTGGGCCAGTTCACGCCGCTCTACCAACGCATTTGAGCGCCAGCCGCGACCGTCAATGACCTGCTCATTGGCCAACACTGTCTGATCCACTGGGTCCCAGTTCACCATCGCCGCTTTCTTATAAACCAACCCACGGCGGAACATCTGCAGAAAGAACCATTGTTCCCAGCGATAGTATTCAGGCTCACAAGTTGCCAGCTCACGACTCCAATCATAGGCAAATCCCAGCGCCTGCAGCTGTTGTTTCATATAGGCGATGTTTTCCCGGGTCCATTTCATTGGCGGAGCCTTATGTTTGATCGCGGCATTCTCCGCGGGCAAACCGAAGGCATCCCAGCCCATAGGCTGCAGGACATTTTTTCCTTGCAGACGCTGGAACCGACCGATGACATCACCAAGAGTGTAATTGCGCACATGTCCCATGTGGAGCTGGCCACTGGGGTAGGGGAACATGGACAAGCAATAGAACTTCGACTTGTCGCTGTCTTCCGAGACGACAAAGGTCCCTTGCTTCGCCCAGCGTTGCTGAACCTCTTGCTCAACTGCCCGAGGGTGGTACCCCTGTGATTCGTCTACCTTGCTGGCGTCTGGCTTACTCATGATGTGCTCGTCACTATCGACTCGAAAAAGGCAGATTCTACCCGATCATCGACTCGGATACATTCGGTATCATGAACGGCGCATGACTGGCGCTAACCGCCAAGTCAAAGTGGCGCCGGCGGCGACCAAGGAAACCAACAAAAGGGCCAGAATTCCGGCGTGACCATAACGTGCAAATGGTGTAATGCCAGTCATCAGAGCTACCTCGGCGCGTAATACGCCAGGCACAAACTGAGGGAGTTGCGCCACCAGCTGGCCGCGTTCGTCGATGACCACCGTCACACCATTATTGGTCGCTCGGATCAAAGAACGACCATTCTCCAGCGCTCGCATACGCGCCATCTGCAGGTGTTGCCAGGGGCCGATGGAGGCACCAAACCAGCTATCGTTACTGATCGTGACGAAAATATCAGGATCAGGCGTCGTTTCCCGCACCAGATTGGGATAAATCACCTCATAACAAATCGACAGAGAGATTCTCACGTCACCCACCTGCATGGCGGTCTGATTTTGCGGACCAGATACATTGTGCGACATAGGTAGGTCGAACAGCTGGATCAGGCCTCGCAGTTGCGACTCGAGTGGCACATATTCGCCAAACGGCACCAATCGCCGCTTGATGTATGAACCCTCACCGCGCCCCAGAGCGATCGCCGTGTTAAGAAAATAGCCCTGCGGATCTCGGTCAGGGATACCCAGAATCAGGGCCGTGCCGCTGGCGCGACCTCGAGCATCCAGCGGCGCCAGAAAACCTTCGGCGGTCGACCTGAACAGCGTCACTGCCGCCTCTGGCCAGACGATCAAATCTCGCCCCCACTCGGTTTCGGTCAAGCCCATGTAGGTACGCAGAATCGGCGTCACCATCGCCCGGGTCCATTTACTGTGCTGGTCGACATTACCCTGAATGGCACTGACCGTCAGGCTTCCACCTTGAGGCTCGACAAACCGTGTCTGTTCCAGCAGCCAACCGCCCAGCCAGATAACCGGCACCAAGGCAGCGGCCAGCAGAACTGGCACCGAAACCTCGCGCCGGCTCAACAGCAACCCCAGGGCGCAGCCCAGCAGGCTGGTTTGCAGCAATGCCATGTAGCTGACGCCCAGCACACCCAGCACCGGCGCATAGCCAGCCAGCCACGTATCCAGAAACCCGTAGCCTGCAAACAACCAGGGAAAACCTGTCAAAAACCAGGTCAGCAGCCACTCCCGCAGAACCCAAATCGCTGAAAAGCCCAGAGTCAGGCCCCATATCGACTGGCGGAAAAATCTTAGATAGATATAACCCTGAGCTAAAAAGAACAGCGCCATGGCCAAAACGAACAACAACACCACCAGACCTGCCAACAAGACCGAGGCGCCACCGTGTTCATGGATACTGACATAGACCCAGGAAATGCCAACAGCGTAAAAACCGACGCCATAGGCATAAAAGACAGCAAGGCCTTGGCGTACTGACACGCCATGGAGCAGCCACTGCAGGAGTAAAATAGAACCGATGAGGCTCGGCCACCAATCAAACGGGGCCAAACCAAAGGAAAAGCCAATGCCAGCTGCCAGCGCCAACGTCCCCCTTAGCCACATCGACAGGGAGGGCGTGGCACGTCCAGCGACGGCCTCATTCATCAAGTGGCAGGGTCAGCTGCAGGAGCCTGATGCGGCGGTTGTCGGCATTCAAGACCTTGAATTGAAAACCATCGATGCTCACCTGCTCATCACGTTTGGGCAAGTGACCGAACCGCTGAGTCACAATGCCACCGATGGTGTCAAAATTAGCTTCGCTGAATTGGGTCTCAAAAAAACTGTTAAAATCTTCGATTGGCGTTAACGCCTTGATCGTAAAAACCCCATCGGCATGCGCCTTAATGTAGTCATCATCATTAAAGTCAAACTCGTCCTCGATATCACCGACAATCTGCTCTAGGACATCTTCAATGGTGACAATCCCCGAAACACCACCATACTCGTCATAGACTACCGCCAGATGGTTGCGAGTCGCACGAAACTCTTGCAGCAAAACGTTCAGGCGTTTGCTTTCTGGAATCGCCGTGCAAGGACGCAAAATATCGCGCAAATTAAATTTTTGACGGTGCTCAGCCAAGGCCAAAGGCAGCAGATCTTTAGCCAGCAGGATGCCAACCACGTTGTCGGGACCATCGCCCAACACGGGTAGCCGCGAGTGACCGGATTCAATCACCACCGGCAATAGTTCTTCCGGCTTCATGTCCAGTCGCACCACGGCGACTTGAGACCGAGGAATCATAATCTCGCGGGCTTGCATATCGGAAACCACCAAGGCGCCTTCAATAATGCTTAACACCTCGGCGTCCAACAAATCGCGCTGGTGGGCTGATCTCAACAGCTCAATCAGTTCGTCTCGAGAAGAGGGCTCTCCGGTGAACGCCTGCGACAGGCGCTCCAGCCAACTCTTCTCGTTACTCGACCCTTCCTCACTCATGTGCACTTGCTCTCTTCACAGTTATTTCCCACTGCAACAGCATAGGGATTGGCATAGCCAAGACTGGCCATCAAGTTAATTTCAATGGACTCCATCTGATCGGCATCGGCGTCCTCAACGTGATCATGTCCCAGCAGGTGCAAAACCCCATGGAGCACCAGATGGGTCAAGTGCACCAAGGGCAACTTGCCCTGGGCTGCGGCTTCAGCCTCAACGATCGACAAACAAATGACCACATCGCCCACGAGCATTCGCCCATCTTCCACGAGCGTTTGCGCCGGAAACGATAATACATTGGTCGCCTTATCTATCTGTCGATACTCACCATTCAGTCGCTGTATGTCACTGACATTGGTAAACAACAACGAAACTTCAACACCCTGGGCTGGCAGCGCCGCATTGGCACCGGCCACCATCGCCGCCAGCACCCAAGCTTGAATCTGCTCATCAACGGGCGCCCAATCGGGTCTGGCTACAGACCAACAGACATCCAACAGGCACGGTGTCTGAGCGCCACTCATGGGCAAACCCGCTGACAAAAGTATCCCGTCAACATCAGGATTTACCACCGTCGGCTTCATACTTTTCATAGGCCTCGACAATCCTCTGCACCAGCGGGTGCCTGACAACATCTCGAGAGCTGAAATGGGTAAACGAGATACCTTCAACGTGGGGTAACACGTCGAGCACATGCCGCAGTCCAGAGGTCGTTCGATGGGGAAGATCGACCTGCGTAATGTCACCTGTTACCACCACCGTCGAACCAAAACCGACTCGCGTTAGAAACATCTTCATTTGCTCAGTCGTCGTGTTTTGACTCTCATCGAGAATGATAAAAGACTCGTTCAAAGTTCGGCCACGCATATAAGCCAGGGGCGCAACCTCGATAATATTCTTTTCGATCAGCTTTTCGACTCGCTCGAAGCCAATCATCTCGTACAGTGCATCGTACAAAGGCCGCAAGTAAGGATCGATTTTTTGACTCAGATCACCGGGTAGAAAGCCGAGTTTCTCGCCCGCCTCGACGGCGGGTCGAACCAACAGAATACGGCGCACCAATTCCTGGTCCAGCGCCTCAACTGCGCAGGCAACCGCCAAGTAGGTCTTACCGGTTCCCGCCGGACCCACACCGAAATTGATATCGTGAGCGCGCACGGCTTGCACGTAATCAATCTGATTTTTGCCTCGCGGCTTGATCGTCTTCTTACGGGTGGTGATCAGGAAATCATTACCGTCAGCCTCATCACTCAGCAACGCATCGACACCTGAGTCTTGCAGAGACAAGTGGATCATATCTGCAGTCAGATGAGTGCCTCGCTTC
Source organism: K189A clade bacterium (assembly GCA_018607725.1). Classification (GTDB taxonomy): domain Bacteria; phylum Pseudomonadota; class Gammaproteobacteria; order Pseudomonadales; family Azotimanducaceae; genus UBA4582. The sequence goes on from JABBAY010000124.1 coordinate 50,525, forward strand.
ACCTCTTGGTAAAGCTGCTGCAGTAGTTCGCCTGCCGAGCGCACAATACTGCTCTCGCCGATCAGGTGAAAGGCATTGCCCCGATTGTTAATGGTGATGCCAAGGCGCTTCTCAATCTGGCGCAAGTGTGCGTCGAAAGGGCCGCATAAATTGGCGAGTTGCTGACTGTCGTTCGGTTCCAGTTTGACCTGGAACGGCTCGGTATGAATATTCAATTTGACTGGCGTAATGACATAGGGTTCCTAGAATATACTTTCCATCGCAGGAGGAAAAGAGAAGAATCAGATCTGCGCCAGGGGCCGTTAGCCCCCGGGTGAAACGAGAATCGCGCGCAGTGAATTCGGTAGAGCTTGGGTAATTTCCACATCGACGAGCTGACCGGTCAGGTCCTTGTCGCTGGCAGAAAAATTGACGACGCGATTGTTCTCGGTACGCCCCTGAAACTGGCCGGGATCTTTACGGGATAAACCGGTGACTAAGACTGTCTGCTGGCTACCAACCATACCGCGACTGATGCGCATGGCCTGTTGATTAATTTTATCTTGGAGTGTTTTCAGCCGCGTCTTTTTTACCGCCATTGGTGTTGAGTCAGGTAAATCTGCAGCTGGCGTACCTGGCCTGGCACTGTAGATGAAGCTGAAAGACTGATCGAAGCCGATCTCTTCAATCAAGTCCATGGTGGCCTGAAAATCTGCGTCTGTCTCACCGGGAAAACCAATAATGAAGTCCGATGACATACTGAGTTCGGGTCTGATTTTCCGCAGGCGGCGAATTTTCGACTTGTATTCCAGCACGGTATGTCCGCGCTTCATCCGCGCCAGTATCCGGTCAGAACCACTTTGTACGGGCAAATGCAGATGGCTGACCAATTCCGGCACCTCGGCGTAGGTGTCGATCAGACTCTCCGAAAATTCCACTGGGTGCGAGGTCGTGTAACGAATCCGGTCAATACCGTCAATTTCGGCCACCAAACTGATCAGGTAGGCCAAGTCGGCCTGGCTGCCATCTTCGAGGTCAACCCGGTAGGCGTTGACATTCTGACCTAATAGATTGACCTCACGCACCCCCTTATCGGCCAACTGAATGACTTCCTGTAAGACATCCACTAGGGGCCGGCTGACCTCTTCGCCGCGGGTATAAGGCACCACGCAAAACGAACAATACTTGCTACAACCCTCCATAATCGAGACGAATGCCGTGGGACCATCAACGGAAGGTTCCGGCAGACGATCAAACTTTTCAATCTCCGGAAAGCTGATATCGATGACAGCGGTAGTCGAACCGGCGATACCATCCAGCAACTCTGGCAATCGATGCAAAGTCTGCGGGCCAAAAATCATATCAACGTAGGGCGCTCGTTGACTGATGGCAGCGCCCTCTTGACTTGCGACACAACCGCCAACGCCAATTTTCAGGTCAGGGTTTTTAAGTTTTAACTTGCGCCACCGACCCAATTGATGAAAAACCTTCTCCTGGGCCTTTTCTCGAATCGAGCAGGTATTCAACAGCAACAGATCAGCCTCATCTTCTGACTCGGTTACCTCATAGCCATGAGTCTCCTTTAACAGGTCCAACATCCTGGATGAATCATACTCATTCATCTGACAGCCGTGGGTCTTGATAAATACTTTGTTCACTGAAACTTCTTTGCCTTGGCGCGCATCGCGCCCGATAAAGCGGAGAGCCATTATAGACACTAGTGAGAGACGAAAGAACCTGAAATTTAACCCGTATTTACCCTTGAATTCGATAATTCAAGGACCATATCAACATCTCGGTTGACATTAGGTCAGCCAGCACCAAAACTGAATCAACACCACTGAGTATTTAGACGCGATGTCGAACGAACCTATATTCAAAATCATCTTCTATAATCAGGGCGAGATCTTTGAAGTTTATGCTCGCCAGATTTATCAAAGTGACCTTTACGGCTTTATCGAGATAGAGGAGCTGGTCTTCGGCGAGAAATCAAAGCTGGTGGTAGATCCTAGCGAAGAAAAGCTGAAAGCCGAATTCGAGGGCGTGGCCAGAACTTACGTGCCGATGCACTCGATCGTGAGGATTGATGAGGTTGCCAAGGAAGGAACCGGCAAAATCAGTGAAGCCAAGTCGAGCAATATTGCGCACTTCCCGGTATCTGCATTCAACCCGAAAAATCGTCCTCCTAAGCCTGAGTAAGTCAGCCTGAGTAAATAAGCCTGAATAAATAAGCCTGCGTAAATCACCGGCTACGGCCTACTCGGCTTAACCAAGCCAGCCTGACACCTCATTCTTCAGCAGCCGACCAGCGGCTTAGGGTGTCTGCGGGTAGGTCGGCGATCAAGGCAGCCAGCGGCCGCGTCTGTCCTGGCAGCATCAAGTTCGGCATTAATTCCCACATAGGCACGAGCACAAACCCTCGCTCCAGGGCTCTTACGTGCGGAATCACCAGCTCCGGCAATTCGATAGTCAGACCCGCATACCAAATAATGTCCAAATCCAGGATCCGGCTTTCATTAAAACCATGCTCCTGGGGCCGACCTGAGTCGCGCTCTATGCGCTGCAAAGCCCGCAGCAGCGCCAAAGGCGTCAACAGGGTGTCCAGGGCCACAACACCGTTAATGAATTGACCTGCTCCAGCCGCCATCTGCGCCGGCGCAGACCGCCACCAGGAAGAACAGGCAAAATATCCAGTACTCAGACGCTCAAGTCCCAGCAACGCAGAATTGATCGCGCGCTCACGATCACCCAAATTCGATCCGAAGGCGACAAGTACACGATTGGGGGTGATATCTGACATAAGGACATTCTACCTGCGTTTTGCCGCACGTCACGCATAGCATTTGGATTCACAATCATGCTACTTTTAGGCAGGTTTATTTGTGTCACTCTCAGTCTCTAACAAGGATTAGCCATGAAAGCTGCGGTATTACGTGAAACCAACCGACCCTTAGAAATCGAAGAAGTTCAGGTCTCCAAGCCCGGGCCCCGTGAGGTCCTGATCCGCACGCTGGCGGCCGGCGTGTGTCATAGCGATCTGCACTTCATGGACGGCTCGTATCCTTACATGTTGCCGACGATCCTCGGCCATGAAAGCGCTGGCATCGTTGAACAGGTCGGCTCGGATGTCACCTATGTTAAGAAAGGCGACCACGTGATCACTTGTCTGTCGGCATTTTGCGGCCATTGCCACAAGTGCCTGACAGGCCATTTGTCGCTCTGCCAGAGTCCGGAGGTCTCTCGCAAGGCTGAAGAAGAGAGTCGACTGATTCAGAACAGTCAACCCATCCACCAGTTTCTCAACCTGTCTTCCTTCGCCGAGATGATGCTGATCCACGAGCATGCCTTGGTTAAGGTTCGAGAGGATATGCCCATGGACCGTGCCGCCTTAATCGGCTGTTCAACCACCACCGGCGTCGGTGCCGTTTTCCATACCGCCGGGGTTGAGCCAGGCTCAACCGTCGCGGTCATTGGCTGCGGTGGCGTGGGCCTCGCCGCCATCAATGGGGCCGCCATTGCCGGCGCTGGTATTATTATCGCCGTCGACATGGTGGAATCGAAACTAGAACTGGCCAAGGTTATGGGCGCAACCCATGTCATTAATGCCAGCAAATGCGATGCGGTTGGCGAGGTGCTTGAGCTGACCCGTGGCGGTTGCGACTACACCTTTGAGGCCATAGGCTTGAAAGCCACTGCCGAGCAAGCGTTCAAGATGCTCTGTGCCGGCGGCACAGCAACCGTTATCGGCATGATCCCGGTGGGCACCATGCTAGAGCTGCACGGTGTCGACTTTCTCTCTGAGAAGAAAATCCAGGGCTCGAATATGGGATCCAATCGATTCCGTATCGATATGCCTCGCTTCGTCGAATTTTATCTCAACGGCAAGTTGCACCTCGACCAGATGATTTCAAAACATATCAAGCTGGCAGAGGTTAACGACGCGCTCGACGCGCTGAAGAGTGGGCAAGAAGCCCGTCACATCATCATGTTTGACCAATAAGGCGTAAGCATATGACCCCGGAAGACGTTGGTCTGTCAGCGGCAAGGTTGTATAAGATCGATCATTTGACGCATGACTATATCAAGCGCGGGCGTCTGCCCGGGACCATCTCCTTGGTGGCAAGAAGAGGTGAAATTGCCCATCTTACTTGTCAGGGAAAAATGGACATCGAGGCCGACAAGGACATGGAGGAAGATACGATATTTCGCATCTACTCCATGTCAAAGCCGGTCACCAGCGTCGCCTTGATGATGCTCTACGAAGACGGGCGTTTTCAACTGGAAAATCCCGTCTCGCGTTTTATTCCGGCCTTCAAGGACCTCAAAGTGTACAGTGCCGACGGCAACCATACCGCGCCCGAGCGCGAGATGACCATTCGCGATCTGCTGACCCACACATCGGGCCTGACCTACGGCTTTATGCAATCAACGGCGGTCGATGCGATGTATCGTGAGCAAGCTGTCGAGCAATCGAAAAGCCTCGAAGAAATGGTGCAGAAACTGGCCAAAATCCCGCTGCTGTTTTCCCCTGGGACTCGCTGGAGTTATAGCGTTGCAACGGATGTCTGTGGTTATCTGGTGGAGAAGATTTCCAACATACCTTTTGATGACTTTTTGCGCGAGCAAATTTTCGAACCTCTGTCCATGGAGGACACCGGTTTCTTCGTGCCAGACGAGAAAATCCATCGCTTCGCCGCCAATTACCAGCGAACCGAAAACGATGGCCTGCAACTCTTCGACTCACCAGAGACCAGTCACTATCAACGCAGTCCCGGCTTATTTTCTGGCGGCGGCGGACTCGTCTCAACCGTACACGACTACTATAAGTTTGCCAGCATGCTACTGAATCAAGGCGAATATGAAGGCACTCGCCTTCTAGGCCGCAAAACCGTGGAACTCATGACGAGCAATCACATGCCCGGTAATGGTGACTTGGCGAGCATGGGCCAGGCTGTCTTCAGCGAGAGCACCTACGACGGCATTGGTTTTGGCCTTGGGTTTTCCGTTATGCTCGACCCAGCAACCGCCCAAATCCTGGGAACGGAAGGTGAATTTGCCTGGGGCGGCGCCGCCAGCACCTACTTCTTTATTGATCCAGATGAAGATATGCTGGTGATATTCCTGACCCAGTTAATGCCCTCGTCGGCTTACCCTATTCGGCGAGAACTACGGGTCCTCGCCTACCAATCCATTATCGATTAGGACAACATGATTATGTCTAGCCTGCCCATTGAAGCCGAGGTTACTGGTAACGTCTGGAAAATTGAGAAAAAAATAGGCGACCGAGTCGAAGCTGAAGACGTTATCATGATCCTTGAATCCATGAAGATGGAGATCCCAGTGGAGGCACCTTGCGCCGGCACTTTAACCGCGTTGTTGGTCAAAGAGGAAGACAGCGTGAACGAGGATCAAGTCGTCGCGATGATCGACGCAGACTAACCCAGCGGCTTTCTCTCGGCAGCAAGCCTTATCTCGCCAGCCAAGTTTCAATTGCCCTTGAATGTTGCCGGCCGCCTGGCAAAAAAGGCGGCAATACCCTCTGCTCGATCGTCAGTCAAAGTGGTGAGTATATTCTGATCAGCATCCATATGCATCACGGCATCATCCATCGACGCGCTCACCGCATTGATACTCTGCTTGATCATTTGCACGGCTACTGGCGGCTGCCCGGCATATTTTTCCGCCATCGTCAGCGCCGCTGATAGCAATTGCTCTGCGGGGACGACTTGGTCCAGGAAACCCCAGTCCAATAGGGTCTGTGCATCCTCCCGCTCCCCCAGCATGATCATCCGTTTGGCCCTTGCTGGACCCACCAGACGCACACACAAAGGCAGCGCGTGCCAGGCCAGATTGATGCCTAAATTCACCTCTGGATAACCGCAGAAACAATCTTCTGCGCCAATTCTAAAGTCGCACGCAGTCGGGATACACACCCCTCCGCCCAGTGCCGCACCTTGTATCGCAGCGATGGTCACCTGGGGAATCTCGATGATCGCACGAATCATCCGGGCACCCAGGCCATGCTGGCGCCGCCGCATCACCATGGTTGGCGGTGGTTCGACACTTGGCGCTTTAAGATCTGCGCCCGCGCTGAAATGTTTACCATTACCTACGAACACCACCACCCGTGTTTGCTCGTCATCCATGAATCCGCGACTGACCTGTTCAACATCACGCATCAGACCCGTATTCAGGGCATTGAGGGCAGCAGGGCGATTGAGTTTAACGAGTGTTACATGACCCCGCCTTTCCACTTCTATGTTTTCATAGGAGATGACTTGCTGATGATTCAAACTCATGGGCGCACCTTGTCGCGTTTTATTGACTCGATTTCTGCTATAAGCGGTCTACTACGATTTCTATAATGCCTCAGCTTCTATGAAATCAACCATTTGCCGGGCTAACAGCTGGTAATTATACTGACTGACTTTATAGGCCCATTGCTCAACGTCATCACCCAGACCATAGATCAGCCGCTCTTGCGGGGAGAAATCTGAGCCCAGAGAGACCGAAATCCAGCATTCACCAGCCACCATAACCCCCCTGATTAACAGCGTCTTGTTATCAACCAGTTCAAACTGAGCGGCGATAGCGTCCTGCCAATCGATGTTATTCAAAGCTTGCACGTCTTGAAGCCGGAGATTCACTAGCGCCCGAGTCACCTCGTCAGCAGCACCCGTATAAGTCACCGACACGTCGCCAGGAAGATTAGTGACTCGCGCATTCTCAATCTCCCCACTCGCAGCACTTATATTGCCGATCTTGACCATACCAGCATTCTGCCGGCTAAGTATCACGGTTTTCACCTGTTCGGAGTCAACATTCAAAATGACCGGAGAAAGCCATTGCGCTGGACTCGAGTCAAGCATAAGACGTTGATCAACAAGCCAGGCTTGGTCCTGCGCAGGTAGCCGAATATATTGACCCCCTCGATTGACCGGCGCGGCTCCTACTAACAATGACCAAAGCTGATTCGGCGCCTGCAATTCCACATAAGTCGCCGCACCCTGCTGGGCATCTTTATTGGCGAGACTCAAACTTACAAACCGCTCAGGCCTGCTGGTCTTAGGTTCCAGATAAACCATATCTGCCAAACTTCGCAATAGTCGCGACACTTGTGGCATATCAGCGCTATAGCCTTTGCGGTCGACGACCCGCCACTCACCGGCCTGTTTTTCCAAGCTGACCGCCTGCTGACCCAAGTTGATACGGACCTGCGTGACCTGGTCAAGACTGGCGTTGAGATCCGTAAAGACCAGCCGACCTAACTCAGTCTCAACTGAGTCAGTATCTCGGACACTGAGGTAGGCGAGCGTCATCAGCACCAGAACCGCGAGGGTGAGCATAACTGCTGAGCGCTTATCCACAGATATCACTCGTCAGACTTATTCTCTTGCTACTCATGATTGTCGTCTGCCACTGATCTGATGTAAGCGTAAATACTTCAGCACCAGCAGTATGAAAGTCAGCACCAACGGCATCAGCACGATATTCATGAATTTCAGGGTTGAGCCCAGCATCTCGATATCCTTATCCAGTTGGTGACGCACATTACGCAAGGCTTTGCGGATTCGCAGTTTCTCTTGCTGAAAGCGCACTAAAGTCGCTTCCTGCTCAGGACTCAGACTCAGCAGATTCTGCTCATCTCGGCTCGATTCAAGCTCGCCAAGTTGACGCTCCGTCTCTGCGAGTTGCGATTGCAGATCATTGGCACTGTTGAGATAACTGGCTTCAGCTTCCCGCCGCAAATCTTGAACCACCTCGAAGGGGCGACTGAACCGCCCACGACTGCGAATGCTGATGAGCGCCGAGGAGCCCGTTAAATTATCGACGGCATTCGTGACGAAATCGCCGTTATTCGCCCAAGGACTCACAATTCTCTGACCAAAGAAATCCTGCAGTTGAACCCACAGGCGGTCAGTCAGGATATCGGTGTCGGCGACGACAATCACGTTTAACTGCCCAGTGCTCAGCACGCTGTCATCGCCATCGACCGTGACGGGATATTGACTCTTCGCTGCACCCGTAATGCGCACGGCGACTGGATAAACCAGGCCCGTAGCTTGAAAGTCAGGCAGTAATTCGCTCGGATCACCGAGCATCTTTAAGCGCAAGCGTTCTATGGGCATTGCATATTCACTGGATGCCATCAGCACGTCAACCTGGGTCGAGCGCTGATCAAGCACATCCAGAATACCCGCCGTACTGACATTGATAGTTTCAAGGGAGGACAAGATGATATCTTCATTATTAAAATTTTGCGCTTGCAGTCCCAGGATACTCAAATGCCTAACGGGCTGGCCATCAGCACCACTTACCGTCAGTGCCTGTTGTGCGTCGCCCAGCACCACATCCTTGCGCAGTAGCACGCCCCAGCCAGCCAAAAGAGGAAAGTCGATGCTTGTTTCAGCACCGCTCATGCCCATCACGGGGTTAACCTGGGACTGATCCATCTCGGCTAACGGATCGACGAAGACCAAGACACGGCCTCCCGACAAAGCAAATTGATCAATACTCGACAGCAAACTCTCGGCCAGACCATGGGGTTGAATCAACACTAAAAGGTCAAGGCCAGCAGGTAGAGACTCAGCGTCGGGGGTGATGGTCTGCAGCTCACTCGCCTGATCGATCTGATCGATAACCACCCAGGCCGGCGTGGTCTGGAAGGTATTCATGTCCATGTCGCCCTGGACTTTGAGGCTCGACAAAAGGCCGACCTTCGGCTTGTTCTGCACTAGCAGGTTTTGAATTAACTTGCTGATCTCATACTCAAGAAACTCTTCTTTGTCTGGCTGAAAAAACCCGATGACCTGTTGATCGTCTAGCGCATTAGTCGCTGCCAAACCAAAATACAGCTCGTCGCCGGCACTGTTGACCGGCACACCTTGCAGCCCAAAGGCAGCCGCACGATCCTCGGCGTCAGAAAAAGGTTCTGGGTCGATTAGCTGCAAATTTATTTTTCCATCTGCCAGCAGGGCATATTCTTGCAATAGCTCGCGTACGCGATTGGCGTAGGCACGTAACGTCGTCAGATCTTCACTGGCTTTTTCAGAAAAGAAAAAATACAGATTAATCGGCTCGTCAATATCCTCGACGATCTCCCGGGTGCCCGCAGCCAAGGTAAACAGCTTATTCTCTGTCAGATCAACTCTGATCCCGCTGAACCATAAATTATTCAACAGGATGACCATGACAAAAGCCAGCGCTAGCAAGAACAGACCCAGACCCGAAATGAAATTTCTATTCATTGGATTTCCTATTGCCCCTGTTTCATTTCAACAACCACCGTGGTCGCCAGTAACCAGAACAGAATCACGGAGAAGAAGAACACCAGATCCTGCAGGCCCAGAACACCTTTAGCGATGGCACCGAAATGAGTCATGAAGCTTAAGCTCGCCACGGTATCAACCACAAGCATAGGCAGCCAATCTCTAAACACGTTCAGCACCAGCGGAAATCCCGCCAGCACAAACAGCAGACACACTGTGGCCGTTAGAATAAAAGCAATGACCTGACTTTTACTCACCGCAGACATGCATGAGCCAATCGCCAAAAAACCACCTGCCATTAGCCAGCTGCCGAGATAGCTGGAAAATATTACGCCGTTATCAGGATCGCCAAGATAATTGACCGTCAACCAGATAGGGAAGGTGAGGAGCAGGGCCAGGCCCGCGAACAGCCAAGCCGCTAGAAATTTGCCCAAGACAGCCTGAAAACGCGTGATCGGCAAGGTTAAGAGCAATTCAATAGATCCCGACTTTCGCTCCTCGGACCACAATCGCATAGAAATCGCTGGCACCAGAAATAAATATAGCCAAGGATGAAAATTAAAAAAAGGTATCAGGTCTGCCTGCTCACGTTCAAATAAATTACCCATGTAAAAAGTAAAGACGCCTGAGAGCACTAAAAATATCAAAATGAAAACATAGGCCAGTGGTGTTGCAAAATAGCTGCGTATCTCCCGACTGGTAATCACCTTGATTCCATTCATGGGTTTTGCTCCTGAGTCACTGCTCGAAAGACCTCATCGAGCTTGCCCTTCTCCTGATTGATGCTCACGACAGGCAGCTGGCGATCACGGATCAAATGACTCACATCCAGCAGAATCGATTGATCTTTATCTCGAGGAAACAAGCTCAGCTGATTACTGTCTTTAATGAATTCAACCAACGCGACCTGTTCCAAGCTGGCGAACTCCCCAAGAAACCCTTCGGCCGTCACTGACTCATCAAAGTCGAGCGTCAGGGCACCATGATATTTCGAACGCCGCTCAAGCTCATCTGGCCGACAATCCGCGACTATCTGGCCTTGGGCAATAATGATTGCGCGGGTGCAAACCGCGGTCACCTCTTCAAGAATATGGGTGGATATAATCACAATTTTATCTTTTGCCAAACCGCGAATCATCTCACGCACCTGATGTTTTTGATTCGGGTCTAATCCATCTGTTGGCTCATCAAGGACTAATATTTTTGGGTCGTGAATAATGGCCTGGGCCAGTCCAACCCGACGCTTGAAACCCTTGGACAAGGTCTCGATGCGTTGATCAAGCACAGCTTGCAGCGACATGGTATCGATAACCTGTTGAAAGCGCTCGTTGGCGTAAGTCCCCTTCAAACCCCGAGCTGCAGCAATAAAATTCAAAAAGGTTCGCGGCGTCATCTCCTCATAACAAGGGGCGCCTTCTGGCAGATAACCCATCTGACGCTGCGCGGCAATTGTGTCTTGCTCAATATCACAGCCAAAAATACTAACTCGGCCGGCACTGGGCTTGAGAAACCCGGTAACGATTTTCATGGTCGTCGACTTGCCGGCCCCGTTGGGCCCCAGAAAGCCAAGCACTTCTCCCGGCGCTACCGAAAAGGAGAGATCGTTAACCGCCTGCAGGGTCCCGAATTGCTTGACCAAATGACTAATCTCAATCATTTTTCGTCCCATGGAAAAAGACGCCATATTAACCCCATTGCCGCACCTCGCAAAGTAAACACGCATTGGTGTTGATGTAGCACGGAACAAGTTCCCTGCTGCAGGCTCGGTGAATAGTCGACGCAAGAGTAGGCGCAAGAGTAG
>JABBAY010000140.1 GCA_018607725.1 K189A clade bacterium
TAAACTTCTTAAATTCTGCCGCAGCGGAACCCATATAGGTTGGACTGCCAAAAATCACCGCACTAGCAGCATCGACGGTATGCCAACCTTCAGCGTCGGCACTTTCCAGTGACGCGACCGGTATTAAGGTACAGTCTACGCCAGTAACCTCTAATGCCCCCGCTGCAACCGCTTCAGCCTGCTTCTCCGTGTGGCCATAGCCGCTGTAATAAATAATGACTACAGATTCACTCATCGTTTTTCCTTATCCGCTTAGCGGTGATAGGCCTCGTTATTTGGCGAATGATCCCCAGCGAGCCATCGCTTTAGCTCAGCGTGGGCGGTGGTTTTCTTGTCCGCATTAATTTGCTCGACGTCCTCATGATCCACAGTAAACTCAATCAGCAGCCCTGCAGGATCAAACACATAAAGCGAATAGCAATAACCGTGATTGAGGATGTAGGTCTGCGGCTCACCAACGCCCGCGGCCGCAAGTCGATCACGGATACCGTCTTGGGTCACCTGATCGACGTTCATCGCAAGATGACGAAAACCAGAAGGCGGTAGCTCAGGACCGAACTCCTGAGCATCGTCATCATCTGCAAACTGAAAGAACGCGAGTGACTCGCCATTACCGATTTCAAAGAAACAGTGCATATACACACGCTCTTTGCCGAACAAATCGGTTTTTTCGCACCAAGTCGCGCTAAGTGGAAAGCCTATGATATCTTCATAGAAGGCACGAACTGCCTCCATGTCTCGCGTCACATAAGCGTTGTGATGTAACTTTGTGTTTACAGCTTCGATTGAACTCATGATTTAGGGTCCTCGTAGGCTTCTAAAAGTTTTTGATAAAAGACAGGCCGAAACGTCGTGGCGGCGCCTTCCAGAGGAAGTTCAAACCCGGTGCTGGACCCGGCGAAAATTCGGCATTGTACTCTTCATCAAATGCATTTTTGGTCCACAGAACCACTGACCAATTATCATCTGACTCGAATCCAACTCTGACATCTACCAGATCAACGGGTGAGCGGACTGATATATTTGCTGGATCCCAGTAGGTATCGCCAATATGTTGGTAGTCAAATCGACCCGTAAAATACAGGCCATCTACTGATGCAATGGGGTATCGCAACTGTAAACCGGCATTCACTGTATTTTTCGAAACCAAGGGTGCCTCATTGCCATTATGTGCTGGATTAGCCGCATCAGTAATCTTGCTGTCGGTTAAGCCAAGCCCAAAATACCCCGTTAAAAAATCGTTGATATAGGCATTCGCTTCGAGCTCAAGGCCTACATATTCAACTTCGGGAATATTCCCCAGATTCTGGGTGCTCGTCGTGGGATCATAGAAAAAGAAATACGCATTATCAAAATCGGTACTAAAAACGCTCAACGCCGTGGTGAACCGGCCGTCCAGAAATATATTTTTAACACCGACTTCAAAGGTATCTGCAACTTGGGCGCCAAATACGTCCTCTACCCCGGGCTCAGTGATCGCTGCGCCAACACCTGTCTGATTGAATCCGCCGCTACGGAATCCACGAGACCAGCCACCATAGATTGTCAGGTCGTCGGTAGGTAAATAACGTAGGTTAATCTTCGGTTGTAGCTCACTGAACGACTCTTTCCGGACCTCTCCAAAAACAATACCAATACCACCGGTTGGATCGTATAAGGGTTCAGTCAGGGTTGTGTTCTCTCGCGTATCGCGATCATATCGAAGCGATAAAGAACCTTCGAACTTGTCGGTGAAGTCATAGGCAATATCACCGAACACAGCCCACGCAAAATTATCCTGGGTATCAGCCAACAAGCTTAATTGCGGGCTTGGATCAGTGGGGTCAACAAACAATGATACCCTAGGCACTTTATAGACGGGGAAAACGCCCTGATCGCGGTCTATCTGATTACCTGTTGATATGTATCGGTCTGTTGATATGGCGTACGCTCCAACAATCCATCGCATACGCTCGCTCGCAGAAGAGGTGTAACGAAATTCCTGACTAACAGAGTCAGTTTCGAGATACTGCGTTTGACTCAAATCTGCAAAGGCATCACCTGTCAGCCCAATCGCAATACCGCCGATGGGGAAGAAATTAATCACCGACTCTGCAGGCGGTAAGAAATTGAAATTATCACCGGTTAGTAATTCTTCAAGATCATCGTACGCAGTGATGGAAGTGAAGGTCCCTCCGTCATCAAACTCGTATTCGAGTTTCACACTGGAGTTCATGATGTCTCTCTCGTTGACGCCGGGGTTGTTAACCCGAATATCGAGATCTGTATCGTCCGCCTCGGCACCGATAACAAAATAAAGCGCCTGAGTATCTAGTTTTGATTGACTGATTCTGAAATCGGCTTGGAAGTTATCTGTCGGCTCCCACAGCAGTTTTAATCGTCCTGAAACATCTTTGTATGGATCAGCCTTTTCGCCCAGAAAGGCGTTGTCAAGAAAACCGTCTGTATCTATGTAGGACAATGAAGCCCGATACTTTAACGTCTCTGAGTCGCCCACAGGTCCACTAACGAAGCCTTTCGCCGTATACCCTGGACCCGAATCGGCGCCAACTTCTAAACGCCCAGCCAGTTCATCGCTGGGTTGCCGAGTCTGTATCGTAATCGCTCCACCGATCGCATTTCGCCCATAAAGTGCGCCTTGCGGACCGCGCAGCACTTCGATCTGCTCGATATCGAATAACTGCTGGGTAAACTGTGCAGGGTTAGCCATCAACACACCGTCAACCAACACGGCAACCGACATTTCACTGTTACGCGCCTGGGATACACCGCGGACATTAATAAATGCGTTGCCGGCGTTTTGGGTTTCAACCAGCGTGACATTCGGCGTGAGTGCGATAAAGTCTCGCGCTGTCTCGATACCCGCTGATTCAAGATCTTCTGTCGTGAAAACACTTACTGACACAGGACTTTCCTCCAGTGATTCAGCACGCTTACGTGCAGAAACAACCACCTCTTCCATCATCCTGTCGGCAGCAAACACCGTATTAACCATCGGCGTTGAAATGGCTATCGCCACTAGTATCAATAGACTCCTCATTGGAATCACCCCTTCAGCTTAATTGTTAATCGTTTAGGTATTTCGCATGGCGAATTTATTTTCGATATGCGAAGCTTTCAATACTATCAGACATACGCCACAAAGGTTAGATATTATGCTCGAGCAAAAAGGTACCACCAACATCTGCGGGTTTGACGCCGACAGCATCATCGTTCGAGGTAAAGACCTCTGTGAGGATTTAATCGGCAAGGTCTCGTTTACCCAAATGATCTACCTGCAAGCCCTAGGTCAAGAACCGACCGACGCCCAGTGCAGAATTATGGATGCCGTATTGGTCACTATAATGGAGCACGGCCTCGTACCATCGGCGATAGCAACTCGCCTGACTTATTACGGCGCACCCGAATCATTCACTGGCGCCATCGCTGCCGGGCTGCTGGGCGTAGGGGATCGCTATGCTGGCACAGCCAGCGAATGTGGCGCGGTGCTTGAGAGGATTGTCGCAGCTGAAGATCAAGAGGCCGCGGTTTTGACTGAGATCCAGCAATATCGCGACATTCGCAGACCGGTACCGGGTTTCGGACATCCCATTCACGGCGACTTGGACCCAAGAGTGAAGCGCCTCATCGCGGTTGCCGAAAGCCTTGAAGTGGATGGCAAATACATACGGGCGGTCAAATTATTAGAATTGGGCCTGCAAACAACACTGAAAAAAAATCTGGTGACTAATGTCAGCGCTGCGATCGGGGCCGTGCTGGCCGAAGCAGGCGTGCCATCAAAAATGATGCGCGGCGTGATTTTGACCGCTCGCTGCGCGGGCCTTGTAGGCCATCTTTTCGAGGAGATGAACAACCCCGCGGGTCATCCCTTGTGGATCGGCGCGCAAGCAGCCGTGGACTACCAAGGCTGAGGGGAATAATGAAAGCCTGAAAGCTCAGCGCGAGATGACATTTTTTAGGCGTTTGTCTGGTGACTTGCAGCAGAACTGCGTATTGAGTCTGCAAGAACAGGATAGCGCCTGAGTTCCATTTCAATTTTTTGGGCTGCATCGCGCAGCGCCTGTAAGCGGCTCTGAACCATTTGCTCGCGGTCCACCCGCGTCGTGACCGTCGAGCAGTTGATGGCGGCGAGCACGGTACCTGATAGATCAATAACAGGCACGGCTACTGAGACGATCCCGTAATCAAGCTCATCTTCAACCGAGGCATAGCCTTGCCGCTTAACCTGCTCTAGCAGCCTCTTGAGCTCACTTCGTGACGTCACGGTCTTGGTTGTGAGCTTCTTAAAATCACTGTTCTGCAGGTACGCGTCAACCACTGCCTGTGGCTGGCTGGCGATCAGCACCCGTCCCATGGATGTCGGATGAGCGGGAAAACGCGTGCCAAAGCCTGCTGCTACGCGCACCATTCGGTGGGTAGATACATGCACCAGATAAAGGATGTCTTGCTCTGACAGCACCGCCAGAGACGTACTGTCACCAGTCTTATCGCGCAACACCTGCAAATGTGGCTGCACTATTTCCTCCAGATTCATCGACTCGATAAACGCGGAAGCAAAACCCAGCACCTCGGCCGTCAGCAAGAACAACTTGCCCTTCTTACCCACATAGCCGAGCTCAACAAGGGTATTCAGGCAGCGTCGCGCCACAGCCGGACTCAGGTCAGTTTTTACAGCAACCTCACTCAACGTCATTTCTGGGCTCTCGCGAGAAAATACGCGCAGCACCGTCAAGCCCCGAGAAAGCGTAGCCAAAAACTCACCATTTTTTTTCATTGTCTCGAACTCTCGGCGTCTATTCGCGGCGAAACAATCAATGTCGGCCGGCCTGTCTCGGCTGGCACTTTGCCGCTTAAATCGCAGCAAAGCAACCACAAAAAAACCCGCAACCAACCCATTCCCCAAGCGTTTTACCGCTGTATCTGTCGACCATTTTGCTTTGCTTTGCCTGACTTGCTTACGGCTTGACCATGCGGAGCATTAAAGGCTATGGTCCCCAGGGCGCGTCGGTTGGCGCCATAGTAAATTGCCAAGTCAGAAAGGACAATAATCATGACCCTAAAAGTCATCGGCGCCGGCTTTGGGCGCACGGGCACCCTGTCATTAAAACTGGCGCTGGAGCAACTGGGCCTGACCAAGTGCCATCATATGATGGAGCTGTTCGCCAGCGAAGCCCAACGGCAGTTTTGGCATGACGCCGCCTTTGGCAAAAAAATGGATTGGGATACGGTCTTCGAGGGTTATCAGGCGAGTGTCGACTGGCCATCCTGCGCTTTCTACGAGGAACTACTCGCACACTACCCACAGGCCAAGGTTATTTTAAGTCTGCGAGATCCAGACAAGTGGTTCGATAGCGCCTCCGAAACGATTTTCAAAGGGCTGGATAGCGGTTTTGACCCAAGCAACCTCCAGGGTCAGATGGCGAGAAAATTAATTGTAGAAGACACCTTTGGCGGTCGGCATATGGATCGCGAGCATGCCAAGGCGGTGTTTACGGCCCACAATGAAGCGGTCAAACGAACGGTGCCGACGAATCGCCTATTGGTCTTCGAAGCCAGCATGGGCTGGCAGCCATTATGTGATTTTCTTGAGGTGCCCGTGCCCGCTCAAGACTATCCACGCACCAACTCAACCGATGAATTCAAACAGCGCATGCAGGCTCATCAGAAAACCTGACGCCTCAGCTCAGCACTACTTATGACGAACTGACCTGTCTGGAAGGATCATAAAACGGGACATCACCACTCACCGTCACTCGACGCAGGTGGCGCTTATGGGGATAATAGTCACTGGCTGCGTAATGCTGAACCGCGCGATTGTCCCAGAAGGCGATGGATCCCGGCAACCATTTGAAGCGGCAGCTATACTCCGGCCGGCTGTGCTGCTGCAATAGCTCCCTCACAATTCCCTTCGACTCGGCCTCACCCAGCGGCGTATTCGTGCGTGCGTCATAAAGTGAGTCGTGCCGGAGAAATCCACCGTGCAAATACAACCCAGTCTTGCCCGTCTCTGGATGCGTGCGCAGCAATGGATGGCTCACGCCAAAGGGAATCTGTTGCTTGATTTCATCAACCAACTCCGCTGGCAGCGCCCGCGGACCCGTAGCTGCCAAAAAGAGCCCATAATCATTGATGCCGCGCAAGTGTTGCAGGCGTGCCTGCATCGCCAAAGGCAGACCCAAGTAACAGGCATGACTATCAGAAAACACGGTGTCACCTCCATAGGGTGGCACCTGAACACACTGGGCGATGGAACCCAAGGAAGGCTTCTCCATCCAGGTGACATCTGTGTGCCAACCGTTTTCCATGCCCGGACTGGCCCGGCCATGGATAATGTCTAAAATATAAGGGTTCTCACCGGGCTTACCAAAAGGAAATGCGTCTAATTCACCGAACCGCCGACCAAAGGCAACTTGTTGATCCTCATCCAGGTTCTGGTCTCGAAAGAAGATCACCTTGCGTTCCAGTAAAGTCTTTCGAATAAACTGCACCCACTCGGGCACCAGTGTCTGTTTCAAATCGACATTATGGATAATCGTGCCAACGGTGATACCCAGATGCTCAAACTCCACACCAAATTCTGTCGCACGGCGCTGTAATTCTGCCGTCACCGGCGTATTCCCCATGCGCGCATATTCCTGCGCCATACCCAGCCCAGCACGATTAAACGGCATGAACAACTTTTCTGGATCTATTGGGTGGCCATCAACGGGCGTCGGCTGTTTGGTCTTAGCCTGGTAAATTTTCTCTCCCAACCCTACCGCGACACGGTTGTAGACAGCCTGCTCGGTCGGCGTGTTCGTGCTTGCCGTCACGGCTACCAGGTTAGTTGAATCCGTATTCTGCGCTGTATCAGCCTGCGGGTGAGTCATGTCATTGTCCTCTTCGTATCGCGCAGCGGGCATCTATGCTGTTCAAAGCAACTTTTATCCTATCCCAATCTAGGCAAATACCCAACCTCAAGGGATGTCTGTTACGCGACCCAGTGCCCGCCGGCACCGAGACAGTGTTAGACTAGATCTCAGGCAAACATTAGACCCATCAATTGGCAGGACCACAGTGGCTGACGACAAAATCTCGAAAGAATCACAGATCGAAGCGCAGAAGATCGCCCGCTCGATCCAGCGGCCCGAGCAAACTAAAGCGCAGACACGACTGATCGCACAGGGCATAGAGAAAGGCATCACCGAATACAAAAAACAACAGAAAGCCTTGGCCAGAGAACGGGATAAAGCCAGAAAAAAAGCGACTAAAGCGCGGGAACCCGAGGCTGGCGTCCCCATCCAACCGGCACAACCTCCAGCGACTTGGCTAATTTGGCTACCCTGGGTACTATTGGCGGCAAGCTGCGCCTACATCCTTGTGGCGCTCAAATTCCTTGGAGCCGCTTGAATTGAGTCCATTACATTATACCCTGATGGCGGTGCTGGTTGCCGGCGTTAGCCTGTCTGGACTCAACGCGCTTGGCACCGAGCCCACGCCGACCCAGACGCCAGCACCCTGGAAAATTGTCAATTATTGGTCTACCACTTGCGCACCCTGTCGAATTGAAATCCCAGAACTGAATCTCCTCTTTGCTGAACTGGCCACCTCAAACATTCAGGTATTGGGTGTCAATTTCGACGAGGATGACCGAAAAACTACCCTGCGTTTGGCTCGGCGCTTGGGTATCGAGTTCCCAACCTTGACCCCGAGTGAAGTCGAGGCGCTCGACCTGTCACCACCCACTGCACTGCCAACGACCTACATTGTATCGCCGACCAATGAGGTGCGAACCAAGCTGGTAGGCATCCAAACCAAGGCTTCGATCTACACAATATTGACTGAATTGGCTATCCCCCACTGACCAGACAATAATCTCTCGTGATCCGCAACTTGGATGACGGAGCCACTATTCAAGCGTAAGAGACAATCAATCGATGCGACCTACTGTGATCAAAAAACTGCTGCAATCTCTGTTAGTTGGCACACTGCTGATGAGCCTTAACACCCAAGCTCAGAACCTACAGGTGTCGATGCTGACGCCACCCGTGACCGACCAAACCAGCCTCTCCCGCGTGATCACTGATGCGCAGGGTAATGTGCACCTTTCCTGGGTCGCGTCAAACGACGACAACAGTGCCTTGTACTATGCCACCTTGACTGATGCCAACCTGACTGCTGCCAACTGGAGTCCAGCCCATCTGATCCAGCAAGGCAACGACTGGTTTGTCAATTGGGCCGATTTTCCATTTTTAGTTGTCACTGACACGGGCATGGTGGCGCACTGGCTGCAAAAGAGTGCCGAGGGCACCTACGATTATGATATCAATGCCGTGTTTTTTGATCAGGACAAACACACTTGGGGTCAGCCCGTCATCATCCACAAGGACGGTGTCAGCGCCGAGCATGGATTTGTGAGCATGCTACCCTTGGGCGAAGGTCGCTCCTTTATGACTTGGTTAGATGGCAGAAACACTAAACCTGCGACGTCCCATCCCGACGCCGATAAAGATGAACATGCCATGGCCGGTGGTATGACCCTGCGAGCCGCTGTATTTGACCGTTATGGCGAAACCTTAGAAGAATGGGAACTCGACGGCCTTACCTGCGATTGCTGCAACACCAGTAGTGCCATGACTGCCGCCGGACCGGTGGTGGTTTACCGCGATCGCACTGAGCAGGAAATCAGAGATATCTCTATCACCCGCTTTGTCGATAGTCGCTGGACCGAGCCTTTAGCGGTATCTAACGATCACTGGGAGGTTGCGGGGTGCCCGGTGAATGGACCTGCCGTCGCGGCACAGGGTCATCTAACCGCGGTAGTTTGGTTCACTGCCAAGGACGATCAACCTAAAGTACAGTTGGCCATCTCAAACAATAGCGGCGCAGCATTTGGCACGCCCATACTGGTAGATCAAGGCGCTACCAATGGCCGCGTCAGCATGGCGATTCTGGATTCTGGCGATATCGCCATCAGCTGGTTGCACACCAATGGCAAAGACGCCGCACTCAAGGTTGCGCTCTATAGTCAGGCTGGCAAGTTGCTGGCAGAGACTGAAGTCGCCGGCACACAATCCTCAAGACGCAGCGGCTTTCCCGTGATCACAAGCCAAGGCAACGACATTTATATCACCTGGACCGACATCAGCGCGGGCAGCCAAGTCAAGATGGCACGGGTGCGCTTCAACTTGCCAGCTATTTAAGCTGATTAATTTAAGCTTCTAATTTAAGCTTCTGGATTAAGCGCAGCACTGTTCGCAGCCCACTCGAAATCTGCAGCGAGGCGCGCAAAACGCTTATCAACCAATCTCGAAAATCGAGGATCCGTGAGAATATGCAGGCGCTTGGCTTTGATCGCCTCGACCACCAGTTCGCCGACGATATCCGGGGCCAGCCCTTGCTCAATGTCCCTTGAAATATCTGTGTAGGCCGGCTTCGACACTTGTGGCCCAAACCGATTGGGGCGATTCCGCGGGGCTTCATAAATGCGAGTTCGGACGGCACCTGGACAGAGCACAGAGGCACCAAAACCGCCCAGTCGACCTTCTTCGTACAAGGATTCTGTCAAGCCTACCACGGCATATTTTGTCGCGTTGTAAGTCGTCCAACCCGGATTACGACCTAACAACCCAGCCATCGAAGCGGTGTTAACGATATGCCCACCCTCACCCTGGGATTTGATATGGGGAATAAAGGCCTGACAACCATGAACAACACCCATCAGGTTCACCCCAAGGCTCCACTGCCAGTCACCTTCATCGCACTCATCGATTAGGCCACCGGTGGAGACGCCCGCGTTATTACAAACAATATGTACCTTACCCAACTCGGCAAGGGTTTTATCCGCTGCCGCAAAGACTGAATCACGAGTGCTGACATCACACAACACACTCGACACTGCATTCGATTCAAGGTCTATAACGGCCTGTTGTAACGCCACTTCCTCGATATCCGCCATCATCACCTGCATGCCCTGACGCAGAAAAGCTTTCACCATACCCAGACCGATGCCACTCGCAGCGCCGGTGACAAAAGCGACTTTTCCGGTAAATTCATTCATCAGATATCTCCTAACGCAACTCTTCAGGCAATTCTTCAGGCATTTCCTCAAGCAAAGGCAGTGGGTTTCGGCGACAGGTCATTATTTTCCATCAGGGTGCGCATGAGTCTCTCGGTCATCTGCGCCTGCAGAGTCTTATCATCGACCCGATTATGCATTTCGTTCGGATCCTCTTGCAAATCAAACAACTCAATACCGTCATAACCCTGGTAGACAGTCAATCGCGCGTCCTCAGTAATCAAGGTGCGCATACGCAGTGGCGTGCCCACCTGCAAGATGTCGTTCAGCTGATCTTCTTCAATAAAAATTTCATCCCTGACTTTCGCGGTACTGTCTGTTAGAAGAGGTGTTGCATCGATGCCCTGCATACCATAAAAAGCCGACAATCCAGCTTGCGCCAGCAACGTCGGACCCAGATCTAAAGAAGATACCAGACTGCTGGTGCTACCAGGCTGGTTACCTGGCACATGCACTAACAATGGCACCCGGGTGCAACCGGCATAATGCATGCCGCCTTTGAGCATAACGCCGTGATCACCGAACATGTCACCATGATCACTAGTGAACACGACAATAGTATTCTCACTTAAACCAAGACTCTCGAGCTGGCCAACAATAGTACCAATACTGTCATCGATCATGGATATCATGCCGTACTCTTTGGCCCCCATCTCGCGGAGCTCAGTCTCCGTCGGCGCAAACATATTAACCCCACGGCGTAACCCGCTTGGGCCCTGCTTGATCGCCTTTTGATAGTGAGGCGCAGAATGTGTATGCGTATCACGGTAAGTATCGGGCAGGCTAAAATCAGCCGGTGAATACATATCGAAGTACTTACCCGGCGGGGTAAACGGATGGTGCGGATCAGGGTACGACACGACCGCCAAAAAAGGCGTGTCAGGCTGCTTCGCCCGGGTCTGTAAAAAGCTTGAGGCCACCTCAGTAATATAATGCGTGGGATAGAGTTCCGCCGGCGTGCGGGTCCGCCGGGTCATGTGCGAGGGCGAGTCATAGGGCCAGGCGCCCGTTTCACCCTGGATCGTAGTCGGATCAATACCCTGATCCAGCAACCATTGATAATAATGCCCACCACACTGGTCAGAATGGGCGACGACTAAATCAACTTCAGCGAAGCCGTAGTAGTCCTGCGGCATCTGCACCCGCTCTTGCTTGTGCCGCGCCAGATTCTCATAATCATCCCAGCCCGGCGGGTAGTGGGAAAAATTGATCGCATCTCCCGGCGCCATCTGATCAGTCTGGCGCTTCGCCACTGAGGCCATCACGTTCATATTCTGCAGATGACATTTGCCTAGATGGGCGGTGTGATAACCGGCGTTCTTAAAGATCCGCGGAAAGGTTTCGACTCGCCAGTCCAGGGCGATGCCGTTATAGCGGGTACCGTGCAAGGAGGGCATTCGGCTGGTAAAAATTGACGATCGATTCGGCATACAAATGGGGTTGGCCACATGCGCCTGATCAAAGCGCATAGACTTCTTCGCCAGGGCATCGAGATGCGGCGTCTGCACAACCTTGTTGCCACCAAAACCCGTATGATCCGGTCGGTGCTGGTCCGTCATGATAATGAGAATGTTGGGTTGGGGTGTCTGGCTCATAAGCGGTATCTAGTGGCGATCATTGATAGACAGGGTGAGTAACCAAGCCAGAGTAAAAACTTTTCCTCGACGGGACAAGACTTAATTCGGTGGCAATGCGCATAACACCAAGACATGGCACCCAAATCGCCTCAAACTGCGCTAACCAGCGTCCTAAATTCATCCTTCCTATCGCGCCCATATCGATTTAAACTCAGACTCAGATAGGACGTATCATGGCTTCTATCAGGAGGGATTAGTTGGAAATTGCAACACTACCGCCAGATGAAAAAACGCGCTTACTGGCGCTCCAGGAATTCGACATCCTCGATACGCTGCCTGAACAAGCGTACGACGACATTACTCATATCGCCTCTCACATTTGTGGCACGCCCATCGCCCTGATGAGCCTGGTGGATGAGTCTCGGCAATGGTTTAAATCTCGAGTTGGTCTAGATGTCACCGAGACACCCAAAGACCTCGCCTTTTGCGCCCACGCCATCCTCAATCCGAACGAGCTGCTCGTGGTAGAGGATGCGACTTTAGATGAACGCTTCGCCGATAATCCCCTGGTGCTTTCTGACCCCAAAGTACGGTTCTATGCCGGCGCACCACTTGTTACCCGCGATGGCCACGCTTTAGGTACCTTGTGTGTGATCGATATAACCCCACGAAAGCTCACAGAGGCGCAAGCGGAAGCGCTACGCGCCTTGTCCCGCCAGGTTATTGCCCAATTGGAACTGCGACTGACGATTAAGAAACTGGAATCCAGCAGCATAGCATTACAGAACTCCCATGATTCCCTGGAAGCATCCCGCAACCAACTGGCAGATCTGTGCGATACCCTGGAAGGCCAGGCTGACATTATCGAGCGCGACCTGCATCGAGCTGAAATCATTCAGCACTCATTGTTACCGGAAGTCCCGCCTCGAATGCGTGACTACCATCTGCAGGCACTCTATCGATGTGGACATATTGTTGGCGGCGATCTATATGACGTCAAGCTTGTCGGCGAACACCATTTGGCACTGGTCATCGCTGACGCGGCAGGTCACGGTGTCAGTGCCGCCATGT
>JABBAY010000174.1 GCA_018607725.1 K189A clade bacterium
ATGCTTTGTACTGGTGTCGTTTTTACGCATATCAGCGTTAAAACCAAGACTTAGATAAAGGTCAGCAGGCTCATAGTTACACGTTATTAATCTATCGCTGGTGCATTTAGTGAAACTACTGGTGCCACTACCTTTTGGCAAAATACTATTTGATCGGTGTTCGTCCAGGACGGGTTACTTCGCAGCTCTTTGTGTTTTATGCCTTACCACTTCTCCTTCCTCCATGAAAATGACCTCCTCCGCAATATTTGTCGCCAAATCAGCAATGCGTTCGAAATTGCTGGATATCGTTAGTAATGACAGGCTCGGCGCAATCAACCGGGCATCAGCCTCCATAATACTTCTAAGTTTGACAAACATCGCAGCATGAATAGCATCAACTTTGTCGTCTAACTTACACACTGATTTCGCTAGGGCGACCTCATGGTTCACTAACGCATCCAGGCAGGACTTAACCATTGTCTTGACTAGTTCCCCCATCGCACCGAACTCCAGACTTGCTTCGATCCGCGGATGTTGCGCAAGAAACTCGATCCGCTCAAGCACATTGATTGCTTGATCACCCATTCTCTCAAGGTCGTTATTGACTTTCAGCACAACAATAATAAAACGCAGGTCTACCGCTACAGGCTGATGCAGCGCCAGTACCTTGAGGCACTCTTCTTCTATGGCAACCTCCATTTCGTTTATCTCTATCTCCGCCACCCGCATAAGCGCGGTAATCGACAGATCCCTGTTCGCCTGCAGGGAGATTGCGTGATTAATATTTTCTTCGACTCTGGCACCAAGTAACAGAATTGATTTTCTCAAGTTATCTAGGTCGCGCTGCAGATGCATAGTCATAATCGTTAACCAAACCTCCCTGTGACGTAGTCTTCGGTTCTTTTTTGTTTGGGTCGCGTGAACACCTGGTCAGTATCTCCATACTCAATTAATGACCCATTTTCCATAAAGGCGGTGTAATCAGAGACGCGAGAAGCTTGCTGCATATTGTGTGTAACAATCACGATCGTGTAATTTTGTTTGAGCTCAAACAACAAGTCCTCAATTCGCGAAGTCGACACGGGATCAAGCGCCGAGCAAGGCTCATCCATCAGGATGACCTCCGGCTCCATTGCTAGCGCCCGAGCAATGCAGAGTCTTTGCTGTTGGCCACCGGAGAGATTCAGGGCGGAATCATTCAGGCGATCTTTTACCTCATTCCACAAAGCAGCTTGTTTCAAGGCGCGTTCAACCCGCAGATTAATATCACCTGGCAAGCCGTTAATCGTAGGCCCCCATGCGACATTGCGAAATATAGACTTAGGAAAAGGGTTAGGCCGTTGAAAAACCATGCCCATATGCAAACGTACCTCAACCGGATCGACACCTTCACCATATAAATTCGTGTTCCGATAAAGAATCTCACCATCTTGGGTAACGTGCTCGATAAAATCATTCATCCGGTTTAATGATCGCAACAACGTACTTTTCCCACACCCTGACGGACCTATAATGGCTGTAATCTTCTTTTCGTAGATCGACAGGTTTACGTTCTTTACCGCGGCCTGTTCGCCATAGCGGATCGTAACATCCCTCGCCTCCAGTACTGCATCATCACGGGTGTTCATTTCTGTGTTCCTTTATATCGAATGAACACAGCCAACGCATTCATGGTAAGCAAAACTACAAGCAAAACAATGATACCGGCGGCCGCAAGTTCATGGAATTCCGCTTGAGGCCTAGACGCCCAGTTAAATATCTGAATAGGTAGCGCTGTAAACTCATCCATTGGCCCTTCCGGCGTAAACGCAACGTAAGTCAGAGCGCCGATCATAATCAAGGGCGCTGTCTCTCCAATCGCCCTCGACAAAGCGAGAATAACTCCTGTTAAAATACCAGGAATTGCCGCTGGCAATACATGTGACCTAACAACCTGCCACTGAGTCGCACCGACCGCATAAGCTGCCAGCCGGATAGAAGAAGGTACTGCACGAATTGCTTCTTTAGATGAAATGATAATGACCGGCAAAATCAACAACGACATTGTCATAGCACCAGCCAGCACACTACGTTCAAGACCGAAAAATCGCACAAAAATCGCCAACCCTAATATGCCATACACAATCGAAGGAACACCGGCGAGGTTAGCAATATTGATCTCAATGACTCGAGTAAGTCTCGATGCTGGCGCATAGTCTTCAAGATATATTGCAGCCAGCACCCCCATTGGCAAAGCAATGAGCGCGGTCAAGCTCACGACCCAAAGCGTGCCATACAGGGCTGACTTAATACCTGCCTTCTCCGGGAATCGCGATGGAAAGTTATTCAGAAACTGTGTATCCAGCCAGGGTAGACCGTCCGCACCAACCTGGGCGATCAACAGACCCAAAACACTCACAGCAAACAAGGTAAAGCCAATACACAGCGCTTTGAACAATGCAGCAATAAGATGTCGACGTCGGAGTGAGGCAGACCGATGTCCCAATGATTCGCCGTTGCTAGAAGGGCTAGTCTTCATTACTCGTAGACCTCTTGGTATTTCCGCATCACCTTGTTGGCGAGCAGATTCATCACCAGCGTGATAGTGAACAGCACGCTAGCCACAGCAAACAAAGTTTTATAAGCCAAGCCACCGCTCGGGGTATCTCCCAGGCTTACCTGGACTATATAAGCCGTCATGGTTTGGATACTTTCAAGTGGATTTAGAGTCAAATTGGGTGTCGCACCCGCGGCAAGGGTCACCGCCATGGTTTCGCCAATGGCCCGTGACACCGCCAAGACAAACGCCGCGAAAATACCTGACAGGGCTGCGGGTACGACAACTCTGGCCGTCACTTCGTAGGATGTGGCGCCGACGGAGTAGGCCCCTTCCCTGAGGCTCAACGGCACTGACCGCAGTGCGTCATCGCACAGTGAGGCAACCATCGGTAGCACCATGATGCCAACCACAATCGCCGCACTGGCGGCATTGAAAATTTGTACATCGTCGAATACGAACCGTAACCCTGGGGTGACGAAAGAGATCGCAAAGTAGCCATAAACAACCGTAGGGATACCTGCAAGTACCTCCAGAACAGGCTTGATAATATTCCGCGCTCGATCACTGGCATATTCACTCAGGTAAACGGCACAGGCCAAACCTACTGGCAGGGCGACGATGGATGATCCCACGACAATTAGCATAGTACCCCCGAGCAGCGGCAGAATGCCGTAGGCCTTAGGCTCAAGCATTGGCCGCCACTCAGTCCCAAAAAGGAAATCTGTAATCGATACCTGCTGAAAAAAACTGCTTGTTTCAACAGCTAAGATGCCGATAACGATCACAGTGGTTAGCACCGAAATTAAGGCGCACAGGAAGAATAGCTGACGAAGAATCGCCTCTCCCCATCGGTACTTGGAAGTAGTCAGTAGTGTCATAGTGTTCATTCGCAGTTCACCCATTCCTTCGCTAGGGCGAAAGAGCCGGCGTCAATAAGGGACAAAAGATGAGTTATTACTGACCTACCAACTTGCTCAAGGTTGAATCGGGTAGATAGGCGCTGCCCGTGATTTTTTTCGCGACCCGATCTTTTGCGGCTTGGTAAACTGACGCTGGCAATGCAATGTAGCCCACCTCACCCGCAAGCTTGCCGGCATTTTCTAGGTAATAATCAACAAATCCGACCACTTCTGGTCGATCCAAGGCAGACTTGTTTACATAGATAAAAATCGGCCGGGAAAGTGGCGCATAGGTACCATTATTGATAGTGGCCACTGTTGGAGCAACGATACCATCTGGACCCAAAATTGGGACAGCTCGAAGCTTGTCCGCATTTTCGATGTAATAAGCGAAGCCGAAATATCCCAGAGAATATTTATCTCCAGAGATCCCCTGTACTAAAACGTTATCATCCTCACTCGCTGTGAAGTCACCGCGCGAGGCTTGCTCCTTGCCATTCACCACACCGGTAAAGTAGTCGAAGGTACCTGAGTCTGTACCAGGACCATACAAGCGAATGGTTTCCGCTGGCCACTCAAGACGCACATCTTTCCAGGTCGTTACGGTGCTGTCAGGCTGCCAGATTTGGTTCAGCTCAGCCACGGTCAGATAATCAACCCAGTCGTTTTCCAGACTAACCACCAAGGAAATACCGTCATAGGCAACCGGTAATTCAATAAATCCTACTCCTGCAGCAACAGCTTTCGCCGCTTCGGAGGCTTTAATCGGCCGGGAAGCGTCACTGATGTCAATTTCCTGGTTAGCAAACTTCTTAAAGCCACCGCCAGTGCCGGACACGCCGACGGTCACTCTGACTTTGGGCGCAACTGCACCAAAGTCTTCGGCGACTGCTTCGCTAATCGGAAAAACCGTACTCGATCCATCAAGCTGAACTTTGCCACTGAGGCTTACTCGTCCATCAACACCAGGCATGGTGTTGTCGACGTTAGGCTCACCGCAAGCAACCAAGAAAGTAGTCATAAATGCTAACAGGATCATCTTCCGCATATAGAATCTCGTTTGTCTTAAAGTCCGCACATTTAAGTCGAGAACTGTAAAGATTCAGTAAAGATGAAATTAAACAAATGTTAAGATTCTTAAGACAGGGGATTCTTTGAGCTGCAGCCTTTTAATCGGCTTACTCTAGTTCTCGCATTAAGCCTTCCTGAGCAACCGAGGCGACTAATTCACCTGCTTGAGTGAACATCATGCCGCGATTAAAACCGCGAGCACCGGCAGCGGCAGGACTGTCTTGGACGAACAAATGCCATTTAGTAACATCGACCGGTCGATGAAACCACATCGCATGGTCCAGGCTCGCGGTCATCAGGCCGCTCAGGAATGACTTGCCATGCGGCAAAGTTGAGGTGCTCAAAATGCCCATATCCGAGGCATAAGCCAACAGACACTGGTGCAATACTTGATCGGTATCCACGCTACCTCGCGCGCGCATCCAAACCTGCTGATGTGGTGGACGCTTTACTGGCTTGACAAAGCTGTAGGGCTCGACTCGTCGAATCTCAATCGGTCGCATCGCCATCATGCGCTGCATTTCCGCCGGCCAGGCATCAATGGACGAACCAGAAAACATCTCTTCATCACCGGGGCAATCCTCGGGAGCTGGCACCTGCGGCATTTCTGCCTGGTGATTCAGCCCTGCTTCGGCAACTTGAAAGGATGCAGACATATTGAATATCGCTTCGCCTTTTTGAATCGCCACTACCCTTCGCGTGGTAAAGCTCTTGCCATCACGAATTCTGTCGACATCATAGATAATTGGTAGATTCGGGTCGCCAGGTCGCAAAAAATAGCCATGCAAAGAATGGCAATGTCTGCCCTCAACGGTTCTGGCGGCCGCCATTAGCGCTTGCGCAATGACCTGACCGCCAAATACTCGCGGCTGCCCAGTGTTAGTCGTCAAACCGCGAAACATATTCAATTCGATAGGCTCAAGACTCAATTGGCCAATCAGCGCCCGTAGCACATCACTCATTTGTTTTACTCAATTAGATCGGATTAGAAGACTACCAATGCAGCGATGTGCACCGACTCAATCATACCAGATTCTTCGCACAGCATTCCGCGTCCGCTGAATTTCTAAAGATTCCCCCAACCTGATAATAATGGCGCCATCGTTGGCAGTATTGAATACTTGCATTGACCGAGCCTTATACCTGGCCAAAATTTGAGCATGAGGGTGAGCAAAGCGATTCCGATATCCCGCCGAGACAATGACGGCACTCGGTTTAAGACGATTCAGGAACGCCGGGTGAGACGAGGTCAGGCTGCCGTGATGCGGTGCTATTAGAACATCTACTCGGGGTAGCACTTGGTCGGCGGTCAAATCGAGCAGTGCAAGCTCGGTCTCGCTCTCAATGTCTCCCGGTAACAGGACAGAAAATCCAGCCGCCTCGACTAACAACAAGCAAGACTGGTTATTCGCCGACAGCGGCGTTGCTCCGCCAACGCCCAGCAGACTAAAACTCACACCACCCTGCTGCCATTGCCTAGCCTTACCGCAGCTAGCATACTGCGCACCAAGGGCTGAAAGCGCCGTGCCTGGCCGTGGCGGTTCACCAAAATACGAGCGCGTCACCGAAAAATTAGCCATCACCGCCCTGACCCCACCCGCATGATCCTGATCGTTATGACTAAGGATCAGGGCCTCCAGCATCCGGACTCCCTGTTGGCGCAGATAGGGCGTCACGATTTGTTCACCCGCATCAAACCGATCACTGAAACTTGGCCCCGCATCATAGAGCACGCTCCCGTCATTGCTCCGCACGACGACACTCAAACCCTGCCCGACATCTAATACGGTAATTTCGGCTTCGCCCGGCGCCAGAGGCCTCGGCACGGCGTTCATCATCATGGGTAAGATCAGCAGCAAGCCGGGCCAACGCGGCAGGAAGCCGGCGGGTTGTATCACGACCAAGGCACCGACAAAACCCAACAGCAACAATCCAGGGCTCAGATCTGCAGCGTAATAAACCCAGCCCAAGTCAGCGATGGCCTCAAGATAAAGCCACAGATAGTGCAGCACAGTCTCAGCCGTGCGCAATATCAAAGCGGTCAATTCTAGGCTCATGGGCACAGCAATCAGCGCCAGGAGCAACAACGGCACGATCACCAGACTCACCAGCGGTATTGCCACCAGGTTGGCAACAAACGCGAGGCCAGCGAGTTGACCGACGAAATACAGTAACAACGGACTCATACCAAAAAACACCAGCCACTGAGACCGCAGCAGGCTCCCAAGCCACGCCCACAAGCTGTCGATGACGCCCACCGAACCAAGCTGTGGCGTTCTACCGGCAAACCCATAGATAAGGACAAACACCGCACCGAAGGATAACCAGGACCCGGTGGTCAAACTCGCCAGGGGATTGATCAGACTGACCAGCAACAGAGCAACACACCAAAGGCTCAGTAGGGTGACATGCCGTCTGAGCATGAGCAGTAGCGACGCGCAAATCAGCATAATCAGTGCTCTCTGGACCGGCAAGCCCAATCCCGCAAGGCTGCCATAGCTCGTGACGACCAAAAATGTCAGACTGAAGGCCCAAGCCCTAGAGTACTGCAGGCGGCGCAACAACCAGGAAAACAGCGCTAAACACAGTGCCGCCACCAACCCCACATGCAGCCCAGAAATAATGAGCAAGTGATTAGTACCGGTCGCCGATAAAATCCGCCATTGGCTCGGTGTTATTTGGCCACTCTCGCCCAAGCTCAGCGCCAGAAGTAAACCATCAAGCTGGCTCTCTGGCATTGCCGTCTGCAGACGGGTACGCAGCCATCCCCGCAGCTGATGATGAGGCGCATCAAGGCTGTCACTGAGCCGCTCACCCTCGAGGACATAGCCAGTGGCATCGATACCCTGAGCCAACAACCAGGCCTGATAATCAAACAAGCCAGGATTGACGAACCCCCTGGGAGGATTCAGCCGCACGACCAACCGCCAACGTTCTCCAGCTCGAATTTGTTGCTCACCATACAAGGAGAGGCTCACCGCCAGAGACTTGCTGCAGCCCTGACAATGATCAATGCGAAACCGAAACCGTACCAGACGATCCCGGTATTCTGGCAGGGAGATCACCGTACCCCAGACTTCCATGGGTTGCCCCGCCCACTCAGCTGGCAAGCGAGATGTCAGGCTCGCATCCAGGTTGGCTAGGCCGAAGTAAAGCCCGAGATAGAGCGCCACCAACGGTCTGGGGCGAGGATAAAAAACACCCAGCAACGCCACGGGCAACCCCCAGCCAAGCAGCTCTAGGTCAGGTAGAACGGGCAGACGCACAGCGATGATCGTGCCAATGACGCACGTGAGAATAGAGAGATTCATGAACGGACCCATTTCGGTCTGTTCTATGCTGCTTATGCTCACGGCAGAAGCAGCCATGACCCGTGACTCTGTCGGTGAGCGGATAGGCTACGGGTAAGCAAACAGCCTCCTAACCTACCAGACCTTGATTTATCGACTGGATTTACTTTTAATTATGCGCATAATACCCCGCGCATAGTCACTTGGTAGACCTGTTGAAGAAGTACTTACCCACCAGAGATCATCTCCGCGGCCAGAAGTCTTTGCGCTTTCTTGGCGAGTTCATCTTTGCTAATAATTTATGGCATTTTAATCGCCATTCGGTGTCCTATGCGGTGCTTATCGGCGGGTTTTGCTGTTTTCTACCGATACCGTTTCAGATGATTCCTGGCGTTTTATTGTGTGTTTGGATCGGCGCTAATATCCCTCTAGCCATTGGCTTGATCTGGATCAGCAATCCATTGACCATTCCAGCCATGTTCTACGCCACTTATCGAGTCGGCACCTTTCTGCTTGGCCACGACGAAAAGGTGAAACACATCAGCCTTTCCTGGGAATGGCTATCCGGGCAGATTGCCACTGTTTGGCAACCGCTGTTATTGGGTTCCCTAGTCACTGGCGCGACCGTTGGACTGCTGGGCTTTATTGGCGTCAGGCTCTACTGGCGTTGGCGCGTGTCGAAAAATTGGACCCGGCGAAACCAGCGCAAGAACAAATCGCTGTAAACTGACCGCGAGATAGCCGCCCCCATCTCACCTTGCCGTTGACTTATTCGTGCCGCAGTATTTCGGCAGGCAGTAATTTCGAAGCGCGATAAGCTGGGTAGATCGTCGCTAAAATAGCTATCGATAACGACACGCAAGCAATCACCAGAATATCTATCCATCTGACGTCTGTCGGCACCGCACTGAAGTAAGTACCCGCCAGCACCTTGCCACCAAACAGCGCCTCGAAAAAGCCAACAACTTCTGGGACATACCACGCTAACGGAACGCCAACCAACAAGCCCAGCAACACGCCTGCGGCGCCCACCAGGCTACCCTGAATCATAAATACCTGCATAACCTGCCAAGACGACAATCCCAGGGTGCGCAAAACCGCGATATCACTCGATTTTTCTTTCACCATCATGCTCAAACCAGAGACAATATTAAAGGCGGCGATCGCGACGATCAGCGTCAACAGCAAGAACATCATGACCTTTTCCATCTTGACGGTCTCGAAAAAATCACCAAACTCACTGGTCCAGTCCTGGATGCGATGCTCGCCGAGCTCTGACTTGATGGCTGCAGAGATCACGCTCGTCAAAAAAACATTATCGAGTGCGACTCGCACTTGTTCCGAGGTATCACCCGATATCACCTTCAAATCATCAAGGTGCATGAGCACCAAACCATAATCTAATTCGGAATCCAGCTCAAAATAACCAGCAACTATGAGTCTAGCCAGCTTTGGTGTAATCGTATTACCTCCCGAACCAGGCTCAGGAATAATCAATGTAAATTGATCGCCAGGTAGCAAGCCCATTTGATAGGCCAGCGGCCGGCCCAGTAATGCCCGGTTGGAGCCACTCGCCAAATCACTCAAAGAGGCGTCAATCAAGTGCCGGTCAATGACCGACATTCGAGATTCAATTGACGGCAGAATGCCATAGACCGCAACTAACTTGTTCGCTGCTCGCCCCATAATCATGCCCTGTCGCTGCTGAAATAACCCATGGGCAACAACATCAGGCTGACGATCCAGAAATTTGTTCAACGTTGCCGTGTCCTGAGTATCAACGACCAGGTGCGGTACGACCCCCAGAATCCGATATCTCAATTGGGTATCAAACCCATTCATCACCGAGACAACCACCGTTAGCGCGATGACACCCAACGCCAGCCCGAACAAGGAAACCCGAGAAATAAACGACAGATAGCCCTGGCCCGATCGACTGCCGTTATAACGCACGCCAATAAACCAGGGAACTTGCAGGCTCAACGAACCACCTCATCCTTCAGCAGCAAACCGTTATGCAACTGATACACATGATCCATGCGTCGCGCAAGGTCGAGGTTATGCGTGACAACGATAAAGCTGATGCCAAGCTCAAGGCTCAGTTCCACCATTAATGCATTGACTTCGGCCGCAGTTTTTTCATCCAGATTGCCCGTCGGTTCATCCGCCAGCACACAGTCTGGGGAAGTGACTAACGCCCTAGCCATGGCGACACGTTGGCGCTCACCTCCGGATAATTGTGACGGTCGATGACTCGTTCGATCTCTCAGCCCTACTCGTGTGAGGATACTGGTTGCCTGCTCAAGGGCAACAGCCCGGCTTGTGCCGCCAATCAATAATGGCATCGCTACATTTTCGGCCGCACTGAAATCAGCCATCAAGTGATGGAACTGGTATACAAAGCCAAGGTTCTCATTTCGCAGTCGACAGACCTCATTGTCGCTGGCGACGGCCAGATCAATACCGTTCAACCAGACACTACCTGCGTCAGCAGCATCAAGTCCACCGAGCAAATGCAATAGCGTACTTTTGCCACTACCGGAAAGGCCGACGATTGCGATCCGCTCACCCCGACGAACAACCAAATCAACGCCCTTGAGGATATGCAGTTTTTCTAAGCCCTGATGATAATATTTTTGCAGGCCCTCGACCTGCAAGACAATATCCGCGGTGACTGGTGCTGCGACGACAGGAGTGGATTCATGAATGGATTTACTCATACTGGAGCGCCTCTATCGGATTAGATCGAGCCGCCATAAAAGCGGGATAAATCGTCGCGCCCAGACAGATCAACATGGAAACGCCCGCGACCAACGCGACATCGCTGGTTGATACGGCTGTCGGCAGGTAATGCACGAAGTACTCATCCATCAGGCCCAGCTGGAATGACGAATCAATAAACTGATAGACATCGCCGATACCCAAGGCACTACCCACACCTAACAAGATACCTATGACAATCCCCGTTGCCCCCACCAGCGCGCCATGGAATATAAAGATCGCCATCACCGACCGCTTCGATGCGCCCAATGTGCGTAAAATGGCAATATCTCCCTGTTTGTCGTTAACCGTCATAACCAAATTCGACACGACGTTAAAGGCAGCGACTGCGACCAACATCAATAGCAGCAAAAACATAGTGGTTTTTTGCACTAAAATCGCGTCATACAAGCTGCCATAGCGACGCATCCAACTTGAAGCATACAGGTCATCTCGCTGAGCGCTATGGATCAGCCGTGGCAATGTCTGCGGCGCCTCAAACAAATCTACCATCGCTATTCGCAAGCCAACAACGGCCTGCGGGCCCAACAGCTTCACCGCATCCAGCTGATTTATCATCATCTGATTTTTATCCGCATCAGTGCCAACCTCAAAGATGGCACTCACCGTAAAACGTTTACTACGGGGCAAGGGGCCAGCGAGAGTCAATTGAGCCATGGGTAGCACCAGCGTCAAACGATCGCCTAATGCCACCTGTAACAGATCAGCTAAGTCACGACCAATGGCAACATTGAACGATCCGGGTGATAGCGAGGCTAGGTCACCGCTAAGTAAAAAATCACTGATGATTGAAACTTGCCCTTCGGCAGTCGGGTCGATGCCAACAAAGGTAATGCCCTCCACGGCACTATTGGCAACCACCAGACCCGCGCCTTCGACATAGGGCGCGACACCCGTCACTTCCGGGTCCGCGGCGAATATCGCGGCCGTCGCATGCCAGTCGTCGAAGCCCTCTTCAGCGAAAATGACGCCGTGAGGTAATACCGCCAGCACACGTAATCGAAGCTCCTGCTCGAAACCATTCATAACGGACAGCACCAGAACCAGCACTGCGACGCCCAGCACCAGGCCCGCTATGGAGACCAAGGACATGAATGACACCAGCTGATCTGAGGCACTTGAACGTGTATAACGCAGGGCAATCAAAGAACGCCAACTTGAACCCATAATTTCTAACTGTCTGCAGAACGAACGTGTATTGAAGCACATACCACTCCCTCGAAATAGCAACTAACAGCAGATCTTTCACCAATACCTGGAATGAGCAGGTGCCGCGCGGCAGTGCTCGAGCAAGCGTCACTCAAATGTTTCGTTAAAGACTGCTTGGCATTGGCAACAAGACCACTCAAACTACTCTTCACCATTAAGAATTAGCCAACGTCGAGTAAAGCTGATGATTGTCATACTGCAACCCAATACTGACGAACAAAGTCCAGCCTACCAGAAAGTCATGGACTATCTACGAACGCTGCCTGATGTGACACTGCAGCATCATCAGGTCCAGGGCACGGAAAAAACTCTGACAGAAATTTACTTGTTAGGAGACACCCACAAGCTCGACCAGGCCATGATTGAAAGCTTTGATGCCGTCGAGCGCGTCATTCGAATAGCCGAAGAATATCGAATTCTCGGGCGCCATTCAGACCACTTTCGAGTCAGTGGTTTTCACTACAACGGCGTCGATTTCAGCCAGGATAATTGCCATGTTGTCGCCGGTCTATGCGCAGTGGATAACCCGAAGAATGTTGAAACCATGCTCAAAGCACTCC
>JABBAY010000025.1 GCA_018607725.1 K189A clade bacterium
AGACGCCGACTCGCCTGCGCGAGATGCGCGCCGAGGCCATGAAAATTACCACCAACGCCGAGGCCTATCACCAGGCCCTGCGAGACTGGGTCGCGAAAGGCAAGGACAGCGAGTTTGCCCTCGACCCGGAAGCCGTTATCCAGCGGTCTCGACCGCGGAATGCAAGCCAGGCGACGGGCCACGCCCATTTTGAGCTGGCGACCTACTTTGTCACCCAAGGCAAGCGGGAACTGGCTATTAAGCATTTTCGCGCCGCCCACGCGCTGGTGCCGGATAATTGGACCTTCAGGCGCCAGGCCTGGTCTTTGGAGCCCGTCGGCGACGGCCCTATGGCCCGCTTTTGGCAGGGACCCGGACCTGAGGGTGACTGGCCCTATGAGGGCGACTGGGTAAAGGATATTCGGCGCGAGGGCGCAGAAAACTACTACGAATCCTGGAAGCCATGATGGGTTCCTGCAACGCCATTATTTGACGGAGTCAATATGACCACAGCAGCCACCGCAACAAGTGTCCGATACGAGTCACCGGTTAATGGCGTCGCCCGCATTGTTCTGGATCGAGCCGATACGCGCAATGCGCAAGACAAGGCCATGTTGTATGCCCTCAATGAGGCCTTCGACAAGGCCTGCCAGGACAACGCGGTGAATGTGATTGTGCTAGCCGCTGAAGGTCCACACTTTTCTTCCGGCCACGATCTGCGAGATCGCAGCACCATGGATGAGTTTACGCCGGTGAGTACCTGGGGCGGATTTGACCTACCGGGCGCCGAAGGCTATATGGCGGTGGAACAAGAGATTTACCTGGGTCTGTGCTGGCGCTGGCGCAATCTACCGAAGCCGGTGATTGCAGAAGTGCAAGGCAAAGTCATTGCCGGCGGCCTGATGCTGGTCTGGGTCTGTGACCTGATCGTCGCCAGCGATGACGCCAGCTTCTCTGACCCCGTGGTCGCCTTTGGCGTCAACGGCGTCGAGTATTTTGCCCATCCTTGGGAAGTGGGGGTACGCAAGGCCAAAGAAATGCTGTTTACCGGGGACGCCATCAGCGCGACTGAAGCCCAGTCTCTGGGGATGGTCAATCACGTGGTGCCACGGGCAGAACTGGCCAGCCGAACTCGAGACCTGGCCGAGCATATCGCTCGACGGCCAAGCATGGGACTTAAACTCGCCAAGCAGTCGGTCAATCAAATGCAGGATAATCAAGGTATCTGGAGCGCGTTGCAGGCTGCCATGTCACTTCAGCAATTGGGTCATGCCAATAATCAGCAAGTCCACGGCAGCAATATTGATCCTGCAGGGGTCGACATTATTCGTCAACAAGCCCGTCAGACCCCGAAATAAACATCGACCCATCGGCGTCATCTGGCTCGAAGGTCTCGACACTCACATGATGGGTGATCGGAAAGACTGCCGGGCCAAACTGGTTATACACCGCCACGTCAGCGGCATCTCGGCCGTAACCGATCGCTACATACCCACCGGTGAGTACGGTCTGGGTGGCATCAAACGTGTACCAGCGACCACCGACGAAGGCTTCAAACCAGGCATGCATATCCATGGGTTGCAGACCGTGGAGATAACCCACCACCATTCGCGCCGGAATACTCAGGCTGCGACACAGGGCGATACCCAGGTGTGACAGATCTCGACAAACGCCAGACTGGCGCTGATTAACTTCAACGGCGGAAACTGGGTAATCGCTGGTGCCAGGCAAATAAGCAATCGATGACCGCAACCAGGTTTCAATGGCAGACACCTGGTCATAACCCAGCAGTTCGCCGTCGGTAATTTCAGCCGCCATCTGACCAAATCGATCGGACTCACAGAAGCGACTGGGCAGCAGATAACGCAAGGCGAAGTCTGGCAGATTTTGCACCTCCACAAACGGCGCGCCAGGATCCCGGTCGACGCCATCGGCAGTTCGCACATCCGCCGTGGTATGCACTGAAAACTGGCCCGGCGGCGCAATCAGGCGCTGGCACAGGTTGCCGTAGTCATCGGTAAACTCAAAGGCATCAGTGATGGGTTGGATTTTATAGACTTCACGGGCAATCCATTGCTGCGCGCCACTGCGAGGCCGCAACATCAACACAAAGGGCGTCGGCGTACCGATCTCAAATGTGAGATCACAGCGAATCCGTAGCCACATGGAATAAACCTCAAAAATTACGGGAAAAGCAGGTCACTAGCGCCCCGCTTGCTTGTCACACTTGCACTATATCAGCGCTACTACCAGCGCCCACGGATTAAATCACTTTTAGCGCAGCATCTACTGCCGCCGGGTGGCCGCCAGTTTTTCCAGCAGGGGCAGTGTATCCGCCAGCGCCAGACAGGCATCGGTGATACTCACGCCATAGACTGCATGTTCAGAGTAATCTTGCCGACCTGCCTTTAGGTGACTTTCCAGCATCACGCCACGAATGGCGCAATCCGGGTCCTGCAACTGGGCACAAACTACGTCAATCACCTCACACTGGTTGTACGGATCCTTATTACTGTTGCCATGGGAGCAGTCAATAATGATATTTTCCGGCAGATCATGTTGACGCAGCAACTGCCGCGCGACCGCAACGGATTCGGCATCATAGTTCGTGCCCCAGCGATCACCGCCACGCAGAATCAGGTGACCATACTGGTTACCGGCCGTCTCATAGATCGCCGGCGCACCCTCTTTGGTCAAGCTGGGAAACAGGTGTCGGTGTCGCGCGGCCCGGATCCCGTCTACCGCGACCTGCACATCACCATCGGTGCGATTCTTAATACCCACGGGCATCGATAGCCCCGACGCCAGTTGCCGATGAATCTGACTTTCCGCTGTGCGCGCGCCGATCGCGCCCCAGCTGATGAGGTCAGCATAATATTGACCGAAGGTCGTATCCAGAAACTCGGTACCACTGGGCAAGCCAATTTCCGCCACATCTAGCAGCAGCTTTCTTGCCAGTCGCAGACCATGGTTTATTCTGTAACTGCCATCCAGGTCTGGGTCATTGATTAAGCCCTTCCAGCCTACAACAGTCCGCGGTTTTTCAAAGTAAACCCGCATAACGATCAGCAACTTATCATCAAGGTGACGAGTAGCCGCCCGCAACAATTGCGCATATTCAACTGCCGCCAAAGGATCGTGAACCGAGCAAGGCCCAACAATAACTACGAGACGCGAATCTTGCCCGTCAAGGATTTTCTCAAGTGCCCGTCTCGACTTATCGATCAAGGTGAGCGCGGCCTCGGAAGCCGCCAACTCTTCATTCAATACTGCCGGCGATATCAGCGGTCGAATACGCTGGATATGCACGTCATCAGTGGTGAGCATGTATCACTTCCTCCTGGCGAACCCATATGGCCGCCATCAATAGTACAATAAGTAAACCCAGGCAGATGCTAACGGCAGCGTTATAGCTGCCAAAATAATCCAGACCAAGACTGAAAGCAGCCGGACCGACTGCGCTGGCAAAGACTGACAACGAGGTATTCAAGCCACTGATTTCGCCGAGATGCAGCGGACCAAAAAACCGGATAAAGGCCAGATTCGAGGTCACACCCCAGAGACCACCACCGGCACCAAAGCCCAGAGCCAACAACCAGAAGCCCCAATTCTGCTCCAAATTAAGCAAACCCACGGCACCGAGATTAAAGAATATTAGCATCAGCAGTAAAAACGGTTTGAGCCTGCGTCGATCAACGAGGGTACTGGCCAGCAGATTGACGACGATAGAGAAGACCGCAGCAGGCAAAAAATAACCGAAGGCTGCCGTGGCATTCCGCCCAGCTTCGGCAAATATAGAGACGATATGAAATGTCACGGCCGTGCTGAACATGGCATGCATACCCAGGCTGAAACTGTATATCCAGAATACGCCAGTGCGTCTCGCCTGCCGCAGCGTCTGGCTCGGGCCTTCAATTACATCGACAATATTCGAGTCGTCAAGCAGGCCACCATCGGGCCGCAAGCCGCAACTGGCTGGGTTGTCCCGCATAAACACTAATGCCAGCCCAGCAAAAACAACGCCGACACCGAAGGCCATGATCCATAAAGCCTCACGCCAACCATAAGTGAGTATCATCCACCCTAGCAACAAGGGCGCCAGGGAAAAGCCGAAAGAGACAAACACGCCGCGCACGCCACTTACGAGACCGCGACGTTTGACAAACCACACCAGCAAGACATTCCGCGAACTGCTGGTCAACACCCCCTGACCAAAGAAGCGCACACCGAAATAGCCCAACATGATGAGCATAAAAGTGACCAGCGTGCTGCCACCCAAAGCTGTTGCTAACAGGTCGGTGACACTGATGAATCCGACCATCAAAGCCAGTGCGAGGCTAGCAACAGTGATCATGACCCGCGCCCCGAACCGATCGTACCAACGACCCGCGGCAGTCAGAAAAATCGACGAGCCTATGGTACCGATCAGGTACGCCATGGACAGCTCAGTGCGCGACAGACCGAACACCTCGATGAAGGTGTCAGTAAAAACCGCCATACCCATGGTTTGGCCAGGAATACTGCAGAGAAAGCCGATAGTACTGAAGGCCCAGATCACCCAACCGTAAAACACGGGGCTTTTTTGCGGGCTGAAGGGCCATTCGGGTGCAAGTCTAAACATAGATAGAGTGTCGAAAGCTCATTGATCGCTCATTGATCGCGCGCTGAAGGTCGATAACAGCTATTCACCGCTTCAGCGATGAAGGGCGTGAAAAACCTCGGTTAAACGGCCTGGCAGTTCGCCAGTATAACAACTGATAGGGGAAAGCGGCGATTTAGGTGATAATCATTGTCACACCCAGGCGGTGCTATCGCCGACAAACGCTAACGCTCGGCGATACTTGCAAGAGGCACAAATTGAAGTTTACTGAACAGGATCTCGATTTCGCCCAGGCTGATGGCATCACACTACAGGGCACACTGTATCGACCAGCAGTCACTGAAGGGGCTGACCTGCCTGTATTGATCGATGTCCATGGCGGCGCCTGGTCATCTTTACACCGCAAGGCCGGTCGCTACTACTGCCGCGAGCTGGCGAGTCGCGGGTTGTGCGTGTTTGCCATCGATTTTCGCCAGGGCCCTGAGTTTAAACACCCCACTGCCAGTAGCGACGTCGCCGCCGCCGTCAGATTCATCAGAAGCACCGACGCCTTGCGACTCAAACCCAGCTCCGTCAACCTGATCGGCAGCTCCAGCGGCGGACATTTAGCCCTGCTGGTGGCGCTTAACCCGGATATTGCCGCACATGGCACGACCCCCATCAACACCGGCGCTGATTATAAAATGGCATCTGATGTCAGCGCCCGAGTCGACCGGGTCATCGGCCTGTGGCCCGTGTCGAACCCCGTCGCCCGCTACCAGTATGTCTTGGCTCGCCTTCACGAAGATCCGCAAAGCTGGACCGACTTTGCCCCGGACCGGTTGGCGGCAGGCCATCGGGCCTATTTTGGCGATACTCGAACTATGGAAGCCGCCAGCATTCAGCATTTATTGACGAGGGGTGCCTTTAGCCACCTGCCACCCCTGCTCATCGTCCAGCCTGAATTAGACCAGAATGTACCGGTGTTTATGAGCCAGACCCTGCTCGGCGGCTATGAAGCCGCCGGTGGACTCGCCCAATATTACGAATATCCTGGTGTAGCCCATGGCTTTGCCCACACCGAAGGCGCCCAAACCGACGCCTGTATCAACGATATTATCGCGTTCATCCGAACTACTTGATTTACATCGGCACAATCCGAATAATGCGCGCTGCCAAGCCGACGCCATTACTCGGCGCCAGCCAATTC
This sequence comes from K189A clade bacterium, assembly GCA_018607725.1. Classification (GTDB taxonomy): domain Bacteria; phylum Pseudomonadota; class Gammaproteobacteria; order Pseudomonadales; family Azotimanducaceae; genus UBA4582. The sequence continues at coordinate 5,769 of JABBAY010000025.1, forward strand.
AAGTAAGTCAGAAGGAATCAACATGCGACTCGAAGCCATCGCCATCGGCGATAATCCCCCCGAAGACATTAACGTGATTATTGAGGTCCCAGTCGGCGGTGAACCCATCAAGTATGAGATGGACAAGGCCTCAGGCGCCATGGTGGTTGATCGGTTTTTATATACCTCGATGCGTTACCCCGGTAACTATGGCTTTGTGCCTCACACCCTCTCAGACGATGGCGATCCTACCGATGTCATCATTGCCAGCACCCGCGCAATTACGCCTGGCGCCATCATGAACTGTCGCCCTATCGGTGTTTTGATGATGTCCGATGAGGCCGGCGGCGATGAGAAAATTCTCGCGGTACCCAGCTCACGCTTGACCCGCCGCTACGAAAATGTCCGTAATTATGACGACCTGCCAGAGATCACTCTCCATCAGATCGAGCATTTTTTCCAACACTACAAGGACCTTGAATCTAACAAATGGGTCAAACTCGAAGGCTGGGGTGACGCCAGCCACGCCAAACAACTGATCCAGGAAGCCATCCAGCGCGCCAAGGATGCAGGGTCGGAGTAAAGTGCCGGGGTAAAGTCCCGGCGTAAAGGTCAGTTGCTGATTTGCTGCCGGTTTACCCCGGCACTTTACTCCGACCCCATAATTCGGTCTAACTAAAACACGTTTTAGTTTTGTTGAAACCCGCTTAACTTTTCTATAGCCTTAGAATTCCTTTGAATTCGGATCGGCCATGGGCAAGCGCGAAATCAACCGTGACGAAAAGCGTCAGCTGATCGTCACGACCGCTCGGCATTTGATGCAATTAAGGGACGTTTCTGACTTTTCCATGCGGACCCTGGCCGAGGTCGCGGGCGTCAGCAGCGCCACACCTTATGCACTGTTCGGCTCTAAACAGGCGGTCATCGCCGCGGTCATGGACAACGACTTTGCTGATTTTATGGCTGCTCTCACTGCCGAACCCAACCGGGGCTTCGACGTGTTCTTTAGCTTGGTAGACGTCACCGCCGCGCTGTTCGAGAAGAATCCCAGCTACTATCGTACCGGCGCCCAGGCTATTCAAGCCACCACCGATCAAACCCTGTCTTCACACTTCAGTTTGCCTCGCCACGGCTTACTCAAAGACCTCGTCAGCGACGCTATCGAGCGCGGCGAAATCTGCCATCAAATCAACCCAGACTCACTGGCACTGAACTTAGGTCACCAGTTCTATGGCTGGATACAGGCCTGGGCGAAAGGCAATATCACGTTACCGGACATGGTCGCGCGAGCTCAATATGGCTTGGGCCTAGGCTTAGCGGCCGTCGCAACAGAGGCTAGTCGCGCCCAGTTGCTCGAGCAAGTCGTGGCCATACAAGCCACCTTGCCCGAGGCAGGCGTCCTGAAGACGAAGCCCACCCCAAACAAAAAACAAGAGGCTGTTTCATGATCAAGGTTCGAAAATCCATACACCCATGCGCAACGGATACCTGGGAATCTATTGCTGCCCGCGAGTTAGCGGCGACACCATTGGACGAGGGCGTTGCCAGCCTGCAGAGCTGGAATTTACATGTCTTCAGCCGCGCACCGGCGGCGGCGGATTCACCTCGAGCGGGCAATCCGATCCTGCCCAGCGACTTGGTATTTCTTGAGCCACCCCTTTCGGCACAATGAGGTCCCAATGAGCGAAGCGCAGATCGTTGCGGTGCGGCTCGCGCCAGCCCATGAAGGGGACGTCGAGCTGATCGTTGATATCCGTTATGCGAACGGTGGCATGACCCAGGTACCCCTGGATCACCATGCCACACAGGCCTTGTTTCAAGCCTGTGCTGCCGAGGTCGCTGATGACCTGATCGGCCATGGCTGGAGCAAGGTACGGGATGCTTTACAGACGTCTTACAGTCGATTTTGAACACGGCCTAAATTCCAACGAGCATGGGTTGAACCCGGATAATTTTTACAGGCACACTTTTATCGGCATTCTTTTACAGGCACATTTTGAATAGGCACGTCAGGTGCCCAGGAGCTTAAACAATGGATATAGTCATCAGAAACGGTAACATCGTCGACGGCAGCGGACGACCCGCCTACATTGGCGACATAGGCATCAGCGCGGGTCGCATCAATCAAGTTGGCCATGTCAGCGGCCACGGCGCCACCGAGATTGACGCCACCGGCAAGACCGTATCACCGGGGTTTATCGACCCACACACGCACTTTGATGCCCAACTGTTGTGGGATGGCGCGGCTAAACCCGCCATTGAACATGGCGTCACCACGATCGTGCCGGGCAACTGTTCATTATCTTTGGCGCCCCTGAAAGCCGCAGACCGCATGAAGCTGGTGGGCATGTTCAATCAGATTGAAGAAATGCCGCTGGTCGCCTTTGAACAAGGCGTGACCTGGAACTGGGAAACCTTTGACGAGTTTGTCGGCCGGATCCAGCAAGACTTGACCATCAACGTGGCACCCCTCGTCGGTCACAGCGTGCTGCGCCTGTGGGTCATGGGCCAGGCTGCCACGGAACGTACCGCCACGGCCACAGAAACTGCTGAGATGCAGTCGCTGTTGCGCCAGTGTCTGGATGCCGGTGCGATCGGCTTGTCCACCAGTTTTGTAGATATGGACGAAAAGCTCCAACCCGTACCGAGTCGCTATGCCGATCATGCTGAGCTTGACGCTCTCTGCGCGGTACTTGCCGAATACAACCGCATCCTGCAGGTGGTCCACGAATTCTATGACATCGACCTAACCATTGGCCGCATCGACCAGCTCGCCGAACTCAGCCTGAAGCACAAAATCACCACCACCTTGTCACCCCTGTTCATCAACCGTGGTGACTTCGAAGGCGTGGATCGGGTCATCGCTCGAATCGTTGAACAAAATGCTGCCGGGGCTCGAGTCTGGCCCCAGGTCCAAACCCGCCCTATCGATATCAGCTTCAGCTTCGCCGTTCCCAGCTTGTTGTTCATTCGACTGCGCGGCTGGTATCGCGTGATGCGGTTTGGCACACCGGCCACCATCATGGCGGCCTTTCAGGATGAAACCCAACGGCAGCAATTGGTCCAGGAAGCCACCAGCATGATGCCCCTTTGGTCGGCGCTCATACTGCGCCAAGTAGAGACTGAGGCTAACCAGCAATACGTCGGTAAAACTCTGGCAGAAATCGCCGAGCTACGTGGCACGGACGCACTGAACGCAATGATCGACCTGTCATTGGAAGAATCTCTCGATGCCCACTTTATTTCGGCTGACATGGGCCACAATGATGACGACAAGGTAGGCAGCATGCTCCGCCATCCCCATGTCATGATTGGCGCCAGCGACGGCGGCGCGCATATATTGTCGTTTTCCACCTACGGTGACACGGGCTACCTGTTGGGGCACTTCGTGCGAGACAAGCAATTGTTGTCCATGGAAGAAGCCATCAAGAAAATCACCTCAGACACCGCTGACATCTGGGCGATCCCTGACCGAGGCCTGTTAAAATCTGGCTACATTGCTGACATCACCATCTTCGATGCGAACACCATCGATCGAGGTCCCGAGTATTACGTTCAAGACGTGCCCGGCGATGGTCATCGTTATGTCCGCGATGCCATCGGTGTTGAAACGGTGATCATCGGCGGCGCTGTCGCCTACGACCACCTGCAAGGTTACTCAGACGAGCACCGTGGCCAGGTCATCGGCGCACCACAGCGATGATTACTCAGCGCCGTATCGAAACCAATGGCATCAGCCTTAACATCGCCGAAGCTGGCGAAGGCCCTTTAGTGTTGATGCTGCACGGCTTTCCCGAGTCCTGGTATTCCTGGCGACACCAGTTCGAGCCCCTGGCTAACGCCGGCTACAAGGCGGTAGCGCCTGACATGCGCGGCTACGGTAAGAGCGACCGACCGCCAACCATCGATGCTTACAACCAGGTTGAGGTCGTGAATGATGTCATCGGTCTGATCACCGCTCTGGGCTATGAAACCGCCATTGTTCTGGGCCATGACTGGGGCGCACCAACGGCCTGGAGTTGCGCCCTGCATCACCCAGACAAGGTGACTGCGGTGGGCGCTCTGTCCGTACCCTTCATGCCAAGGGGGCCAGAACTGCCTTTGGCGCGCATGCGCAAGCTGTTTGCGGGCCAGTTTTTCTATCAATTATATTTCCAAACACCGGGTGTCGCCGAAGCTGAGTTTGAGGCCGATGTGCGCGCCTCCCTGCGCAAGTTCTACCATATGGCGTCTGGCGATGTTGATCTCACCACCTTCACACCGAAAGCCGCAGATGACCAGCTGTTCACCGGCATGGCAGATCCAGGCAAGCTGGGCCCATGGTGCAGCGAATCGGATCTGGATTTTTATACCCAGGCCTTTCAGCACAGCGGCTTCCGCGGCCCTTTGAACTACTACCGGGCACAGGATCTCACCTGGGAGCTGACTGCCGGCTCCCCAACGACCATACAACAGCCAGCCCTATTTATGGCGGGCGATAGAGACGGTGTCATTATGATGGCAGCGGAAGCACTACAGGCCATGCCTCAGCACGTGCCTAATCTGCAGATCAACGAACTCATTCCTGGCGCCGGCCATTGGACTCAGCAGGAAGCACCTGCTGAAGTGAACCGTGGCATTCTGAAATTTCTTGAGGGCTTATCAGTATGAATGACGCAAATCCCCCTGTCGTCATCGTTGGCGCCGGCATCTCTGGCCTCTGCACAGCATTGGCCCTCGCCAAGACCGGACTAGCGGTGACTGTTGTTGAGCGCGACTCACCACCACCGAGCGGTGACCCAGACCAGGCGTTCTTCGAATGGAACCGGCGCGGTGCGGCCCAATTCAAACATCCCCATGCGTTCCTGGCTGTCATGAGCAACCTGCTGCAAGACAGTTTTCCGGGCCTGATGGACGACTTCTTTGCCGCCGGTGCGCGCAAGGTGACCTTTGAAGATATGCTGCCACCCGACTTGAAAGCAAAATACACCCCCCTTCCTGGTGACGAGAAGATGTGGTTATTGATGTGTCGTCGCGCCACCATGGAAACCGTGTTTCGGCGCTACGCCGAGAAACAAGACCTGATCAGTATCGAAAGCGATACCCAGGTCACGGCACTGTTAAGCCACACAGACGGCGACCAGATCGTGATCGACGGCATCAGCGTTAAGACCCACGACGAACCTGAGCGGGACTTGCTGAGCCAGGTACTGATCGATGCTGGCGGTCGCAATAGCAAGCTCAAAACCTGGCTTCAAGCAGCCGGTGGCGCGATTAAAACCGAAGATGACGATGCTGAGATCGTCTACTTTACTCGCCACTACAAGTTACTGCCCGGCGTTGAAGAACCGGCTCGCGGCGACAACAAGGATCGCTCATCGGGCGACCTGGGCTATATTAAGTATGGGGTTTTCCCCGGCGAAGGCGGTCACTTTGCGGTCATCGCCTGCCTGCACAAGGAAGAGAAGGCCCTGCATGAAGCGATCAAGTCCAGCGACCAGTTCGACCTGATCTGTCGCAACATCCCCGGCCTGGCCCCCTGGGTGGCCGCCGACAAGGCCGAACCCACCACCGAGTCCTTCGGCTTCGGTGACATTCACGCAGTCTGGCACCACTTTGTGGATGCAGGTCGCGCCGTCGCCCTCAACTATTTTGCGGTTGGTGACGCGGCCCTGCGCACCAATCCATTGTATGGTCGCGGCTGCAGTACTGGCATTATTCACGCCCACCTACTGGCAGATACCCTGCGAGATATCAGTGACCCACTGGCACGGGCGCTACAATTTCATCAGCGTACAGAAGAAGAACTGCGCCCCATCTTCAAGGCCAGCCTGGCAGAAGACAAAAAAGCCATTCGTCAGGCAAAGGCAGAGATTAATGGTCAGGTCATCGACAGCGCCAGCACGGCAAAAGCCTGGTTCAACGCGGCCTTTGGTGACGCCTTGTCCATGGCTTCGACTCGAAACATTCATGTGCTGCGCGGCATCATGCGCACCTTTAATCTGCTGGAAAAACCTGGTGATTTCTTGAAGGACAAACGGATATTGCTGACAACGATGGCCTACATGCTCGGCGGTCGTAAACGCAATGCTAATGCCCGCAAGGTGAATGGTCCGGCGCGGCAGCAGATGCTTACGATTCTGACTAACAAACAGGCGCAACAAGAATCAGCGTCGGCCTAAGACAGTCCACTGTGCGGACTGCCCGCACAGTACCTGTCTTGAGCAGACTTCTTAAGCAGACTT
>JABBAY010000207.1 GCA_018607725.1 K189A clade bacterium
TCAGAAAGCGCGGGATCAGCTGTTTCTAAAAGGGCCAGTCACATTCCTTTGGATGCGCAGCCATATACCCGATGCCGCGTCGCGGCTAATACTAGTTGCAAGGGCGTTTGTTGACATTGAAGATAGCCCCAGGATTAAGCTCACCAGAAAGCATTGGGAGTGCGCTGGCATCACAGATAAGGACACTCGATCACGCGTAATAGCCAAAATTAGGCGTGAATGCCCCAATATCCTGCTGGACGCCAAACAAGGCCGCTGCACCTATATTGAGTTCAAGCGTCTATGACGGGAAGTTGTCCCGCCAGTGCTTGTCGAGCAGCCCATCAGCGATCAACTCGCGCTCCATCTGGCGAAGTTCCTTACGTATTTCCCGTCCCTTGGCAGCATTCTCCCGCCGCTTCTCAAGCTTGTCTTTGGTGCACTTCCCGTGACGAAGGTTCGCCGCCGAGATCCGCGCTCGACCTTCTTCGGTCTTTGCGCCAGTGCTTGCCCCGCCATGTAGCCGGCAACGGCCATTCTTCTTGTTGGCAGGACACTGACACGGGGTGCCACGACGTGTCTTCGCACCGCATCGCTGCCCCGGCCAGTCCGGTCCGAACCGCCACTCGATACCAATGGTCACATTGTCTTTTGTTAGCATGAATAACACCCCGTCTATAGGGTATTATTATACCATAAAACGTAGCCTCCATCGAGGTAGGTGTAACCAAGGAGCAACTGCAAACATGCGAGGTCCAAGGGCCGGGAACCGTGGTCCTGGGTTCAGGCAAGGTTGCAGGTAAGGTTTTGATAGTTGATCAATATGACTATATGCTAAGCTATTGTTATAGCTAGATTCAGTCATAAATTGGCGCTGTGTATAGGCTTTGAACTCCCGCACGCCGCTACAATTTCCTAGATCAAAGGTCCCCGGACCAAGGTTTAAGTAACTGTTTCCAAACGATTAACGTTCTGGACCAGGAGTTTGATTTCCTATGGTGTGGGTAAGTTTGCCGGTATACTTTTACAAGCGAAACGAAACTTTTTAATTTTCTCGATCAATCCTCCCTGATCTTCAGCACCGCTTCAATAAGCGGAAGATCGAGATTTCACTTCGAACAAAATCTGAAGCAAAACCTGCCAAGTCTGCCAAAGCTTTATCTGATAGGCTTGAAAGATATTTGGACAGCCTTAGGTTGGCGGGATAACAAAATCTTTTAGGGTTTGTTATCGACAACCCACTCTAGTGAATTAAAATCTGATCGAGGAATACTCTCGTACGGTCTGAGACCTGACCGTTGAAGAACTTATCCGCTGTTGAATTTTCTTGTATACGCCCGTGATCCATGAAAACCATCCGGTCAGCGACGTTTCGCGCAAAACCCATTTCGTGTGTAACCACGACGCTGGTCATACCTTCCTGGCTCAGTTGCTGGATGACTTCCAAAACACCCTTAACCATTTCCGGATCAAGAGCAGAAGTTGGTTCATCATACAGCATCAACTTTGGCTCCATCGCTAAGGAACGTGCAATAGCCACCCTCTGCTGCTGCCCTCCAGAAAGTTCAATTGGGAAAGCGGTCGCCTTTTCGGGGATCTTGACCTTCTCAAGAAGTGCCATCCCTTTCTGCTGAGCGTCCTTCTTATCCAATCCCTTAACAACGATCGGCGCCAACGTTATATTGTCAAGAACAGTCAGATGTCCAAAAAGTTCAAAATTTTGAAAGACCATCCCAATTTCTTCGCGCCGCTTCCAGGCGTCTTTGTCGATATTCTTAATGATGTTGCCTTCGAACCGGATTTCGCCGCTTTGTATGCCCTCAAGTAGGTTGAAACACCGTATCAAGGTCGACTTTCCAGAACCAGACGGACCGACAATTACCATCGTCTCCTGTTTTGCGATATCCAAGGATACATCTTTCAGGACCTCCAGGTCACCGAAAGATTTAAACACATTACGCGCCTCAATGATATTGCGTTTAGAGCTATTCGGGTCTCGTGACATCACCGTGCCTCCGTTCTGCCAATAAGCTTGGTATCAGGCGCATTTTCGACCAACGTTTTAGGGCGGTACCCACCATTTGCCCAATGCTCAATATGGCCCTGAATGTACATGAAAATCGTGGTGAAGACGAGGTAATAGATACCCGCGGCCGTTAGAGCCTCCAAGTAGAGGAAGTTTGAACTAGCTGCCTGGTTTGCGACAAGAAGAAGCTCTTCAACAGCAACAACAGAAACCAGCGCGCTCAGCTTCAGCATACCGATGAACTGATTACCAATCGGTGGGATAATGACCCGGATAGCCTGCGGAAGAATGATATGCCGCATAACTTGCCACTCTTTCATACCAACCGACCTAGCCGCGTTACGTTGTCCCTTCCCGACCGACTGAAGTCCGGCCCGCATTATCTCTGATACATAAGCGCCTTCGTGGAGTGCAAGCGCAAGTGCGCCACTCATAAAACTGCTGAGATTGATCCCGAATTCGGGCAGCACGTTATAGATAAAAATAATCTGGAAGAGTGCCGGTGTCCCTCTAAAGAACCAGATATAGGTGGTGACTATATAGTTAAGTTGCTTGTTCCCAGTTTCCTGAATAACAGCAATGACGAGCCCAGCCAGCATTCCAAAGAACATGGCAACGACCGTCAACAACAGCGTCATACCAGCTGCTCTGAGATACATCTCGGAGAACAGATAGTCGATTATAAGGGTGAGCGCATCCATAATTGCACCATTTAAATTTGTAAAAGAAAACCAGCGGCCAATCACTATACGTGAAAGGCCGCCAAGATGAGCGTATGAAGTTTACTCTAGATTCTTTGCTGCCATCGGGAACTTGTACTTTTTTAATAAAGAATCAAAAGTTCCGTCAGCCATCAGAGATTTCATTCCGGCTTCAATAGCAGCCTTGGTTTCGGACTCGCCTTTTCGAACGGCAACACCGACGAGGAAGTAGGGACCAAAAGGGTTGCCACCGATTGCGTAAACATCAGGCAATGCTGTGACCTGCTTAACTGCACCAGGCGTCGAATTGAAGATGGCGTCTGCCCGGCCTTGCTTCAGAGCCAGTGCAGCATCCTGAGCGGAAGGGAATGTAAGAACGTCAACCTCTTTCCTCCCTGCTTCGGTGCAGGTTTTGGATTGTTCATTTGCGAGGCCTTCCTGGAAACCGCCAAGTGTAACAGCAACCCGCAGGCCGCAAAGATTGTCGACAATTTGAATGTTGTGAGGATTTTTAGCGGCGACCACCAGTTGGTTACCAACCCGCATATACGGAATAAAATCGACAACCTTTGCTCGTTCCGGCTTGATGTACATCCCCGAATTGATGATATCGGCACGGCTTCCTTGCAACGCCGGGATAAGACCCTTGAATTCCATACTAAGCGGATTTGGCTCCAAACCCATCCGCTTCGCTATTTCATCCATCATTTCAATATCGAAACCAACGAGCTTCCCATCTTCCATGTACTCAAACGGCGCGAATGTAGCAGCTGTCGCGTAGGTCAACTTGCCGGAATTGACAAGAGATGATGGCGGTTTGAGATCCGCAGCGGACGCAGTGAAAACACCAAACGCCATTCCTGTGGCTGCACCTAGAATAGCGGCAAGTGCCGAGTTTTTACGAAGTTTCATCTAGTTACTCCTTGTTGAAAATTAAATGTGTGAGGAATTGAGGTCGACTGTTCGTACGACCAATGTGCCTCGAGACTGTCGCTGTCCAGCTCCAGCCCGATGCCCGACGAGGCAGGTACAGAGACTTTACCCGCCGAATAGACTAAACCTTTTACAGGGTCGTTTATGATCCCGTCAGCCCCGTATAATTCGTTATGTTCTGATTTTAGTACAACAGCCGCCTGAATAGCCGCTGCAGTTGACATTGCTCCCTCGTTCATTTGCCCAATCATGATCGGAACATTGGCCTCTAACAATCGCTTACCTGATTGTAAGAGAGGGCGGAACCCACCGAGTTTGATAAGCTTGAGGTGGACAGCAAGCTTTCCGCCAATGGAGGCGATACGACAGATATCAGAAAGGCTCGACGCAGACTCATCGAGCATGATAGTAATGGGAGACTCGCCGGCAAGTCGCTCGTACTCGTCCCAGCACACCCGGTCGAGCGGTTGTTCGACATAGGAAAGATTCAGCGGCAAAAGTTCCGTCAGGTGTTCATCGACAGAAGCAGCGTTCCATGCGCCATTTACATCGGCCGACAAATCAACCGTGTTTCCAAAAACCTCTCTAATTATACGGAGTCGATGGATGTCCTGCTCAAAACTGCCAATCCCCATGCGTAGCTTCAAATTGGTAAAACCACGATCGACATAGGTTTTGGCCAGATTTACCATTTCACAGTCGTCACACCAGAACAATGTCTGATTCGTCGAAACTGCTTCGGGAGTATCTTCTGTCCATAGCCGATGAACTGGAACATCTTGTTGCCGAGCAATGGCATCGTGAAGTGTCTGATCAATCAGCGCCCTCGCTGGCGCACAAATTTCGGAGTCAAGGTGCAAACTGTCCAGCAAAGCGCTAAAGCTACTGGACCAATCGGCATTCGATATCCAGGTCGTGACTTGCCACTCAATATCATCCGGCTTAATGCCAGTTAGATACTCTACATTCACCCGTATACCGCCTATGCCGACGATTTCATCGGCACGACTTACCTCTATGTAGAGTTCTTCAAGAAAGGACACGGATCTGGACGCAGCCGTGTAGAGGCCTATACCGGCCCTATAACGCAGTTCGGTTCTATATAATTGCACTTTGGTCATTCTGCGTACATTTTATCCTGTGTTTTGTTTAGGCCGCAAAGATCGTGAAGCTCCAAGATAAATATGGAACCATATTGTATAATAAGAGTCAAATTAAACAATTTTTACAAAGATTGATTAATTAATATGATGTAGAATAATAATACTCCGTGCAGACTAAAAAAAGATTAGTTTATGATCGAGGGCGCAAGGACATTTGGGAAGGTTTCATGACAGCGAGCAAACGGGATATCAGACGCATCCAACTGGCCCAGCAGATCCTTCATCTGGCCAGTAAGGCGGACTGGCCGTACGGGCATCACCTCAAGGAAGTTGGGCTTAGCGAAACGCTCAGCGTCTCGCGTTCACCAATTAGGAGTGCCCTTGCCCAGCTTGTAGCCTGGGGCGCCGCATCGAAACGACCGAACAAGGGTTATTTCCTTGAATTCGCAGGCGACGAACTACTAGCGATGGGTGACACCCTGCCCCAGACCACAGAGGACTCCTTATATATTAATATTATTGACGCGCGCATTGATCAAAAGCTAAGAGAAGTTTTCACACAGGCAGATGTCATGTCTGCTTTTAGTGCATCTCGATCAGTTGTCGAGCATGTTTTGTGGCGCATGACTGAGGAGGGATTGCTCGAACGACTGAAAGGCCGTGGATGGCAGTTTCCAGAGATTTTTGATGATTTTTTGTCCTGGCAAAAAGGATATGAATTTAGAGTCTTGATAGAGCCGCAAGCGATCCTTCATCGAAACTTTCAGATAGACAACGAGAAACTTACAGCGTGCAGGCTAGAACACCTGGACTTAATTGATGCAATAGAGTCTGGGCGTGTTGTTGCAATGTGGCTTTACGACACAGACTCGAACTTTCACGAGTTGATAGCATCGTTCTCCCAAAACGGTTTCTTCACACAGGCAATACAGTATCAGAACAGGCTGCGGCGAATGATGGAGTATCGCGGGTATTCAAATCGAAACAGGGTAATCGATTGGTGTAACGAGCATCTGGCGATAATTGATGAGCTAGAACGATCCCGCTTTGAACGAGCTGCAGAACTGATGCGCGTCCACCTGCAAAGAGCGGCCGATACGGCCCTTATGTCCATAGACAATGCTCCTCGTAAAAAGCAGCCGAATCAAAGGTGACAGTGCTCTTTCCGCAATCAAACGGTGCCCCAGTCAAACAAATTCGTTATTGTAATGTTAAAAATTGTACGCTATTTATCAACTTATACATTTAATGGTTTAGGAAACGCCGATGAAAACCCCCCATGAAGCTGCGGATCGCATCGAAGGACTATTCAACATTACCGTCACTCCTTTCGACAAAGACGGAGGTGTCGATAACGATGCTCTTTGCGCATCTATCGACCGTGTGCTCAACATCGGTTTTGATGGACTACTTATCGGCGGCACCTACGGCGAGTTCTCTACGATGGATAACGATGAGAGGGTCACTTTGTTTAAAACAGTCATGGATCATGTCGGTGACAAAGTGCCGGTGCTTCTGTGTACAGCGCATTCAGATTCACGTGTTATCTTTGACCTGACCGAACTGGCGGGAAATCTTGGCGGGCTGCCTATGGTTACAGCCCCCTATGTATCAGAAGTGAATGACGACCATATCTACCGATTTTTTAAACGTGTCAGCGGCATGTCGAAAACCGGCATTATGATCTACAACGCGCCGGGGATCGGCATCACACTCTCTCCCCAAATTATCTGCCGACTTGCAGAAATCGACGGTATGGTCGCTCTGAAGCAAGGGGATTTGAACCCGACAAGCATCGATATTCTTGCCAGTCAACTGCATGGCAAGATTCGAATGCTTTGCGCTTCAGACCTCGCTTTATTGGGTCCGCTGGCGATGGGTTTTGATGGGGTAAGCTCCACGAACAGTTGCGCCCTGCCCGAGCTTATCCATTCAATCTACCACGCCATAAAGAACGGCGACGCCACAACAGCTGGACATTTGCAGCGCTTGTGGTACCCATTGCGCGAGCTGGCGAGGAAGTATGGACAGCCGCAGACAACGAAAGCCATCATGGATCTGCGCGGCTGGAGTGGTGGTGGTGTCAGATTGCCGTTGCTGGACTTGAACGCTGATCAGAAACAGCAAGTTCGATTGGCTTTGGAAGAGCTGTCATGCAACGAAGCCTCCTCAGTCTCGTTGGTGGCATGATGTCTGATCCAGCGCTTATTCATAAAGATCCTAAGGACTACTGGCTATCGTCTCGAATGGCTGTTGTAAGACCCTCACCTACTGCTGCCGTCTCGGACGAAGCAAGGCGGCTTCGTGCAGATGGCCGAGTGATTATTAATCTTGGTGAAGGCGAGTTAGATTTTGACACACCGTCACACGTTAAGGACGCGGGCATATCGGCTATCCAGAGTGGAAACACCAAATATACTGCAGTCGCCGGCACAGAAGCTGTCAAAGAAGCTGTCGCCAGGAAATTCGAGCGAGAAAACGGCATTACCTATGGGCCGGACGAAATTGTTGTCTCTGCAGGCGCAAAGCAAGCGATTTTCAATGCATTTCTAGCGACACTGGACGATGGTGACGAAGTTATCGTTCCAGCACCTTATTGGGTGTCTTACCCAGACATGGTCGCCTTGGCCGGCGGAACATCGATTATCGCCAACTGTGGCTTGGAAACGGCTTTCAAACTTACGCCACGAGCGCTCGAAGCGCATATTACTAATCGAACTAAATGGGTGATTATCAACTCACCCTCAAACCCCACTGGCGCCCTTTACAGTGAGGACGAACTCGCTGGGCTGGCTGCAGTGCTGCGAAGACATCCGAAAGCGATGGTCATGTCGGACGATATTTACGAGCAGATTGTTTTTGACGGAATGTTTGCGACAATGGCAAGTGTGGCACCCGACTTGAAGAACCGAGTGCTGACGGTCAATGGCGTTTCTAAGTGTTTTTCAATGACAGGGTGGCGCGTCGGATACGCAGGAGGCCCTTCATGGCTGATCAGCGCATTAACGACCTTGCAGTCTCAGTCAACCTCCAACGCATCATCGATCAGTCAGGAAGCAACCGTAGCCGCATTGGACGGTTCTTTGTCCTTCCTGAACGATTGGGAAGACAAGCTTTTAGCGCGTCGTAATGTCGTTTTGAAAGCAATCGACGAGACAGATGGCGTTTTATCAGCGGACCCGCCTGCCGCTGCCTTCTATGTATTTGCAAGCTGCGCTGGCGCGATTGGACTCATAACCAATGACGGCGATATCATCCAAAACGATCTCGATATGGCCGCCTACCTTTTGAAGGCCGCGGGTGTGGCAACAATTGCCGGAACAGCCTTCGGCAAGTCTGAATATCTAAGAATTTCCTATGCCGTCGACGATGCGGATCTGGAAAACGCCTGCGCCAGCATTGTCGCAGCCTGCAAACGGCTTTCCTAAGCTGGGTCGTTCAACCACAAACACTCTGAAAAGGAATAATCGTAGTTATGGATCTTGGACTGAAAGGCCGCAATGCAATAGTTTGCGCTGCAAGCGAGGGATTGGGCCGTGCCTGCGCCAGGTCGCTTGCTGAAGCTGGCGTCGATCTTGTGATAAACGCCAGACGCGAAATCGAACTGCAAGTAACAGCAGAAGAAATAGCCAGCACTTTTGGAGTTATGGTTAAGACCGTTTGTGGGGATGTTACGGATACGGATGTCAGAGCAGAGATCATGGACACCTGTCCCGCGCCGGATATTCTTGTAAATAATGCGGGTGGGCCGCCCCCCGGGAACTTTCGGGATTGGACACCGGAAACATGGCATTTGGCGCTAGACGCAAACATGATCACCCCGATTGAACTCATTCGTGCATCAGTCGATGGAATGATTGAGCGGCGCTTCGGCCGGATCATCAATATAACGTCTGGTGCTATAAAGGCACCCATCGGTATGCTTGGCCTGTCGAATGGGGCCCGTTCCGGGCTGACCGGGTTTGTCGCAGGGCTGGCACGGGATGTCGCTCAGCATGGTGTGACGGTCAATAACCTTTTGCCCGGCCCTTTTGAAACCGCCCGGTTGCAAGGGACCCTTTTAGGCGCTGCAAAATCTCAGGGAATATCGGTCGACGAAGCGCGAACTGCACGTTTGGCTTCCAACCCATCGCTAAGATTTGGTGATCCTAACGAATTTGGAGCAACCTGTGCCTTTATAGCAAGCGTGCATGCCGGTTATATGACGGGACAAAACATCCTGTTAGATGGTGGCGCCTTTCCAGGAACATTTTAACGCGAAGCGAGTTTTGAGATCATGTTCACCGATATGAATGAAGCCTACACCAAAACACTGCTTGAGAAACTGGTAAAATTTGACACGCAAAACCCACCCGGTCAGGAACTGGCATGTGCCCATTTCCTTAGGGAAAAAATGGAAAAAATGGGTTGCAAGTCGCAAGCCGTAGATGTCGGCGAAGGCCGAACTAATGTCGCTGGAGTATTCAAGAATGGGCCGGGCCCAACCTTCGCTTTCAATACCCATATAGACGTTGTCCCGGCTGGACATGGCTGGTCCAGTGATCCGTTCAAACTTCGAGAAAGCGACGGCAAGTTATTCGGCCGTGGTGCGTGCGATGCAAAGGGCCCAATGACAGCCATGTTGGAAGCCATGAGAATCCTAATCGCCGCGAAAGCCCATTGGTCGGGAACGTTGCTAGGAGTTTTCGTCGCCGACGAAGAAGTCGGCAGTATCGGTGCCCGCGAATATGTAAAAACCGCAGATGCGGTCGATTATTGTGCGATTGGTGAACCGACATCCTGCGCAACGGTAGTCGCCCATAAAGGTAGCGTCCGCCCTATCGTTCGCATCCATGGCAAATCGGCTCATTCCGGGATGCCAGACCTTGGCGTAAATGCGATTATCAAATCTGCTCCACTCATGCAGCGCATTGTCGATGAACATGAGCGTGTCCGCAACAAGGCGCATGATCTGGTCGGTCAGGCCAGCCTGACCGTAGTTCGGGCAAACGGTGGCGTTGCCGACAATGTCGTCCCGGCCTTTTGCGACTTCACGCTCGATCGGCGGATGGTGCCGGGCGAACAAGAGGACGAAGTTCTAAAAGACCTGAAAACGCTGATAGAAGCGGCAGCCAAGGATGCGGGAACGGAAGCAGAGATTATCGGATATGCGCCTACAACAGGCCCTGCGACAGAAACTTCTGCACATCATCCGATTGTCTCTGCCGCTCAGCATGCCTGCCACCATCACAATCTCAAGCCGACGCCTCTTACCGGTTTTCAGGGCGGCTGTGATCTGGTCCATTTCCGCAAGTTGGGGGCAGAAGGCGTCATTATTGGCGCAGGCTCCCTGCAAGTGGCCCATCAGCCAGATGAGTTCGTCCCCATAGACGAACTGTTTCGTTCGGTACTGATTTACAGAGATCTTGCCTTTGCCATGCTTGGCGATGGCAAAACACCCACAATTAACACCTAAGCTGCAGGAATAAAGTCATGAGCGATACAAGCGCAGTCGTCACAACAGGGATGGAAGCGGCATTTTCCAAAAAAGAGCTGGATGAACGTATTTTGCGGGCCCGGTCCGCCCTAAACGACCGTGGGATCGATATTATGCTCGTCACTGGCCCTGAAAACATCTATTATCTTACTGGCCAGCAGACGCCAGGTTATTATACATATCAAGCACTTCTGTTGCCAGTTGACTTCGAGCCGGTTTTTATCGTTCGTCAGTTGGAGTTTAACAATCTAGTTGCCAATTCATATCTAGAGAAAATCCATCCCTACATGGACAATGCCGATCCGGTTCAGGTGACGGTCGATCTCATCAGGGAGCTTGGTTGGCAAAACCACAAAATTGCTATCGACGAACGAGGCTGGTTCTTCCCAATTGCGATATATAAAGCACTCGTCTCAGAACTTGGCGACCTTGGCAATGCTGCTGGAGTTATCGAAGGTCTTCGCGCCATAAAATCCGCAAGCGAGTTGGAAAAACTACGCATTTCGGCATCTTATGTAGATGAAGGCATGAAAGCTGGTCTTGCAGCCGTAGCCATCGGTGCAAGCGAGAACGATATTGTATCTGAGATGATGGGCAAAGCAATTAAGGCCGGCAGTGAATATGTCGGTATGGAGCCCTTAATGGCCAGCGGTCCACGATGCGGCATTCCTCATGGGACCTGGCGGCGTCGCGTGATCCAAGACAACGACCCCGTTTTTCTAGAAATGGCCGCCTCGCATGACAGGTATCATGCCTCCCTAATGCGCAGCTCCTGGATTGGTCAGCCGACTGATACAGCTCATCGAATGATGGACTGCATTTTGGAGGGCCTACAAGCTTCATTAGATACGCTGAAACCAGGCAAAACCTGCGCTGAAGTTCATGATGCATGCCAAGCCATTATAGACAGGTATGGTTACACAGAGAACTTCAAAAAGCGTACCGGATACAGTGTCGGCATCTCTTTTGCCCCAGATTGGGGTGAAGGCAACGTACTCAGCCTTTTTACGGGAATAGATCGAGTAGTCGAACCAGGAATGGCGTTTCACATTCCACCAGCTCTAAGGATCTATGGTGAGTTTACTGTGGGCGTTAGCGAAACCGCCATCGTCACAGAAAGCGGATGTGAAACCTTATCCAATATTCCAAGAGATCTAACGATAGTCAAATAAATGCGGTTTCTTGGTATAAAGAAAGTCGAACCTGCACACCCGCCGTTACTTAAGCAACCAGTTGCAACCTGAAAAACGTCGCTGAGCGCCAAAGACACCATATACTGGTACTGGTAGTATCTGGTTACGCGCAACCAAATTGGTTGCACTGCTCAATGCAAACTGAAAAGCACGTCTAAATAACGCCTTCGTAAGCATATTTTGATAACCTTTAGGGGATGTCTACGGGGGGGGGCTAAAATACATGCACGGTGGTATCTATTTGGTATCTAATTTATAGCAACGAACGCGCCTTTTTAGCTAAATTATTGAAAAAAATGGTAGCGGAGGATGGACTCGAACCCCTGTCACGTGGATTATGATTGCGCTACCCTAAACAAACTTACCCTTCACTAAAATAGCCCAATTATCAAAACACTGCGAGCCAAGACGCAACTCCCTACCAACCTAGGCCCCACCCCTTCAACGAAGTCCAAATCTAACAGAGAAACGCCCTAAGTAA
>JABBAY010000091.1 GCA_018607725.1 K189A clade bacterium
CCTCTAAGAACAAGGGCTCTAAGAACAGGGCTCTAAGAACAGGGCTCTAAGAACAAGGTCCCTAAGAACAAGGGCACACGGAAGCCGGCACTATACGTCAACGAATCGAGCTCTAATATTATCCAGATCCCGTTGTGTATCAACGCCAGGGGGAATCGATTCACAGGCGACTTCGATATGAATCGCCTCACCATGCCATAACACACGGAGCTGTTCGAGTTTTTCGATCAATTCGAGGGGTGCCGGCGTCCAGCGAACAAATCGGTTCAGGAGTTCGACCCGGTAGCCATAGATACCCACATGACGTTTATAGACCATCCCAACGGGCAAGCTTACCGGATCTGCGCCAAACTCATTTCGAGCCCACGGTATCGGCGCGCGGCTGAAATATAGCGCTTGGTTCTGCGCATCGGTCACCACCTTGACAACATTAGGATCCATGATTTGCTCAAGATCGCTAGTGTCCTCGTAGAGCGTGGACACCCCAGGCACTGCAGCCAAACTATCAACCTTGTGCTGTAAAGTCAGATTAAGTGCCACTTGGTCAATCACCGCCGGCGGTATCAGCGGCTCATCGCCCTGAACGTTAACCACGATAGCATCATCTGGGAAGCCTTCCCGCGCCACCACCTCCTGCAGCCGGTCAGTGCCTGATTCATGCGCCGCTGCGGTCATGCAGACCTGTCCGCCAAAGGCTTCAACGACACTCGCGACCCGGCTATCATCGGTCGCCACAAGCACGTTTGCGGCACTGCTCAGGCACGCCTGTTCATAGACTCGCTGGATCATTGGCTTGCCGCAGATATCCATTAGCACCTTGCCAGGCAAACGCTGAGACTGGTAGCGAGCTGGAATAATGACAGTGAAAGCCATTATCGGTCGACTTTTTCTTCAGCCGTCAGGCGCCTGGCCTCTTCCTCCAACATCACCGGAATATCGTCCCGTATGGGATAGGCAAGGCCATCAGCATAACAAGTCAGTTCCTGTGCTTGCTTGTCATACTGCAGCTCACCATGACAAAGTGGACACACTAAAATACTTAATAACTTGCCATCAACTGACATGTTGATCTCCATTGTTAGCTTGGTTTTCGACGTTAGTTGCACCACTCCGAACGCCTTGAATTTTATGTAGCAACTGTGGCATAAATTCCTCTGGCATTGACGCATTGATGCGCAAATACCAAAAGTTGCTATGTAATAACCCTGAATTCAACTGACTGACTTTCACGGCGTCTTTCTCGGTCATAATGACCGGCAGACTATCGTTGAACATTAAATCCGTCAAACTGTACAGATGATGATCATCAAATTCATGAACTATCACCTCGAAACCCAAATCACGCAGGGTATCGAAAAAACGCGCTGGATGGCCTATACCCGCTACACCATGCACTGTATGTCCCAGCGCTTGAGTATCCAATGGCTTGGAATCACCGGTCTCAAGTTGAATCAACACGTCAGGTAACAGCTGCATCTTGACCGTCGAGTAGGGCAAAGAAAATTTCTGCGGGCCATTCACGACCACAAAATCGACTTCACTGAGCCGAGTTACGGGCTCACGAAGGGGCCCTGCAGGCAAACAAAGACCATTACCCAAACCCCGTTGGCCGTCCATAACAACGATCTCAACGTCGCGATCCAAGGCATAATGTTGTAATCCATCATCGGCGACAATCACATCACAGTCATGTTGCTGAAGCAGATATTTGGCCGCGCTGACCCTATCCGGATCAACGACCACCGGGCAGCCGGTACGTCGCAACAGCATCAAGGCTTCGTCTCCGGTTGCAGAAGGATCAGAATTCAGCTTCACGTCAAAAGGATAATGGGTTCGACCACCATGCCCACGACTGACGATTCCAGGTCGGTACCCAGCAGCCATCAACTGCGCTACTAACCAGATAACCAGTGGCGACTTACCCGTACCGCCGACATTAATATTACCGACAACGATAGTAGGAACAGGAGCACGCCAGTGTCTTTCTGCGTTATTCAGGATTTTGCGGCGACGAATGCTTGCCAAGCGGCTGAATAACCACGCCACTGGCGTTAACAAACCTAACCACCGAGCATTGTCATACCAGGCATTTACCAATGCCTGGCGGCTCAGAAAAGGCACGCTTTGACCACCCCGGTTTGCCACAGGGGCAATAAGAGTTGTACTCAGTGGCGCCAACTGCCCTTCAGAATCAGCAGCATGGTCTTCAATCTTATGCCCATGCAGACTGGCGTAAAACGCACCATTGGCCAGTAATTCAGCATGACTACCCTGCTCCACTATTTTGCCTCCATCGATGACCAGTATTCGGTTCGCTTTTTCGATGGTTGACAGACGATGTGCTATCACAATGGTGGTACGCCCCTTGACCACCGCCTCTAGGGCGGCTTGGATGTACCGTTCGGATTCAGAATCTAGCGCAGACGTAGCCTCATCCAGAATCAGTATCGGCGCATCCTTGAGAAACGCGCGCGCGATAGCCAGGCGTTGTCGCTGACCACCGGACAACAGGACGCCATTGTCGCCAACAATAGTTTCCATCCCGTCATCCAGGCGCTCAATAAAGTCAAGCGCATAAGCCGCTTCCGCGGCTTTGATAATCTGCTCCGCCGTCGACTCCTGGAGCGTTCCATAAGCAATATTTCGACCCACCGTGTCATTGAACAACGTCACATGCTGAGTCACCAAGGCTATTTGGCGTCGCAGATCATCCAAACGCAGACTATTAATCGGCTGGTCGTCGATTAATATTTCACCACTTAACGGCGTATAGAACCGCGGAATCAGACTGGCGAGCGTACTCTTACCACTACCCGAACGACCAACCAAGGCGATGGTTTCTCCAGCTTCAGCGACAAAACTGACATGATCGAGGATCAGGTCCTGATCATCATCATCGTAAGCAAAACAGACATCGCGAAACTCAATTTTACCGCGTACTCGATCTAGGGATTGCTCCCCAAGATCCACTTCAACGGGCTGATCAAACAGAGTAAAAATATCCTGAGCCGCGGCCAGACCGCGCTGGATAATGGCACTGACTTCAGACAATTGACGAATCGGCTTGGCCAACAAACCACCGACGGTGATAAAGGCAACCACGTCACCTGGACTCATGTCCGCCAGCAGAACTGGGTCTAACACTAGCCACACCAACCCGGCCAAAGCGAGCGAGACCACCAATTGAACTGTGGGCGTCGCGATCGACTGGGTAATCACCATCTTCATAGATTGTCGACGGTTATTATTACTCACACTGGTAAAGCGTTCGCGCTCGTAATCAGCACCGCCGAATATACGCACCACCTGGTATCCTTGGACCGCTTCAGACGCCACATGAGTCACGTCCCCCATGGAGTCTTGAAGACGTTCACTGATCCGACGAAACCGCCGGCCGGCGTAGCTCGCCAACAATCCGATTAAAGGCGCAACAGTAATAAAGATCAGCGTCAGCTTCCAATTCAGGTAGACCAGATAACCGATATAGCCCAATATCGTGAAACCCTCACGAATCACAACCCGAATAGCATCGGTGGCGGCGCCGGTCACTTGAGTCACATGAAAGGTGACCTTCGCCACCAGATGGCCCATGGTATTCTTGTCGTAAAAACGACTTGGCAACCTCAGCAACTGTTCAAATAGTTCACAGCGCAGGGCATGAACCAGGCTAGTTCCCACATAGGTAATAAAATAGTTACCCAAGAAGGTGCCAACACCCCGAAAAAGTACAATGACTATAATTGCCAGGGGGATCACCGTTCGATTGATCGCCCCCGAACCACCAAACAACGACTGCACAGCACTGGCGTAGGTCGAACTGCTCAGTGGGTCGCTACCTTGCAAGGAGTCAACGATATAGCTGATGAGTTGCGCAAAACTGACATTAGCCAGAGAGTAAATCACAAAACCGAGAATACTTAACGCAAACGCACCCCACAACGGCACTACGTAGGCCAGTAAGCGCGTATAGATCTGCATATCTGTTGAAGGTTTGTTGGAAGTATCAGTCATCCTGGCTGGTGTTCTTTGTGGTGATGCGTAATTTACTAAAACCCAATTGCCCCGCCGCATCCATTGCCGTCACCACCGCCTGATGCTGGGCTGCTGAGTCTGCGGTAATCACCAACGGTATGGTGGTATCGCCACCGCTGACTTTTTCAATAGCAATTTTGAGAGTATCAATCTGGTTACTTACCAACGCGACAGCATTAATTGCATAGTCGCCGTTGCGGCTGACAGTGATTTCGATTTGCCTGTCAGCGACAACTGCATCTGCGCCGGACGCCTCTGGCAGGTCAATGTTGAGCTGGGTATCTTTGGTAAATGTTGTTGAGACCATAAAAAAAATCAACAATAGAAAAACCACGTCAATCAGGGGCGTGAGATTAACATCAACTTCTGGTTTCACCCGGCGGGAGAATTTCACAATTAGGCTCCTGGTCGACCTATCGGTCGCCGCTAGTCGATGCCATTTCTGGACGGGCAACCACAGCATCACTCTTCTCGTTTCGGTCACCGTTGAGCACTTCAACCAGCTTCAAAGCCTCCTGCTCCATGGTGATCACGAGCTCATCGACTCGACGCTGGAAATAACGGTAGAAAAACAAGCTGGGAATCGCCACTGTCAAACCAGCAGCCGTTGTGATCAACGCCTCGGAGATACCACCTGCCAACACAGCCGCGTTACCCGTACCCTCCAGTCTGATCGCCGAAAACACCTTGATCATACCAATCACGGTGCCAAGTAAACCCAGCAATGGCGTAATTGCCGCCACAGTACCGAGGGCATTCAGATAGCGCTCCATCTCATGCACCACATGGTTCGCAACCTCTTCAATACTTTCCTTCATTTGCTCTCGGCCACGCCGGTGATTGCTAATGCCAGCAGCAAGAATCTGGCCCAGAGGCGAACTGGCTTTGAGCTCTCGAAGCTTGCGACTGTCTAATTCATTGGCACGAATCCAGCCCCATACTTGAGCCAGAAGATTTTTTGGCACTATCTGATCCTTACGCAAGGTCCAAAACCGCTCAATGCAGATTGCTGCCGCAATAATCGAGCAGAGTATGATAGGGAACATCAGCCAACCGCCCGCCTGGATTAAATCAAACACTCGCCGTCGCCTCTAGGTTAGGAATCGCGCTACTGTAGCACAGATGCCGCCAGCGGCGTGCCTCGATTAGTGCTGCAGAAACTCAAATCACGAATAACATCAATCAATTCCAAAGACCTGTTTGAGAAACGGATTCAAGAACAAACCCTGAGGATCCATGGACTGGCGAATCTCTCGGAATCGATTAAATTGAGGCAGTGAAATCTCGAGTTGGCTTGCTTGTTGAGTATGAATTTTGCCCCAGTGAGGCCGACCATCGTACTCTCGAAATAGGCCTTCAACAGCGCCGAAAAACGCCTTATACGGCTGATTGGCGCCCTGGTGTGCCGAAATAGTAACGCTGTCGCGGTCACTGGCCGAACTCAAAAACATATCATCCGCTTTCAGCGTACGATATTCCAAAGGCCAGCGAACATCAGCAAAGTCAGTCTGCATAAGCTGCCGCAGCGCTAAGAAGCAGTCCCAACCAGCCGCTGCTGGTACCGAAAATTCGATTTCATTGAACTTAAATTCTCGAGCAGAAGGAATCACCTTATAGCTTCTGCCAATATCCTGCCCCGGTGTCGGCAAACTCAGGGATTGTGCTTCAGTGACATTCAGAGTCTTCATTGCACATTGATCTGTTTGAGGATCCCAGAAAAACTCCCAGTGACGATTATTAGTGATTAAGTCTTCGCGGGCCTCAGCGCACTCCGCCACACTGGCCTGCCAATTGCGCTCATGCAAATGGTAAGCGGGTAACGCCTGCAGCGTAACCTGAGTAATCACCCCTAAGGTTCCCATCGACACCTGGGCTGCTCGCAGCAGGTCCGGATCAACTGAACCGTTGATATCGACAATGGCACCATCGGCCTTCACCAACCGTAAACCAACCACTTGACTCGATATATTCTGCAAGCTGGCACCCGTTCCGTGGGTGCCGGTGCTGATTGCACCGGCCACCGATTGGCGATCAATATCTCCCATATTTTCCATCGCCAGACCCAGATCCCAAAGTGGCTCTCCTAGTTCATGTAATTTGGTACCCGCCCAGACCGTCACTTGCCGCGCGGCAGCATCATGGGAGATCAAACCCTTCATGTTATCCAAGGAAACTAAATGGTCGTCAGTCCAGAACGGCACGAATGAATGTGCGCTGCCAATACCACGGACACTGCGGCCAGCAGCAGCAGCCCGCTGAATCAACTCGGCCACGGCGAGTTCCGAATCGGGTAGCGCCAGGTCAAACGCCACGTGCTGTTGACTGCCGGACCAATTTTGCCAATCTGTCGTCATGCTAATGTTCACTCCGTTTAGGCTGATCCGGGTTAGGAACGTACTGCCTTGAAATATGCTTCGATCCGCGCCAGGTGCCCGTCTACATCGGTCTCACCGGCATTATGGGTCGCAATCGCCATATGGGTGGCGCCCAGGCCACGCCATTTTTCAGCATGGCTCTGCCAACGTTCTGGCGTTCCACCGGCATACTGCGCTTGGGCAAGAATGGAAAATTGGTCCCAGGGTTTATTCGCAGCTTCACGCTGCTGTCGCAACGCGGCAATAATTTCTGCCGCCGCAGGGCTCGGGCCCATCAAAGGAATCCAGCCATCACCCAAGCGCGCGCAACGCCGAATCAGAGCCGGCGCACTACCTCCAAACCATATAGGCACGGGCTTTGAGGGGCGTGGATTGATGCCTGCCTGATCAATTCGATGATACTTGCCGGTATAGTCCAGTACCTCCTCCGATAACAGCGCCCGCAACACCTCGATCTGTTCAGACTGCCGAACACCACGGGTTGAGAAATCTTCGTTCAAGGCCTCGTACTCAATCTTATTCCAGCCCGTACCGACCCCTAAACGCAACCGGTTATTAGATAAAATGGCGACCTCTGCGACTTGTTTCGCGACCAGCACGGTCTGACGTTGAGGCAATATTAGGATGGTGGTCACCAGCTCAATAGTTTCAGTGAGTGCCGCGATAAATGCCAGTGTCGTCAGAGGCTCGTGGAAGGCAATATCCTTATCATAAACACCGCGCCAGCCACCCTGTCGATTCGGATCAGCACCTAAAACGTGGTCATAAATTAACAATTGCTGAGCACCCAGCGCTTCTGCACCCTGAACATAAGCTTTTAGTGCACCCGGGTCATTTCCGATCTCGTTATGCGGCAGGACCACTCCAAATTCCATCGACTACTCCCTAGATTACTGATGCAACAACACGTCACGGCAAAAACATTAGGCAAAACATTAGGCAAAAAGAGCGGCAAGACGCCAATCCAAGACCTTGACCTTATCTTGACGACAGGCAAAGGTTTCAACGTGCAAGACCGCAAGTCCGCCACCTTGTTTATGATCAACAGGTAGCAGTGACTCGATCGTCACCTGCGATTCCAGAACATCCTCTTCGAATACGGGCGCCACGTGATCACAACGGAACCAGCCTAGAATCGTTAACATCCCGGGAAATGCCCTGGTCAGCTGCGCCGCAGCCATCGCTATAGTGTGCCCACCATAGACTAACCGTTGGCCGTAAACGCTACGGGTGGCGTCCGTATGGGTCATGGCCATATTCAAGGTCATACGCACAAGCTCCGGCGCCAGGGTCACTGTATCCCGGGCCTCGATCTGAATACTGCTGCCGGCTTTAAGTGCACTGAAGTGCGGCGCCTTAACTCGAGTTCGAAAGGATTCAAACTGCCAATCCGGCACTAATGCCAGGAGTGTTTCCGGTTCAATGATGTCCGGCATATTGGCAAAATCGTCTTCATGGCCCGTATTGGCATTCGGGTTCCGGCAAGGAATCATCGGACAACGCCAGAACAACATAACTGTTTCGTCATGCTGGTTCTGAACATGAATTTCAAGTGCAACCATACCGGATGCTGGCCGACCCTCTCGGCGCTTGTTCTGGCGCAAACCGACAACACGGGTGGTCGTCGTCAGAGTGTCACCAATGAAAGCTGGTCGCTGGAGCTTCATGCCACGATAGAACAGATTACCCATGACCCGCTGCGAAGGAATAGTGCTCTGACCGATAGCCAAGTTACAGACCAAAGACGGGTTCACTAGTGCTCGAGAATGTCCGGTGACACATTGCGAGAGCACATGATCCAGCGGCAAACGCAGTCGATCACCAAACATCGCCTGGTGAATAGCGGCATGCCCCTCTGTAATAGTAACTGCGGGAACGTCGCTGTAGTCGTCCCCGATTTCAAAATCTTCAAACCAGGGAACTGCGACTGTCATTGTGACTTACCTCGTGCTGAAATCGGCCAAACTTCTTCTACTAGGCCATTGCGATAAGGGAAATAGAAATCATACAGATTGACAGTCGGATCACAGTGCGGTGTCAGCATCGTCAGTCTATCGCCCAGTTGAACGTCACGGGACGGATTATTCAAACGAACAATACCATGCTCGTCTCCACCCCAATGATAAACAACACCTTCAATATCTCGAAACTGTGGGGCTACAGAATCAGAGGCAAAGGATTTATAACCTGCATCAACTGTAATCAAACGGGTTTGAGGTTGACTGATCGCCGTCACCAACACAAACAATGATGGCTCAAAAGCGTCGAAGAATTCGCTGGCTTGACCGCCAATTTCGCGGTACTCGACATCCATGAACGCGTAAGATCCAGCCTGCAACTCCGTTAGGGCACCGATTCCAGGTTCAATATCAAAGGTCCCGGTACCTCCACCACTAAATACGTCGACGACTATACCGTTGGCCTGGAACAATGCACGGGTTTCGATACCCGGCGCCAGCAATTCGACATACTTGGCCCGACGCTTCTCAAAGCCTTTAATATGCATGCAATTGCCGATATACATCTGGAGGCCAGAAAACGTCAGCCATGGACATTCGTCGACGATGTATTGGCCCAGTGCCAAAGCTGGCTCACCACAAGCGATACCTGTTCTGCCCATACCGGGATCTAGATCAATCAGGACTTTCAGATGCACCCCAGCCTGCTCCGCTGCTGCATTAAATTGCTCCGCACCCTTGATATGATCAACAACGATGCGTAACTCTGATGAATGGGCGGCCATAGCAATGACTCGAGCGATTTTGTCCACCGTGACGACCGGCGAAGTAATCAGAATATTATCGACGCCGCCAGCCAGCATGACCTCGGCCTCACTGACTGTCGCCGCGCAGACGCCTAACGCCCCATTCTCGATTTGTTTGCGAGCGATGATCGGTGATTTGTGCATCTTGGTGTGGCCCCGCAAACCCATACCGTGTTTCTGCACGTGTTGCTGCATCTTATCCAGGTTACTTTCGAATATATCAAGATCTAACACCAACGCTGGCGTGGGCAAACTTGCAATGGGCACCGGCGGATCCAGCCGAATCGGCTCGATGAGCACCTTGCGCAAGGTGTCTTCCATAAATTGCTCTAGTGTCGTCATCACCGCTTCTCATCTGTTAAAGCTTGTAAAGTCATCTCAGTGTACATGAATTATCTCGACGATTAATCGCAGTGGATATTTGCGCACATTAAGTCTTTTTCGACTTGGAGTGTTACATGATGGATATTAAAGCGCGCATGCAGATCGGCGCTGATTCGGGCGTAGTTTTCCGAATCTTCCCACAGTGTGTTTTCAGGCATCACTAGATGCGCGGTCAAACTGTTTTCCTGGGTACTCATGGCCCAGATATGCAGATCATGGACCTCGTTCACGCCGTCTATGCTGCCAAGAAACTCCCGCACCGCATCGATATCGATACCTTGTGGCACAGCATCCAGTATCAGGTTGACCGAATCCCGCAACAAACCCCAGGTGCCCGCTAGAATCACCGTGACGATCAGCAGACCAATCAACGGATCAACCCACTGCCAGCCGGAGTACAGCACGATAATGGCGGCTATGACCACGCCCGCAGAGATGAGCGCATCGTAGGCTAAGTGCAGAAAGGCTCCGCGCGTATTCAGGTCGCTTCGACTACCACGCATAAACAACATCGCGGTGCCAGCATTGACGAAAATACCAATTGAAGCCACCACCATGACGGTGATTTCATGCATCGGCGTAGGGGAGACAAATTTCTGGATAGATTCGTAAGCAATAAAACCCGCGACAAATACCAGCACAACCGCATTGATGATCGCCGCCAGAATCGTCGTTCGGCGAAACCCATAACTATATAGCTGGCTGGATTTTTGGGTGGTTAGATAGGCAGCACCCCATGCCAATAACAACCCTAATACGTCTGATAAGTTATGTCCGGCATCACCTAAAAGACTCACCGAACTGGTCATCAGGCCATAGAAAGCTTCGAGCACGGTAAAGACGAGATTGGCAGATATCGCAATCACAAAACTGACATTGAGATTGCTGAAGTCAACCTCATGGCTGTGATGATGATCATGTCCATGGACATGATCATGGGCATGATCATGGATCTGCCCGCCTTCCAACCCGCTCATCTCAGGCATGCCTCAATGTGCATGTCCATGCTCCAATTCTTCTTCCGTCGCGGCCCTGATCGCTTCAATGGTCACATCGAAGTGAAGGATTTCACCTGCTAACGGATGGTTTGCATCAACCGTCACCACATCTTCGGTGACAGAGACGACCTTAACCGGTTGCTCTTGGCCGTCCGCACCGCCAGCTTGGAATTGCATGCCTGGCTCAACCTTTTCAACCCCTTCAAAGGCGCTCAGCGGTACCGCCTGAATCAAGTCTGCATTCACCGGCCCGTAGGCTTCTTCCGGCTGAATATCGACTGACAGCGTATCGCCAACGGCACGCCCGTCGAGAGCCTTCTCAAGCCCTGGAATCAGGCCGCCAGTGCCGTGTAAATAGGTTAATGGATCCATCTCGAGTGACGAGTCCAGCACCTCACCACTGACATTGCTCAGTTCGTAATGAATACTGACGACCGCTTTCGCGACTACTTTCATGGTATCTCCCAGATCGAATTAATTTGATTGAGGTCGGCGGTAATATCGGCACTCGAAAATTTTATTTCATCCCTGTTATCACCTGCCCAACAAGCTTCAGCAGTGTTGTCCTGCCCTGCCAGCTTAGCCGATCCCGCATTAAATCTCGACTCTGGGACTCAGGTCGAAACCAACAGCATAAGTCAGCTGCAAAGCAGGTTTCACGGTGAAAGACGCTCTATGTTCCAGGCATCCTTCGTTCCTTGTGAATATCTGAAACGATCATGCAAGCGATTCTCTCCACCCTGCCAGAATTCCCAGGCTATGGGCGCAATATAGAAGCCACCCCAAAACTCGGGCATAGGAATCTCTTGCCCGCTGAAGCGCGCACTGGTTGCTTCAAACTCAGCATCAAGGACCGCACGAGACGCGATTGGCTGACTCTGTGCTGAAGTCCAGGCAGCCAATTGGCTGTCTCTGGGACGACTACTAAAATACGCTTGCGCATCGGCAACCGGCACTGCAGTCACAGTACCCATAACGCTGACCTGGCGATCCAACGCCAGCCACGGAAACAGCACACTGACCCGAGCATTCGTTGCCATATCGCGGGCCTTGGTGCTTTCCAGATTCGTAAAAAACGTCAGGCCTTGTTGACTAATACCCTTCAGCAAAACCGTTCGCTGCCTCGGTTGACCAGCGGCGTCGACGGTGGCCAACACCATCGCGGTAGCATCACTCAATCCTGCCGTCTGTGCCTGCTGCATCCATATATCAAATTGTGCGAACGGAGACTCGAGCAGCCCCGCTCGATCTAACCTGCCGTAGCGATACTCGCGACGTTCATCTTTGAGGCTCATAATTTGTGTATCCTA
>JABBAY010000242.1 GCA_018607725.1 K189A clade bacterium
TCAATAGCCGACAGCATTCGAGTCTCACGGGGCGCGACAAATAGAATCGCATCACCGCTTCGCCCGGCGCGGCCAGTTCGCCCGATTCGGTGGATATAGGCTTCAGTATCGTAGGGAATATCGTAGTTGACCACGTGGCTGATGCGGTCGACGTCTAGGCCTCGGGCGGCGACATCCGTGGCGACAAGAATATCAAGGGAACCGTTTTTCAGCCGCTTGATCATGTCTTCACGAGCTTTCTGTACCATGTCGCCGTTCAGTGCCGAGGCGGAATAGCCTCTGGCCTCGAGTCGCTGGGCTAATTCGGTGGTTGCCAACTTGGTCCGCACGAAAATTAGCATGGCATCGAATGGCTCAACTTCAAGAATCCGGGTGAGCGCATCCAGCTTATGGGCATTGCTCACCAACCAGTAGCGCTGGGTAATGGTTTCGGCAGTGGCAGTCAGGGACTTGATTTCGACGACCTCGGGATTCCGCAGGTATTTCTGTGAAATCCGTTTGACTTCTTTGGGCATCGTTGCCGAAAACAAAGCCATTTGCCGTTCTTTTGGCATCTGCTCGAGAATCCATTCGACGTCGTCAAGAAAGCCCATGCGTAACATCTCGTCCGCTTCATCGAGTACCAGCGCTCGCAAGCCTGACAAGTTCAGCGTGCCTTTGCGAATATGATCCATCACTCGCCCAGGCGTACCAACGATGACATGCACACCGCGCTTTAATTGGCGAATTTGGCCTGAATATTCCTGGCCGCCGTATATTGGCAGAACATGGAAACCTTTCATGTGAGAGGCATAACGTTGCAGTGCCTCGGCAACTTGAATGGCCAGTTCGCGGGTTGGGGTCAGTACCATCAATTGAACATGGTTGTCTGTGACATCAACTCGAGATAACAGGGGTAAACCAAAAGCAGCGGTTTTACCCGTGCCCGTCGGTGCATTACCCAGCACATCGGTGCCTGCCATTAGCAACGGAATCGTCTTTGCCTGGATCGGCGACGGGGTTTCATAACCCACTTCATCCAACGCCTTAAGAAGCTCGGGGGGCAGGTTGAGATCACGAAATGTGGTGATCACTGGGGTGGTTTCGGACATAGAAGTTCCAGACAAAAAGGGCTAGCGCGGATAAATAGGGTGTTTGGGGCGCGAGTATAGGGTTCTGATGATCGAATACAACACTTTATAGCTAAAAACATGAGTATTTTCCAGTTTCTCAGGGTCTGGAAAGTGCGGCTAGCACGTCACTATCAAACAGCTTTAAACCCTGTTCGAAAAACCGTGCTAGATCCGCATCCGTTGGGAATGTGTAATAAGTGCCGGCCGATGCTTGTGGTTGGCAATTGACGCGCTCGCCTACGTGTAATTGCTCTATGGTCTCAAGGAGGGTGTCGCAGCCGCCAGCATAGAGATTCAGAACATGCCAAAGGTATGAGCGCTGGCGATCTACCGGCAGACGAGTCCTATGGATAATACGCCCGGTATCGATACTGCTGTCATCAATATAGTGGAGCGTGGTGCCGAGCGCTGAAGCCCCATTAAGCATGCCCCAAAAAGAAGCCATGACGCCGCGGTAGTCAGGCAGTGGTCCAGAATGCAGATTGATGACACCGTGCCTAGGCAGCGCAACCACAGGCTGCTGCAAAATGACGCCATACCGGATAGTCACGATTAGATCAGGTTTGTCCGCAGCTACAATGTTTTGGCCTGCCGGAGAGTTGATATGATTTAAGGTTTTGACGGGCGTGCCGATGAGTTCGCCAAGGGCGCTGAATGATTGCAGCTTCGAATCAATCGTCGAGTGGCTATTTGATTCATCGGTGAGATTCTGTAACAGCGCTTGATCAAATGACTGGAGTGCTTCTAGTGCCTGTGGTTTTGTCCCGGCTTGGCCAACTCTGGATGACAGGTACAGGGTGATGCGGTGAGCTGTAAGCTTAGGGAGCAGAAGGTTCAAGGCGAGATTGCTGGCGATGTCGTGGTTGGCGAGTAGCGTAATGTTCACAAAAATGTGTCCTGCCGTCATTGCGATGAAAGTGGCTGTGCCATCAGCGTGTGGGAGGAGTGCGCCGCGATGACCATGAAGCTGCAGATTCTACTATAAATGTAGATTCTGATTAATCCTCAGTGAGATGATTCCGCTCGCAGCGTAGTCTCTGCAGCAGGTGAATGCCTACCTAGTTTCATCACTGCTGTAGTTAGTCGAATGCCCAGTCCTGCAGAATGCTCATGGAGATGCGGTGCTCACGGAAATCGAGTATCACGCCATCCTCGGTAATTTCGACTAGCAGCAGTTCTGGGGCTATATACTCGTCTTCCCGCATCATTTGGCCATTGATGTTGACCAGCCGAAAATCCTCAGAATAGAGGTGGCTGGAGAATATCAGATCAGGAATTTGGCGCTGGATGTCTTCAGGAAGTTCGCTGATTTGTTGCGGGGCAATAAATCGGTTTGAATCCAAAGCAGGAAAGTCAGCAGGTGTAATGAGTTGCTCGGCTTCGACGGATGGCTGCGGGTTGCGTTTGGGTTCGACCGGTTGCGTAGTGCTGCCTGCCATCGACCTGTCAATCAGCGGCGCAAATGGTTCAGCTGGGATGACTGACGTTGTGGTCAAGACTGGGTGTTGGTCATCGATTTGGAAAAACCACAACCCGATGCCGACGAAATTCAGTATAACCAAGCTTAAAGTGATAATGATCCAAGGCATTTTACGAATCACTGAGGGTTGATCTATAGGATGAACTGTCATCAGATCCGGCGTGTTCTGACTTTTTCGCTGTTGCTCGGATTTTTGTAAAGCATCAAGGATATAGGACATCAGTTATGGGCTCCGGTGCTCAAGAACGGGATATCAGTCCCAACGATACTGTTGAGTTGAATCCAGGTGCGGGCGCCCACCAGACCGTCGGGATCAATGCCAGAGGTTCGTTGAAAATTCTTGATCCGCCGTTCCAGATTTAAATCGAATAAAAATCCGACCTCGCCTGTGGGCTTGCCGGTATCGATAAAACTCAAAGTGTTTAGCAGAGCGTCAACACTGGCGCCAGAATCCCCGAGTTTCAGGGGTTGCTGATAGTTCGGTGGTGAACGCCAAAGCACGATGCTGTCCAAACGGCCCGCTGCTGCCAATTCGCTTCTGGCAACCCGGACCTCAACGGTACCGACATGAAATAGCGCGTCGTCAGCGTCCAACTGCTTCAGGGTCACCCAACGTGCCGAATTCGCATCGCCTAGATTCACTGTGGCGAGATTCACTGTGCCTAGATTCACTGTGCCTAGATTCACGGCTAAAGGACGATTCATATGGGCTATCTCTGCCAGGTCTATTTCTGCCTGGAAACAACTGAGACCAAGATCCGGAGCCGACTGGCAGATTGCCTGAGTGGCATCTGCTGGCAGCTCTGCAGTCCATATGCTGAGCACATCCAGCAATGCGGATTCAGCAAGGCTGTGGCCGACGATGCTGCCCAATGGCTGTCTGATAAGGGCTGGTAAGTGCTGACTAAGCGTGTCTGTAACCGTCACTTGCGGTGGCTGGATGGCGGCTGGCGGAATCAACTGCGGTGCTTGAGGTGTAGCGGGGAGGGTGACGGGAGTCGTTTGCTCAGAGATAAAGACCATGCCGCCCAGAATGAGTAGCAGCGCGCCCAGCAAAGCCATGGATGTTTTAATACGCGGTTTGATGCCGCGACTGTCTGATTGCCCCAACACCTCTTGAGCCGCCTTGGTAACGATAGCGGGGTTCACTCGAGGTTGGTTTTCCACATAGGCACCCAGTAGGGCGCGATCGCAAATCAGATTGATCAGCCGGGGTATACCCCCAGAAATCCGGTAGATTCGACGCACGCTGGCGGGTGTGAAAAGTGGTTGGTTGCCGCCTGCGACCCTGATGCGATGTTGGATGTATTCCGCGACCTCTCGTGAATTCAAGGCGTCGAGATGAAAACGAGCAGTGACCCGTTGCGACAGTTGGCGTAATTCCTGTTGCCCGAGCAGGGTCAACAATTCAGGCTGGCCCAGCAGGATAATCTGGAGTAATTTTCGCTGGTTAGTTTCCAGGTTAGTTAGTAGTCGAAGTTGCTCAAGGACATCAACAGCCAGGTTCTGGGCTTCGTCGATGATGAGAATGGCTTTACGCCCGGCTTGATGGCTATCCAGTAAGAATAGATTGAGCTTGTCCACCAGCGTTTTTATGCTGGCCTCAGTACCATAGCTGAGTTTGAATTCATCGCAGATCGTCGCTAGCAGCTCCAGTGCGGTTTGTTTCGGGTTGAGCACCATAGCAATGTCGACGTCACTGGGGATCTGCGCTAACAGGCAACGGCAGACTGTGGTTTTGCCAGTGCCGACCTCACCGGTGAGTAAGATAAAGCCACCGTCGCTCTTGACCCCATATAACAGGTGCGCGAGCGCCTCGCGATGGCGAGTACTCATATACAGGTACTGTGGATTCGGCGCGATGGAAAACGGTGAATCCTGCAACCCAAAATAATGTTTATACATTCAATAAAACTTTAGCATGAAGGCTGAATGGAAGATCGCTCTGGTATCACCCGCAGGATATCAGGGTGCACCAGTCTGGCCAACTGCTATAGTCGGGGCTAAGCTGTTAACGGTGAGTGAGATCGATAAAAAACCAGGCGCCAAGAGTCAGGAGAAAATGGCCGTGAGCAGGCCTATGTCTTTGGCGCGGGCACTCGTGGCAGCGTTACTGTTGATGCCGGTAATGGGTTGCAGCACGCTGGGTTATTATCAGCAGGCCGTCAGCGGCCAGCTACAGCTGATCGTTAATCGACGTGATTTGGACGCGGTGCTGAGTGATCCCGAGGTCAGACCCGTTGTGAAGCAAAAGATCCTGCTGGCCAGGCGGGTCAGCCAATTTGCCGAGCGGGAACTGGGGTTGCCCGTGGAGGATACCTTTTCCACCTATGTTGATGTGGGTTCGCCTTATGTGGTGTGGAGTGTCTTCGCGGCGTCAGAATTTTCGCTGGACCTAAAAAAATTCTGTTACCCGATAGCCGGTTGTGTCAGTTACAAAGGCTATTTTTCGCCGAACTCAGCGGCTCAATTCAGCCAGTCTCTGGCAGCCCAGGGGTTGGACGTGTTTTATGGTGGCGTCGCCGCGTATTCGACGTTGGGTTGGTTCGACGACCCGTTGTTAAATACCTTCATTGAGCGGGATGACACCCGCCTTGCTGGATTGCTATTCCATGAACTTGCCCACAAAATCATCTATATTCCTGGTGATAGTCGATTTAACGAGAGTTTTGCGACGGCTATTGAGCGTGCGGCATTGCTTCGCTGGTTGCAGTCGCAGCAGCAAGGTGACGCATTTGAAGACTATCTAGTCCTGGAGCAACAGCGATCGCAGGTCCTGGCCTTAATTAAATCAGCTAAAGTCGAGCTCACAGCCATCTACGCCAGCACCGCAACGGATGCGGTCAAACGGCAAGGCAAGGCGCAGGTTTTTGAGGCTATGCGAGCGAGATACAAGGCGCTCGTGACAACCGGGCAAGTTGGCCGGGTTTTCAGTGAATGGATGGCGAGCGAGATCAACAATGCCGGAATCGGTGCATTAGCGGACTACAATGACTGGGTTGCGAGCTTCGAGGTCTGGCTCGCCAACTTAGACGGGAATTTGCCAGCGTTCTACCGTGAGGTACAACAGCTGGCAACGCTAGATCGATTGGAGCGCGACGCCTTCCTTAATCAGTTAGCAGCCACGCGCATACCAGAGTGATCACCACGGCGCCGGTCAGGTTCAGAACGAAACCCTCTTTGGCCATTACACTGGTGGGGAATCTGCCGGTGCTGAAGACGATAGTATTGGGGGCCGTGGCAACGGGTAACATGAAGGCACAACTGGCACTCATGGCCGCAGGTACCATTAGC
This sequence comes from K189A clade bacterium, assembly GCA_018607725.1. Taxonomy (GTDB): domain Bacteria; phylum Pseudomonadota; class Gammaproteobacteria; order Pseudomonadales; family Azotimanducaceae; genus UBA4582. The sequence continues at coordinate 5,887 of JABBAY010000242.1, forward strand.
AGCGCAGGCTCCATGCCGGTTGCTACCGCTGCGGCTGCCAAAATTGGCATCATCAGGCTGGTGGTGGCGGTATTGCTGGTCATCTCGGTCAGGAAAGTGATAGTCAGGCAGATAGTCGCCAGCATAAATAGAATGTGCCAGCCGGCAATGTCTGATAAGGCGGTGCCCAGTGCTTCGCTCAGGCCCGAGACGATGAATCCTTTGGCGATCGCGATACCGCCGCCAAACAGGATGAGCATTCCCCAGGGTATTTTTCCTGCCGTTTCCCAGTTGAGTAGCTTCGAGCCTTTGCCGTCATTGATCAGAAACATAGCGACAACAGCCACCAGCGCCACACTGGCATCGTTAGCGCCAGGCACGCCCAGCCACTCGCTCCAGCCGCCGAATGGTTGACCTCGAGTCATCCAAGCGATTGCGGTCAGAGAGAAAACCAAAAAGACCCGGCGCTCTTCCGTCTGCCAGGCGCCGACAGCGGGCATGTTAACATGACCCTGGTGCCGCAGATGCCGGGTGAGCCAAAGCCCAATGAGCGGGACCATAATCAGTACAACCGGAACGCCCCATGTCATCCAGGTGAAGAAGCCGATCTCATTGCCGGTATATTGCAGATAAATTTCGCGGAAAATCAGGTTCGGTGGCGTGCCAATGGGTGTGCCAATGCCGCCGACGCTGGCGGCGTAAGCAATGCCTAATAGCAAGGGTGTCGGCAATTCAGCGTCATCGGAGCGCTCGATCACAGCGAGCGCCACCGGCAATAGCATCAAGGTGGTTGCGGTATTCGATATCCACATGCTCAGTACTGCGGCGGCAGCCATAAAACCGAAGACCAGGCGGCGACTGCTGGTGCCACCGAACAGGTGCACCATGTTGAGTGCGACCCTGCGGTGGGCGCCGCTCTTCTCCATGGCTGTCGAGAGGATAAAGCCACCCATTAACAACAAAACCAGTGGGCTACCATAGGCGGCGCCCACTTCGTTCGGGGTCAGAACGCCGAAGACTGGTAACAGGGCCAGTGGTATTAGGGAAGTCGCCGGAATCGGAATGGGCTCAAAAATCCACCACAGTGCGCATAAGGTCGTTATAGCGCCGGTCCAGCAAGCTTTAGCCTCCCAGCCAAAGAAGTTCAGAACCATAAAGACCAGGAGGCTAGCGATAGGGCCGAGAATAAGTAATAAGGGTTTGATGTTTCCAGAGCTCATAATGGGTGGCACTCGTGAACGGTGACAAGTTGAGTGTCTGATTATACATGGCTTGGACCATCGCCATAGTTTTGGCAATTGCCCAAGTATGTGTGATGATTCACGGATGGCTGAAACTATCTATTGGTATGACCTCGAAACTACCGGCATTGATCCTGCGAGAGATCGGGCTATTCAATTTGCGGGCATCCGCACCGACCTCGATTTGAACGTATTGGGTGAGCCTGTGAACCTGTTCTGCTATCCCGGTGATGATGTGGTGCCGTCACCAGATGCCATTGCAGTGACGGGTATTAACATGTCTGACTTGCAGCGCGATGGCTTGCGGGAAACGGATTTTATTGCGGCGATCCTTGCTGAATTCAGTCAGCCAGGTACTTGTGTGGCTGGCTTTAACAGTATTCGGTTCGATGACGAGTTCACCCGCAACACCCTGTATCGGAATTTTTTGGATCCCTATGCGCGAGAATGGCAAGGAGGCAGTTCTCGTTGGGACGTTATCGACTTATTTCGGATGGCCCAGGCGCTGCGTCCAGAGGGTTTTCATTGGCCAGAGCGCGCGCCCGGCATACCATCGTTCAGGCTGGAGCAGCTGACTCAAGCGAACCAAGTGGGTCATGCGAATGCCCATGATGCGGTGGCGGATGTCATGGCGACGATCGATGTCACCAGGAAGCTGCGCCAGGCTCAAGGTAAGCTCTACGACTATCTGTTTAACTTGCGGCGCAAAGGCCCTGTCCGCGATCAGCTTTATCCGTTGGGTAAGTCCGCCATTGTTCACGTCTCATCGATGTATCCCGCTCAACGAGGTTGTCTGGCGGTGGTTCTGCCGTTGTGCGTCCATCCGACTAACCCTAACGGTATTATCTGCTTTGATTTAACTGAGGATCCCGAAGAGCTTATCCGGCTCGGGCCGGACGAGCTTTACAGGCGGGTGTTTAGCGCTCGCCAGGTCTTGGAGGAAGAAGGCGTCAGTCGCATTCCGCTGAAGACCATTCATGTTAATCGCTGCCCAGCGATTGCGCCGATGAGTACGCTCAGCGGCCAGGAACAGCGACTGGGCTTGGATGTTGCCCAGTGCTTGTTGCATATGCGCCAGCTGCAGCGGGCCAGTGGTATCGTAGAAAAAATATCCGAAGCCTTTGCGCGCAACGAATTTCCGATCATTGATGATCCTGATTTAATGCTCTACCAAGGTGGTTTTTTCGGTGCCGCCGATAAAGCCTTAATGCGAGAAGTGCGTCTTGCTGCCCCCGAGGATCTATCGCGGTTTAGTGGCAAATTTCAGGATGTGCGACTCGACGAGATGTTGTTTCGGTATCGATGCCGAAATTTCCCTGAGTTCTTGAGTCCAGCAGAGCGCCAGCGCTGGGACGCCTGGCGCTGGAAACGCTGGGGCGAGGGTCAGCAATTACTCGACGCTGAGGCTAGAATTGAGGCCGTGCAGCAGGTTCAGGGTGATCAGGCCTGTCTAACTGATTTACAGGGGTATCTGCGAAACCTCAAAGCAGGCCTAGGGGCTTAAGCGCTGCTTTGATTGATGTATCCAGCGTTGGCGAGGCTTAAACCAGCAACTGCCTGACGCTTATACCATCGCTACTGTTAGGGTTAACACGATCATCGCGACTTCAGCAAAGCGCTGGAAATTCACATATAGCAAAAATACGATCAAGCGCAGCGTGCAGGTGACCTGAGTGCATCGCTGTCGCGTGATCGCCCAGGGGCGCCTGGATCATCGTCTCGGGAGCGGCGCCGCTTCACGCCGAAGCGTCGATAACAGACTAGGTCTAAAAAGCCGCGATCTTATACGAAGGTCAATCAAAAATAGGGTTTTAGTTGTATGATAGGTGTGATGGTTTTGATCCAGTTCGGTGAACCTAACTGATATGAATATAGCCCTGAGAATTGGCGTAGTTGGAATGACGTGTGCTCATTGTGCCGCTCGTGTGGCCGCCGCGTTGGCTGAAGTGGCGGGTGACGCTCCGGTTGAAGTAGATCATGAACAAAACCAGGCCCGCTTATTCTTGTCAGCCTGGATTTCGCCTGAGCGCATTCAGGCGGCGATTAGTCGAGCGGGTTACCAGGTGAGCGACCTTTGGCTTGAGGGCCAATTGGCGATTCCAGTGGCTGGCATGCACTGCCAAAAATGTGTCACCAAGATCAGTGCCGCAGTGAACGCGATTGATGGTGTCGAAGAGGTTCAGGTCGAACTTCAGCTGAGTCAAGTTCAGGTTCGGGGTGCTTTTGATTTTCAGGCGGTCATCAGCGCCATCAGCGGCTTGGGCTACGAAGTTGGTTCCGGTTCGGCGGTTAAGTCTGAGTCTGAGTCTGAGTCTGAGTCTGAGTCGAAAAAAATCCTGCCGACTGCTGACAGCGTCGACACCCGAGACGTCGATACCCGAGACGTCATCAATCTATCGATTCAAGGTATGTCTTGTGCCAGTTGTGTTGCGACGGTGGAGCGTGCCTTGGCCCAGACTGACGGGACAGTGGAGGCGGTAGTCAACTTCGCTGAGGAAACGGCGACTGTCGTTACCAGCGCGTCCTCGGCGCAATTGATCGCTGCGATTAAGGCCGTAGGCTATAACGCCACTGAAGGTGTTGTTGAGAGTATAGAAGATAAGGAAATACAACTTGCAGCATTATTACGCCGCGCCAGAATTCAGTCGGCTACGGCGTTACTGGCTGGCAGCTGTTTGATGCTGGGCATGTGGCTTGATCTGTTGCCGCCGTTGCAAGACCAACCATTCTGGCTGCTGACGGGTGGGCTGGTGGCGGCGGTGATGATTTTTTCCGGGCGGCATTTTTTTCAGGGCGCATTCAAGGCGGCAAGTCACGGCAGCACCACCATGGATACGCTTATTGCGCTGGGGACAGGAACGGCCTGGATTTATTCCATGCTCATCATTATGCTGCCGGACCTTGTGCCTGCAGAGTCCCGCCACCTTTTTTTTGAGGCCGCAGTCTTTATTATCGGCTTTGTCGGCTTGGGGAAAGCGCTAGAGAGTCAAGCGAAGGGGAAAACATCGCTGGCTGTGCGTAAGTTGCTGGATCTAGCGCCAAAATTTACGCTTCGCATTGAGGCTGGAATTGACAACCGGGTTGCCGTCGCGAGCCTTGAAGTGGGTGACCTGCTGCGGATCAGGCCGGGTGAGACGATTCCTGTCGACGGGTTGGTGATTGACGGCGTAAGCTCGGTTGATGAATCCATGTTGTCCGGTGAGTCGATCCCGATTGATAAGCAACCAGGGAGTCAGCTGACCGCCGGAACCTTGAATCAGTACAGCATGCTGGTGATGCGTGCAGAGCAGCTGGGTGGTGATACGGTGCTGGCCAATATCGTCAGGCTGGTGCGGCGGGCACAAAACTCAAAACCAGCCATCGGGCGGATTACGGATCAAATTGCGGCGGTGTTTGTGCCCGTCGTATTGTTGTTTGCCATCATCACTGCATTGGGTTGGGGATTTTTTGGCCCTGAGCCGGCCCTGTCGTATGCCATCGTCACGGGTATGTCAGTATTGATTATTGCCTGTCCTTGCGCCCTGGGATTAGCGATTCCCATGTCGATCATGGTAGGTGTTGGTAGAGCCGCCAGTGCTGGGCTGCTATTCAGAAATAGTGACGCATTACAGGCTGCCAGCAAGCTGACGACAATTGTTGTTGATAAAACGGGTACGCTCACAAACGGCAAGCCGCAAGTCACTAGCATGGTGAATTTCATTAAAGGTCAGCCGCTACTTGAAATTGCTTACAGTCTAGAGCGTCTGTCAGAACATCCCTTGGCGCAAGCGGTTGTCAACTACTGTGAGGAGCAGGAGGCTCAGCATCAGGTTGTGACTCAGTTTTCTATCGCGCCCGGTGGCGGTGTGCAGGGTCTGATCGATGATGTTGCCGTTGCCGTGGGCAACTATGATTATATGCAAACGCAAGGCATGACGAAGAATTTGAAGGCCTTGGATTTTGCTGAAACCATTATCTATGTTGGTCGCCAAGACCAGGTGCTGGGCTATTTCAGTCTCTTTGATGGCCTGAAAGTGGATTCACTGGCGGCGGTCGAGCATCTGCAATCCCTGGGTCTTAAGGTAATTATGCTGACCGGTGATAATGTCGCGACGGCCAGTCAAGTTGCGACACAACTCAGCTTGGATGATTTTGTTGCTGGTGTCGCGCCTGATGCCAAGTTGGCGCATATTCACAAGTTACAGGCCGCCGGCGAGAGAGTGGGTATGGTGGGCGATGGTATTAATGATGCATTAGCGCTGAGCGCCGCAGATGTGGGGTTCGCCATGAGTCAGGGCGCAGATGTCGCCATTGAAAGTGCGGATGTCGCCCTGTTGAGTAACAGCATGCTCGGTGTCGGTCGAGCGATCAAATTATCGAGACTAACGCTGCGTAATATTTACCAGAATCTGGTTGGCGCATTTGCCTATAACATACTGCTCATTCCTGTTGCTGCCGGGGTTCTTTATCCAGTGATGCACCAATTGATCAATCCAGTTTTTGCTGCGATGGCCATGGCCGCATCGTCTGTGACTGTGGTCTTGAATGCGAATCGGTTACGCCTGATAGCGCTTGAGTAACGTTATAATCGCCGCCAAGTTGGCGTTTGATCGTCAATCGTTGCAAAGGCTTGGCAGCG
>JABBAY010000096.1 GCA_018607725.1 K189A clade bacterium
CTTGATTGTTAACCCCTTGATTGTTAAACCCTTGATTTTTAAAACCTTAATAGTCAAGTCCTTGATTGTTGAGCAATTAAATTTTAGCAATGATTCGTCCACCTGCCGGTGGATGGTTGAGTTGCGCTTGAACCGTGATCGCTGATCACTGATGGAATGTCCTATGAGTCAATTATTTACGCCCCTGACATTTAGTCACGGGCCAGCTATGAAAAATCGGTTTATGCTTGCTCCCCTGACGAATTCGCAGAGTCATGCCGATGGCTGTTTGTCAGATGACGAGTACCGTTGGCTGACCCTGCGTGCGGAAGGTGGGTTTGGATTAACGATGACCTGTGCGGCGCACGTTCAGCCGCAGGGCCAAGGTTTTCCTGGCCAGCTCGGGATATTCGACGACAAACATCTGGCAGGGCTGACTCGTCTGGCCACAGGCATTAAAGTTAACGGTAGCGTCGCAGTTGTTCAGCTGCATCACGCGGGAATGCGTTCGCCCAAGGAACTGATTGGCACGACGCCGGTATGTCCGTCTGATAATGCCGAGACGGGTGCGCGAGGAATGTCTACGGCGGAAGTTGAGGAGATGATTGAGGCGTTTATTCGTGCCGCCGAGCGAGCAGAGCAGGCAGGGTTTCAAGGCGTTGAACTGCACGGCGCTCACGGCTATATCCTCGGACAATTTCTCTCGCCTGAGATCAATCAACGTGACGATGAGTTTGGTGGCTCGCTGGAGAACCGGGCGAGACCAATATTCAATATTATCGAAGGTATTCGCCGACGTTGCGGTGACGACTTTATGCTGGGTTTAAGGCTGTCTCCTGAGCGATTTGGTATGCAACTGGCTGAAGTGCTGGTGATTTGTCAGCGATTATTTGCCGAGTCTCAGATCGATTTTCTTGATATGTCCTTGTGGGATGTGTTCAAGGAGCCCGACGAGGAGCAATTCAAAGGGCGGGGCCTGATGAGCTACTTTACAGCGCTGGAACGTGGCCCTGTGCGCCTGGGTGTTGCCGGTAAAATCACCACGCCGGCAGACATCGAACGGGTGTTGGCGGCGGGGGTCGATTGGCTGATGCTGGGACGCGCCGCTATTCTGCATCATGATTATCCTAATCAGTTGCAACGCGATCCTGGGTTTACACCGGTGATGATACCGGTGACTGCCGATTATTTACGCTCAGAAGGGCTTGGTGAAAACTTTGTCAAGTATATGAGTGGCTGGAAAGGCTTTGTTGAAGGCTAGACCACACGATAGACGTTCAGCGTTGTCGGTAATGGTAGGGATAAGCCAGACTAAAGCCGGCCTGACGAAAGAAGGCCGTGGCGCTGGGGTTAGCATCACTGGTCGTCAGGTAGGTAGTGGTTGCACCGTGAGCCTGGCCGAACCCTTGCAGACCGTCTAGCAGACGTTGGCCGTGACCGCGGCGCCGCCAATCGGGCAAGAGCCATAAGTCGTCGAGATAGAGATGAGTGCCGCTCTGTAGCGCCCGCCCATAGCCCACCGCAATGCCATCGGCCTCGATGACGGCGCACCACATAGGCAATTCGATCTGACTCAATAGTTGTTCCTGGAGCAGGCGTTGGCCAGAAATATCCTCAGGATTTAGGCGATAACACAAATCGAGCCAGCGGGTTAACGGCAAGGTCTTGAGGGCTGAGGCGGGAGCTCGAGATAAAGCTCGCCCCATTACTGCTCCACTTTCTACTGTTCGGTAGCCATTGTTACGCAGATATGTATCGATCGATTGGTGGTGGCCGGCGGCCGTCAGGCGAAAGGTACAGATCTGACGCTGGAGTTGAAACTGTTCCTCGCAATAAGCCACCTTCGCCGCCAAGCTAATTTCACCTTGATGCAGGGGCCAGACAGAATCCGTACTGAGGCTGTAGCCGCGACTGAAGCGCAGCAGCCAGCCATCATGAACCAGGGTGTTAAACACCGGATTGACATGGGTTTGTTGTGTTTCTAGTTGGATGACGTCATGCATGCAGCAAGAATACCACTTCCGGGTCAGGAGTGAGATACTGCTGTTTTTGTCGCGACAGGTTGAAGCCATGCAAGTCAGTTCCGGTATGATCGTCACTTTCCATTACACACTTAAGGATGAAGCAGGTCTTGAGCTCGAGACTAATCGCGATGAGGCGCCGCAGGCCTGCATGATCGGACGGCGGAATATCCTCGCCGGACTGGAAGCTGCCATTATGGATAAGACTGCAGGTGACAGTGTTCACGTGGTTTTGCCGCCTGAACAGGCCTACGGCAAGCGCATTGAAGACTCACAACATCGAGTCCCCATCAAACATCTCGTTGACGCACCGAAGAAGCTCAAGGCTGGACAAATTGTCCATATCAATACCAAAGAGGGTGTACGTAATGCCCGAATCATCAAAGTCGGAAAATTCAATGTCGATATAGACGCCAACCATCCATTTGCCGGCCAGACTCTGGCGTTCGATCTGGATATTGTCGAGGTTCGAGAATCGACGCCAGAAGAGCGGGCCCATGGGCATGCCCATGGTGCCGGAGGGCACCAGCATTAACCGTTTGCTGCAACCGTTGGTTCGCGCGGTTATTCGTGGTTTTGATCGTTACATGCCGGAGCCGTTTGCGTTCGGTATTGTTATGACGCTTGTAGCAATGGTCTTAGCTTACGGTTATACGCCGACAGATTCGCAAGGGGTCTTGATGGCCTGGGGTAACGGCTTGAGTTCGTTGCTGCCCTTCATTACGCAAGTTTGTCTGACGATCTTGTTTGCCTATGCGTTAGCGCATCTTGGGCCTGTGCCCCGTTATCTAGAGCGGCTTGCGGGCTTGCCGAAAACCGCCACGTCAGCCTATGGGTTTGTCGCCGTATTTGCCGGCTGCGTGAGTCTGATCGCCTGGCCGCTAGGAACCATTCTGGGTGGTCTAATGGCGCGTCAGGTTGCCCTGTCTTTTCGCCGCAGGGGTGTCCCGGTTCATTATCCGTTATTGGGCGGTGCGGCATTTAGCGGCTTTGTGGTCTGGCACATGGGCTATTCCGGCTCGGCGCCTTTGATGGTGGCGACGCCTGGGAACCCGATGGAAACCCTGTTAGGGGGATTGCTACCGGTGACCGAAACTATTTTATCGACATTTAATCTGGTGACGGTTGTGGCAACTCTGGCGACGGTGGCGTTTGTTGCCATGCAACTCGGCCCGGCGGCGGGAGAGATCGAAGCAATTGATGAGCCCGAGACGAGCAGTGAAGCGTTGCTAGCGGCCGACCAGTCGTTGGCAGCTCGGCTGGGTCTGGCGGGATATCTTGAGAACGCCCGTTGGCTGACATCGGGTCTGGGTTTAATCTTGGTGGCGTATATCGGTAATTGGTTCTATACCGAGGGCATTCGGTTGGATTTGAATATCGTCAACTGGACTTTCCTGGCGGCTTGTTTACTGCTGACTCGTTCCTCGATGGAGTTCACTCAGGTGTTAATGCAGGCGGGTCGAGCGATAGTGCCGACCTTACTTCAATATCCGTTATACGCGGGCATCATGGGTATTATGTTGAATACGGGTTTTGTTGCCCAGATCGCAGGTTTTTTCGCCAGAATCGGTACTGCCGAAAGTCTACCGTTGATTGCTTTTTTCTCTGGCGGTGTGATTAATCTGTTTATCCCCTCGGGTGGCGCTCAGTGGGCTGTTCAGGGGCCGGCATTTTTGGAAGCGGCCAAGACCCTCGGTACTGATCCGGCGCTGATTGTGATGGGTGTCGCCTATGGTGACCAGTGGACTAACATCATTCATCCGTTCGTAGTGATACCGTTGTTGATTATGACCGGGTTACCTGCAAACAAAGTTTTGTCCTATTCCTTTATTATGTTTCTCGTTGCTACCTTGCCCTTGGCTGGCGGCCTGATTGCGGCCAGTTATTTCTAATCACGGCCTTTTTTTTGTCCAAGTTTGCTATAGTGGCGTCTCCAGGATGTCCGTGTCACAGGGATAAATCTATCTCTGTGATGTCAACTAAATTATCTAGCAGGAATACAGAGACTATGACCATCAAACGCATAAAATCCGGCCCAAGAATGAGCCAAGCAGTTGTCTATAATGGTGTCGTATCGACAGCCGGCCAGGTTGCGCAGAATGCCGCGGGTGGCACTGCTGCCGAGCAGACTGCGGATATCCTGCAAGCTATCGACGAGCTTTTGGCGCAGGCAGGTACTGATAAGTCTCAACTGCTGACGGCCACTATCTGGTTGGCTGATATGGCAGACTTTGCTGGACTGAACAGTGTTTGGGATAAGTGGGTTGTCGACGGTGCGACCCCAACTCGTGCCTGTGTTGAATCGAAACTGGCGGCGCCTCAATACACTGTTGAGATCGCTGTCACCGCCGCTGTCGCTGTTTAAAGAGGCTCCATGACAAAGGGGTATTGACGAGCTAATGCTCAGGGTTTGGCCGCTGGCTCAGGCATCGTCAGCAGGAACGCCTGCATTGCGGCCCGCCGAGAGGGACTGATGGACATAGCTCTGCGGGCTTTGAGGTCCATGGCGATGGCAAGGGCTTCCGCGGCAACCACGCAGCGTCCGGTCTCAACGCTGTAGAGCTGATGAACGAAATGCTGGGTCTTGTCGGCGAGCGCGAGTACGCCGGAGACAACCTCAAATCGATCACCCAGATTTAAGGATCCAGAGTAAGTCATACGGTATTCGAGCACCGCGCCGCCTTCGTCCCCCGCGCCCCGCAAGCCCGGCTCTTCCGGGCTGGCGAACCTGGCCCAAAGGTTCGGCATTGAGTCTGAAACTCGGCCCATATACAGGTGAGGTAGGAGGCGGCCATCTGCTGAGCATTCGTCGGCTTGGATCATGCCCCTGCCGATGGTGATGAAACCCTGTCCAAGAGCCTCAGCCAAACTTAGGCGCGCAAATGGTGAGTCCCGATAAGCAATGCCGCGACTGCCGGCGTGCTCTGGTAGTGGCAGATGGCTTGTTGGCGGGCGTTCCAGCTTGGTGTTGAAAGCTTGGATGAAGGATGCCTGGACCAATCCGGTCTCAGTATTATGCAGTTCTGTCAGCACCGTAAAGCTGTTGTCAGTGGTTCCTAGCAGACCTATAAGGCCTGTCAATGGCGTCGCGATTCTGGCTTCTGCAAGATATCGCATATGCTGCGAAGCGATCGACTGTAGCGTCGCATCAAGGGTTAGGGGTGTCGCCAGGCCCAGGTCCAACAACCCGCAGGTCAAGGTCTGCTGCATCTTCTGAGCATAAAACCTCACATTGAGGTGGTCGTTCTCGTCACATTCCCAGCGGTTAACGCTGCCGAAATACACGGGTGCCAATGGGCTCATGGTTGTGCTCGCCTTCAGGTTGATGCAGTGCCCCGTGGTCGTTGTATTTGGCACAGGGCGGTCGCCGATAGAGTAGCATAATTGAAGCAGAACGCTGGCCGCAAGATCTCGGTCGGGATGCGCAATGCCTCGATAGCAAGGACTTTAGCTGACAGATCCTTCACTTCGCCGTACATCGCTTAAAATTGCGATTCAATTGGGCTTTAATGCCGCGTAAGTGAAGCGCAGTTTGACTGCGTGGGCGTCAGAACGACCAGTGGGCGACTATTCATAATTCAAGGATGATCCGAAGTGAATAAAATGATGCAGATCTTAGCGCCGGTCGCGATTATCATCGTGGCCATGGGTGGTTATGCCGGCCTCCATTGGGCAAAACCTGAGCCGGAGAAGAAAGATCGAACACCTCGCGCTTTAAGTGTCTTTGTTGACGCGGTTGAGCGTAAAGATGTGGCGTTAGTCGTGTTAACCCAGGGTGAGGTACGGGCCGGTACCATGGTCGACCTGGTGTCCCAGATACCAGGCAGAGTGGTGGCTGTATCCTCTGAATTTATTGAGGGTGGCCTGGTTCAGGCTGGCGTGTCATTAGTCGAGATTGAGCCTATCGACTATCAATTAGCCCTGGCACAGACCCAGGCCAGACTCGCCGAAGCTGAGGTTGCTTTGCAAACGGCGATGGCGACCGCTGACGTTGCGCGCAAGCAACTCCGAAACGCCAGTCAGGCATCAGATCTCGCACTGCGAAAACCCCAGGTTGCCGAGGCGAGGGCGCGCATGGATGCCGCTCGTGCCGACTTGCAGCAGGCCGAGCTGAATCTCTCTCGAACTAAGATCGCCCTGCCCTTTGATGGCCGATTGATCAGTACTGACGTCGACATTGGCCAGTATGTGACGCCGGGTATGGCCCTGGGTCGAGCCTTTGCCATCGATAAGGTTGAGGTTCGTCTGCCTTTGTCCGACAGTCAGCTGGCTTCCTTGGGTTTACCGATTGGATTTGTGGCTGCCGCCGATACAGGTTTGCCTGTGTCGTTCTCGGCGATGGTTGCCGGTACCGAGCAATCTTGGGCCGGTAAGCTGGTTCGCTTAGATGCGGCGATTGATCGTGACACGCGGATGATCTACGGCATCGCTGAGGTACTGGCACCTTATACATTGAATCGTTCGAGCCAAGGTATGCCCTTGGCAGTCGGGCTTTATGTGAAAGCGGAGATTCAGGGTCGACAGATTGAGGATGGCTATGTGATTCCGCGCGAGGCGTTGCGGGCTGGAAATAAGGTTTATGTGGTGAATGATGCCGGCAAATTGGATGTTCGTGAGGTCGTCGTGACTCACAGCACCGTGACCGATGCGGTGATTGCCAGTGGGCTAGAGGCTGGTGAGCGAGTGGTTGTTTCCTCGATTCGCAATGCGATCGAGGGTATGGCGCTTGAGACTCTGGACTTGGTCGAAGGTGAGACTCGGGTTGCGAATCGAGAGCAAGCTAAGGCGGTGGGGAGCTAAGACCTATGGAAAGGATTATTGCGTGGTGGGCGTCCAACCCGGTTGCGGCAAACTTATTGATGTTTGGGATATTGCTGGCAGGATTACTGGGCTTCTTGGCTATGGAGCGAGAAGCGTTTCCGGTCTTCAAGCCCCATCAAGTGGTCATCGAAGTAGTCTGGCCAGGTGCTGCGCCGCAGGAAGTGGAAGAACAGATCGTGATGCGCATCGAAGCAGCGCTGAGTGGGCTTGAAAGTGTCTATCGGTATTACTCAACCGCCACTGAAAACTTTGCTCGCATAGAGGTGCACACCTTACCTAGCCAGAATATGGATTCATTCCTTAATGATGTGAAAAATGCGGTGGATGCAGTTAACTCCCTACCCAGAGATATCGAAAACCCTAAGGTTAGGCGAGTGGAATACCGTCAGGAAATGATGCGTGTTGCGGTACATGGCCACATTGGTGAGAAGGCACTGACGCAACTGGCTCAGGACATGCGCGATGAGATCGCCCAATTACCCTATATTTCGCTCGTGGAGTTATTTGGTAGTCGTCGAGAAGAAGTCACTATCGAACTGTCCGCAGATGCCATGCGACAGTATGGTCTTGGTTTCGCCGAGGTCGCGGCGGCCATCCGTGCCAGTTCGATTAACTTGTCGACGGGCCAGATCCGTACCGAAACCGGCGATGTTCGGTTGCGGGCTCGAAACCTGGCAGACAGCGAAGATGAGTTCAGTCGAATTGTTATTCGTCAATCTCAAGGCGGTGCCAGTGTCCGCGTTGGCGATGTTGCCCGAGTGATCGATGGTTTCGAAGATGAAGAAATTCTCGCTACCATGAACGGTGAGCCGGCCGTGTTACTGCAAGTTCTGTCCACGGACAATATGCAGGTCGTCAAATCTAGTGATGCGGTCAGGGCTTGGATGGCAACACGCAAACTTGATCTGCCCGAGGGTGTCAGTCTTTCCCTATGGTTCGACACGGCGGATATATATAAAAGCCGAATGAACACGATTACTGCTTCGGCATTTGTTGGTCTCTTGTTGGTGTTCCTGGTTCTGATTTTAAGCTTGCGGCCGGTGGTTGCGCTCTGGGTGACTGTGGGGATCGCGGTGTCGTTTATGGGCGCATTTGCCCTGTTGCCGATGAACGATGTGTCCTTGAATATCATGTCTACCTTTGCCTTCTTGCTGGTGCTGGGGATTGTCGTTGATGACGCCATTGTGGTCGGTGAGAGTATTCACCAACATAGCCACACCCACGGTGGCCTTGCGGCTGCCGTGGAGGGCGCTTCAGTAGTGTCAAAACCGGTGATATTTGCGGTACTCACCACCATGGTTGCATTTGCGCCATTCTTTTTCTTGTCTACGGAAGAGGCTCAGGTCACTCGTCAGTTTTCGATTGTCATCACACTGGCATTGTTGGTCTCACTGGTTGAGGCGTTTCTGATACTGCCTGCGCACTTGGCACATCTCCAACATCGCGAAAAATTGGGTAGGCTGGCGCGTTGGCAGAAGCGTATCGAAGAAAGTATTGTGCATTTTGCCAACACTACTTATCGTCGTTGGGTAGAGCGTTGTGTGCGCTATCGATATGTAACGGTCAGTGCGTTTGCAATGGCTTTTATTTTGAGCCTTGGGCTTTATTCCAGTGGTTGGGTCAAGTTTGGGTTCATGCCGGAAGTCGAAAATGAAATCATCTACCTAAATGTAACGTTACCGACGGGAACACCCTACGCCCGTGCGCTTGCCGTCCTCGATCAATTGCAGGAAGCCGAATTAAAATTGATCAAGGAAGTTGGCGAGCGGGCGATCGACGAGGGGGGCTCTGGCCAGCTGATTGAAGGCTGGTATACGCGTTCTCGTCGGGACAGTGTGATAGCCATCATTAAGCTGGCGCCACCCGAAATTCGCGACCTTAGTGCAAAAGAAGCGGCGACTCGATTAAGAGAGTTGGTGGGCGAAATTCCAGATGCGGATGAAATTGAAGTTAACTACACCATGAATAATTCTACGCCTCAGGTTAATTATGCACTGCGTCACGGGGACATGGAGGTTTTGCGTGCCGCAGCAGCAGAGGTTCAGGCGCGGCTTTACAGTTATGACGGCACCTTTTATGTGCGCGACTCTATGCGTGGCGAATCAGATGAGCTGCACATCCAGTTGTTACCGGGTGCGGAAAAGCTCGGTGTGACCCTGGCGCAGGTTTCACAGCAAGTGCGACAGGCTTACTTCGGTGAAGAAGTTCAACGACTGCCTCGAGAAAATGGTGATGTCAGGGTGATGGTGCGTTATCCGTCAGCCTTGCGTCATAGCCTCGACAGTCTTAACCAGTTTTATATCCGTACATTAGAGGGTCGAGAAATACCGTTGTTGTCATTGGCCGAAATTGAGGTGGCCACGGGTGTTCAGAATATCGATCGCCGAGATGGTGAGCGGGTTGTGTGGGTCACCGCAGATGTTACCGGTGACCTTATGAGTGATATCAATACGGATATGAAAGACAATTTTTTGCCTCAAATTGAGAAAAAATACCCTGGCATTAAGATAGGCGTCAGCGGTAATGCGGAAAGTGAGGAGTTGTTTATGAGTGAGCTCGTCTCCTTGTTTGGTATTGCTTTATTCGTTATGTACGCGCTGATCGCCGTTGCCTTTCGCTCTTATTGGTTACCCTTGTTGGTCATGACCGCCATTCCCTTTGGCTTTATGGGGGCGGTCTACGGTCACTGGCTTTTCGGTGTGTCTATGGCGATGTTTTCCTATTTTGGCATCGGTGCGGCTGCAGGCGTGGTGGTGAATGATAATCTGGTGCTGGTGGACTATGTAGGACGTCTGCGGCAGCAGGGTCAGAATGCCCTAGAGGCTGTTGTGACCGCCGGCGTCGCGCGGTTTAGACCGATTCTGCTAACCTCGGTGACGACCTTTGTGGGGCTAATGCCAATCATGGCCGAGCGTTCGACGGACGCTCAGTTTTTAAAGCCGGCGGTGTTATCTCTGGCGTTTGGGGTCTTGTTCGCCTTGTTTGTGTCGCTCTTGATGGTGCCAGCGCTGTATTGCGTGGGTGATGATTTACGCGCCTTGTTGCAGGGTTTGAAACAACGGGTACGACTGAAATGGGCAGGCGAGTCGCCAGCTGTTTCTTCAGCGCAAAATCAGCTGGCACCCTGATTTATCGTCCTGGGGCAAAGCTCGACGCTGCAGTCACAGCGCGGTATATTAGGGCTTTGCGTCGAGAGGTTATGAGTATGTCCATGGAAGATGAGTTGATTCTGGAACAAATTCAGATTGGTCCCATGCAAAACTTCACCTATCTGGTTGGTTCGAAGCGAACGCGAGAAGTGGTGGTGATAGATCCGGCCTGGGATATCGACGCGATCATGAATATCATCAACGAGCGTGGCTATACGCTGAATGCCGCGCTGTTGACGCATTATCATCCAGATCATTGCGGCGGTTCTTTTGGCAAAAATAAGGTGCAGGGTGTTGCTGAGTTATTAGCAACGAATCCAGTGAAAATTTATGCCCATAAGATTGAGGCCGATGGGGTCAAGAAAGTCACGGGTATCTCGGACTCCGATATGGTCAAGGTAGATTCAGGCGACCGGCTGAAGGTTGGCGACGTCGAGGTGGAGTTTTTACATACACCAGGTCATACGCCAGGCTCTCAGTGCTTTCGAGTCAAGCAAACCCTGGTCTCGGGAGATACCTTGTTTATCAATGGTTGTGGTCGAGTGGACCTGCCTGGTTCAAACTCTGAGGATATGTATCATAGTATCCAAAAACTGGCGGCATTGCCTGATGATACTCTGTTGCTGCCCGGGCATAACTATTCTGATGTGCCTAGCGCCAGCCTTGCCGAGACAAAAAAAATCAACACCTATATGCGGATCAACGACCTGGCTTCCTGGAAGATGCTGATGGGTGACTGATTTACCGTTTAGAAATTTGGCCGCTGAGATTTTTTATCAGACGATGACAGCAACATCAAGAAGGATCCGAAGAGGATAGAGATGGATATTGTAGCGACAGGATTATCGTTCACTGAAGCGCCCCGTTGGCATGCTGGCAGGTTGTTTTTCTCTGATTTTTACACCCATCGGGTGCTGGCTTTGGATGCGCAAGGGCACCTTGAAACTATTGTCGAGGTTCCTAATCAGCCCTCAGGACTGGGCTGGTTGCCCGATGGGCGAATGTTGATAGTGTCTATGTTGGATCGTAAGTTGTTGCGGCTTGAGCCTGATGGCCAATTGGTAGAGCACGCGGATCTGTCCCAACTCGCGTCCTATCACTGCAACGATATGGTAGTTGATGCCACAGGGCGAGCTTACGTCGGTAACTTTGGTTCTGATATTGAAAGCGGCGGCGTGCCGGTAGCTGCCAACCTAATTAAAGTCGAGCCAGACGGGTCAGTGTCTGTGGCGGCAGCGGACATGGTGTTTGCCAACGGCAGTGTCATTACTCCGGATGGACAGATGTTGATAGTCGGCGAAACCTTCGCGGCGCGCCTGACGGCATTCGATATTGATGCACAGGGTGACTTATTGAATCGACGAGAGTGGGCCAATATCGCGCCCCATGCACCGGACGGTATCTGTCTTGATGCTGAAGGCGCTATCTGGGTGGCTGATCCGGTTGGTCAGTGCGTTGTTCGCGTTAAGGTCGGCGGCGAAATTCTGCAGAAGATTGCTACCGGTCGCTCAGCCTTTGCCTGCATGCTTGGTGGTCCTGATCTCAAGACCCTGTATATCTGTACTGCAGATGGTTCTGGCGCGGATGCCAAGATCAGTCGCACAGCTCGAATTGAAGCGGTGGCAGTAGCCGTCGCCGGTGCGGGTCGCCCCTAATCTCGCGCTTCTTATGGTGCACCCCTTGCCGGGCACCCCTTGCCGGGCGCTTACTAGGTTGGCAACGAGTTCGACAGCTGACTAAAAGTGCGCGCTA
>JABBAY010000126.1 GCA_018607725.1 K189A clade bacterium
CAAGGGAAGTCGCAAAGCAAGATACTTTCAATTACATAGAAATGTTCTATCACTCTGTTCGCAGGCAGACTGCGAACAATTTATTGTCGCCCGCAGAGTTCGAGCGACGGTTTGAAAGTGAGACTGTGAGGTGTCTACTGAACTCGTGGCGATTCATATACCATTATAATATTAGCACCAACCTGCTCGCCATTTTTCCAAGGCCATAAAATTACAGATATCATGAACAAAAATACGTATTTTAACTATTGACGTCTAAATTACGGACATGGCCGACCTATCCATTGGAGTAGACGAAAGCAGGATAACTTCAGCTCTATTCCTTCTTAAGGTAGTAATGAGTACATAAAACGCACTCATAATCACAAAGCCTTGTATGCTTCAATCCAGGTCTCGAATATTTCAATAGTAGCTGGATGGCGCCGCACTATTTCAAACTGGTCACAAATATATTCTACAGGGCTGTCCGGCATCTTCTGGACCGCCTCTTTAGCCAAACCTAATACTTCAGGATAAGGTATTTCTTTCCAATCACGCTTATATTCCCACGGCGAAACTCCCCGCCAACTTACAATTTCCTCGACTTTATCGGGGCTAAGCCAGTAAACAGGCTGGTGAACTCGATCACGCCAGACTCCGGCCCACGTCTCCACAATTTTCCCAAGGTGCTGCCTCTGCTTTTTACTTGTGCGCGTCAATCCATGGCGCTGCGCGATCTCCAGTGCAAGGGTTGTTTGCGTTAGGCACGGACGCTCACCGAGGATTTCTTTTGCCATTGAGCTCAACGCTGACTCATGACTAGGCTCAAAATATATGCTCGAAGGGAAAACAAGGTCCGCCTCAATCGTTATCTTGACCGCGTCTATGTCATCGCTCAATACAGATTGATCGATCTCAACTAGCGGTAAATCTAAGCCTGTACTTACAATCTCCACCGGCTCCGTAGCATCCTGCTTTACCTCACGATCCGCTGCCAAAATACCACTAAGGCTTGCGTGAATCTTATTGATAGCCCCTTGAGGGTCTTGGAAATAATCAGTTGACCAAAGTCTTATCAAACGCCAACCTAAGTTTTCCAATATGCTATGCCTGGTTCGATCACGATCACGTGCGTTAGGCGAGCTATGATAAGTCGCCCCGTCACACTCAACGCCGGCCAAGTAAATCCCTGGCATGTCTGGATGTACTACGCCTAAATCGACACGAAACTTGCTTACGCCTACTTGGGTTTGCACCTGCCAACCCAGGTCTCGCAGAGCCCAAGCGATTGACTGTTCAAAATCACTGTCGAACTGGTCTACTCCATAAGCTGCAGTACTCTGCTCAGCCAACGCTATCGGCCCTTTTTCAGCAAATTCTATATAGTGCTTTAAGTGTTCCACCGCTACGGAACTACTGCGTGACAAATCGATCATATTCGAATCAAAGCTTGAGAAAATCATCAACTCAGTCGTCGCCCTTGTGATCGCAACATTCAACCGTCGTTCACCACCTGATTTGTTCAAAGGGCCAAAATTCATCGACATTGTTTTAGCACCCGGCTCAGTTGGGCCGTACCCAAGACTGAACATAATCACATCTCGCTCGTCACCTTGCACGGACTCGAGATTTTTAACAAATACGCTGTCATAATCATTTGTCGATAGGAAATACTGCTCTATTTTGGGATGCCTTCTACGCGCATCGTCTAGCAAATCTTCAATTGTGCGCCGCTGCTCAGTATTCAAAGTGACGATACCTAGCGTGAGCTTACTAAGTGTCGGGTGCGTTAAGCGCCTCACTACTTCTGTTACAACGGCTTTCGCCTCAATGGGATTATTCCTACCCTTCCCTTTCGCATAAATACCAGCAACGCGTCGTAATATAACTGCTGACGCTTTTGTGTCCGAAGAAGGGTATGTAACCAGCGCATTTTCGTAGTACTTCGAGTTTGAGAATGCAATCAGCGATTCATGTCGTGATCGATAGTGGCCCATCAAGCGAATGTGCGGGAGCCCCGCCGCAAGTGCCTGGTCAAGAATAGACTCAAGGTCTTCCTCATCTGATTCGTCAGGATCTATTGTAGAATTAAAAAAGTTTGTAGGCGGCATCTGCTTCGGGTCACCCACCACAATAACGTTCTTACCACGAGCAATTGCACCTACCGAGTCCCAAGTAGTCATTTGTGAAGCTTCATCGAAGATCACAACATCGAACGCGTTAAAATCAGACGGCAGGAATTGCGCAACCGACAGAGGCGACATCATCATGCACGGACACAAATCCAGGAGACGCTCTCCCATATCTTCGAAAAGCGCCCGAATCGGCTTATGACGCGTCTTCTTCTGGAGCTCCCTAGATAAAGTACCGAAGTTTTTTGCGTGCTCTTTGCTTTTGATGTCAGGTGTCTCTTGAGACATTATCGCAGCAATATATTCCCCAGTAGTTTTCGCCACTTCTGCATCAAGCAGCCGAAACTCTTTTAGTAGCAGGTCGTACTCACTCGCCTTAAAACTACGCAACTCCTCTCGCGCGTCAATCAGGCGAGGCGCCAACCAAGCGCAAAACGCCGTGTAAACTTGCTCCTCAGCGTTCTCAATAAGAACATCCCCAGCTTCAAGCGCTGCAGCTACCGCATCAATTTTAAGTCTCTCGCATTGCTCTTTAGCTGCTACCCATTCAACCCAAGACTTTAGTTTAGACTCACTGGCGATTAATAAATTCAAACGTTCTATATGCTTCTCAAGAGGAATTTCGACATCGAGCTCTATCTCGGAATCAGTCAAATTATCGAGGACTTCTAACAAACGCGACTGATCGGTATCAAATACATTTTTTTCGACAACTAATCTGGACACGTCTAGAAACTCACGGCCATCAATCAGTTTAATCTTAATAGCAGAAAGCGCTTCAGCCGGATCTTCGCAAAGGCCGACTATATTTTTTATGAGTTCATGTATTTTCTGGCCGTCTTCATGTTTAGCTTGAAGATCTGCAGGCTCGCTGTTCCACCCATCCCATATTTTATGCTCGACAAACTCTACTGACAATTTCTCAATCGCCAACACCATACGTCTGGCTTTCTTGAGTTCATAAAGGATCTTGAGGTCGCTAAACTTATCATAGCCGGCCGACCGTGCAAGCTTGTTCAGCTTGCCTTTTATGAAGAATTTACGCCACCAACTGTTCTGCGCATCCTCGTAGAGATTGACCCATTCGTCGATCGATGTATCTGCTAGACGGGAAGCAGTTGAACCGTGCGCTATAGCTTTAAGCTTCTCATCTAGGTCGATTTTTCCTGCAGCTAACTGACCGAGCCTATCTAGTCGATCACGCACATCCGACCCCATGGCGAACGCTATTGATTGCTTCTGCGCTATGTCGACAAGCTCCGACAGAGCCTTCAACTGGCGAATTTGATTGACCTTAGGGGATACAACGGCGAAGTTAAATTGTGCTGCAAAGTTACTACTGCTATTGATTACTTGATTAGCCGATGTGATGAACTGCCGCGCGCGCTCGATGAGACCCGCTTGCCAAGAATAGGACCAAACAGTCGCTCGAACCGCGCTAAAAGCACTAGTATTCAGATCGCGGATATCACCGTAGGCGACACCCGCCATCTTTGCCGCCGTGAGAATCTGAGCCAGCCCAGCCTTGCCAGATATAGGGCAATCACTTAGATTAACGCCCCAACGAAATTCGACCTTCTGAACATTAGCATAACCTGCAACACGTGCAATCGCTTCACGTGGTGATACACCATAGTCTGAAGGCGCATGGAGTGCTTTAACAAACTGGTTAAGTGTTAGCCGGTGTATCTGCAGCGAATTAGCTCGACTAACCCATTCCTCTGTTGTTTTACTTTCTCGTATGGCGCTCGCGTGCCTAAGTTGGTCCAGCACCGCCTTTTTGTTGGCTTTATTCGAGTGCAGCTCTAGGGCTAAGTGATCGAGACCTATTTTCTCAAGCCTGCGATAGACCACTTGCAAAGCGGCAATTTTCTCTGCCACAAAGAGCACCTTTCGTCCCTTTGCTATGTTATTAGAAATCATGTTCGCGATAGTTTCTGACTTGCCGGTACCTGGAGGCCCTTCAAGCACGAAATCTTGAGGCCGAGAAGCCGCTTCAACTGCTACCATTTGAGAGCTGTCGCAGTTCAACGGCAAAAAGATATCGGCTGGGGCAAGCCTTTCATCTAAGTCATCTGCAGGCATGAAAAATGCAGACTGCTGAAACGCCTCTTGAGGATGCTCCACAAGATGAGCAACAAAGGGATTTTCTTTAAGATCCTGTATGCGATCCTTTAAATCTTTCCACATGAGATATTTGGCAAACGAAAAAGATGAAAGCACACATTCTTCTATGACTTCGAAACCTTTCTGCTCCGCTACTGCCTCCCGCACATCTTGCCAAATACGGGCGACATCCAAGCCTGAATCGTCCTCAGGAAGATCCTCCCGCAAGTAATTCAGATCAATACCATGTTCAACGGACAAAAACTCTATAAGTGTTAAGTTAAACAGCGGATCCTCGTCCGCTAACTGGCGTAATTTCACTTCTGCCCGCGCGCTCCTGCGAGTAAGCTCAACAGGCAGTAAGATGAGCGGCGCCTTGAAGACACGGTCGTCCTCAGGATTATCTTTCCAAGCCAGCATCCCAATTGCTAAAAACAAAGTATTGGAGCCGCCTTCCTCAAGGTCGTTCTTGGCTTTACGAAGTAAGTTTATAAGTGTGGTTTCGAGCTTCTTTGTTGCCATATTCGCAACGATCACATTCTTACTTAATTGCTGCCGTGCGTACTCAACGTGCAAATCATTGCCGGTAGCAAGCTGGAACGATTCCGCACTACGCTCACGGTCGTTTTCTGGGCTATCCTCGGAAGAAACAAAAGAAAAGGTGACGCCATCAGCAAGGTTGTCTTCCATATGCCCTATGTCAGGGCAGAAAATCCGAACTCCGGCTGTTCGGTCTTTAAACGAGAGCAATGGATTACGCTTCGTGAGATCAAGTAATTTACGCTGCCAAGTATCAATTCGAGTTTCCGGCGACTCCTCAATAACTCGCTCGTTCATTCTAACTGGCGGCAGCGGTGGCGCTGGAGGAAGGATGACGGCATCGTCAACGGCAGCCTCCGCTTCGTCCCGCCGGTCTTCTATTGTCGCTAACGGCTTTATTTTTCTTGCTCTCGCCTGCATTATGTCTATTGCATAGACAAAATCTTCTTCCGCATCTTCAGCCACCAGCGAACGCGCGTGTGTACATGCCTGCAAAAATGTTGGCGCACTCGAATTCGTCACCATTGTAGTTTCAAACAGAATTAGATCGCTCGCGTCGACCCGTTTGCGGAGTTCCATTGGTTCATCATTCGTCAACACGGGGAACATGGTATCAACTAGCCAAACGCCAACAAATGCATGAGTCTTCGTTAGCGTGATGACGGTGTTAAGCCCCATCAGCTCCAAGCAACTTGCAAATAGCAGCGAAAGATCCAGACAAGCACCTATTTTGTTGTTGCTAATGTCGGATGCGAGACGAACCAACTGACCCTGATGCGCAAAACTAGGCGGAGGTGAGACATATGCGATCTTCTGATTGGCCAGAACACTCCAAAGTGCGGCAGCCATAAAATAAGGCTTTTCTCGCGTATTAGATTGATAGCCATCTACACTGCGACCGTGCCCATTTGATTCCAATACATCAGTCACCTGTTTAACCAACGACTCAACATAAACACCGTTGGGTTTAACAAAAGCCGCAAGAAGCTCAGGCTGACGAGTTTCACCACCCCAAAAGTTTGCAGGAAGAATGGTAAGCGTCTCTGACTGGCTGATCAAAGATGTCGTGGGATCATCTGCTCTAAAGACGCTAAACGTGAATTTCACAAGTATTTCGTCAGAAAGATTAAGCAGATAATCGTGCGAAAACTGGAGAGATCGATCTTGGAGTTTAACGTGTTGCCCAGGGCCAATTTGGGAAAGCTCCCATATCTCCGGCCGCATTATTCCGCCTTCGCAGTCCAATCTAACCGTAAGATCTCGATATGGCTGCCGGTCTCCTACATCTTCTATGTCTTCTATGTCTTCTAAATAGGATATACGAGTATTAGCGAATAACCTGTAAGAATTCTGCTGTGCGGCCAGTGAGTAGACAGACAGCGCTGTGTATGTGAGTGCCAGACCATGCATATGCCATAATTTCCTAATTGGTCGTCTTACAGAGCGCGAACTAGTCGTTAACCGTCATTTCGAATTTAAATTCTGTGGATGTACTCAACAATCTCGCAGCCTGATTTCGACAATACGCCGCCTAAATCCAGAACACAACAGGCGCAGAGCAGCTGAGCGGACACCCTATGAGAGTATTAACCTTACGTAGAGGAATCAGATGAAGCAGAGGAAGCAGATGAATAGGAACCCTAGCTTTATAATAAATATAAATTAAGGGATTGATCATTGACCACTTATCAATCATATCGAATTATTTAGATCGTTTTAACTTGGCAGTAATAGATTTACCAATAGCCAGATACTGGCCATTCTGAAACAAACTGAAGGCGGCCTGCAGGTCCCGGAGCTATGCCGAGAGCATGGTATGAGCAGCACAACCTTTTACAAGTGGCGAGCCAAATATGGCGGCATGGACGCCTCCTTGATGAAGCCTATACAGGAACTTGAGGACGAGAACCGCCGGCTGAAAAAGATGTCTGCCCAGGAGTGACTGGTCTCCGAGATCTGCAAGGAGGTCATTGAGGGAAAGTAGTAAAGCCATCTTGCAGACGCAAGGTGGCGTCAATACTGGTGGCTGAACATGGTTTGTCTATCCGTCTGACCTGCCGTATTCTCAGCGTCAGTGAAACCTGCTACCGCTACCAGGCAAAGCTCAGTGATGAAAATGCGAGGCTAGCGGATTGGCTGATTCGATTAACGCAATGGCAGCGGAACTGGGGCTCAATATGCGCATCAAGCCACGAAAGCGGTTAATCAGGGAAAAGTCAGAACCCTTAGCTGTACCTTTGGGGATTAACCAAACGCGGACGGCGAGTCCTGGTCGATGGATTTTATGCACGATCCATTGGCCGATGGCCTTAGCTACAGGCTGTTCAATGGCATTGATGACTACGATCATGAAGGTCTTGGTATCGACGTAGACCTGTCATTGCGCTCATCACGTGTCACCCGCGCCTTCGATCAGATTATTGAGTGGCGAGGTAAGCCTCGGCTGATTCGTTGTGACAACGAGTCAGAATACATCAGCGAATCGCAAGCGGAATGGGCTAAAAAGCATGGTATCGAGATTGCAATTATCCCGCCTGGTAATCCCCAGTAGAATGCTTGCGTTGAACACTATGACCTGACGGTTAGGTCTCAATGGTTAGCACACCACCTGTTCACTTCAATCAATGAAGTTCAGGACTTTGCGCCGAGCTGGCTTTGGACTTACAATCGAGAACGATCGAATATGGCCTTGGGCGGTATAACCTCCAAACAGAAGTTGGCCATGGTGGCCTGACCTCTACTTTTGCAGCAAGTTAAGAATGGGGAGATTACCCGTCACTGAATCGCTACATTGAGTTTTACAATACCGAGAGAAAGTCTCAGTCATTGGGAGATCAAACGCCTGATCGGGTGTACTATGAGGCAGTGGAACGGTTAGCGCCTAGATCGACTGCAAAGCACTTGTAGTACTGTCCAAGTATTGGGGTCCGTTACGCTACAATTCTTTTTGGTAGATTATATGACTGTCGGTATTAGGGGGGAGTTGAAGCTTGATCGTGAAAGATAAAAAAAATCGCCGAATGAGACTGATCAAAAACCTTTGCGGACTTGCGATCACCGCTATGGCTACTGCCTGTGGGGGCGGGGGCGGCGGTGAAAGTGGATCTAGCGACATCAGTGCTGCCAGACAAGCCCAAAGCAACAAATTTCCTGTAGCCTTGATTGATCCATTGGTGACTGATTTTATTGCCGGGAATACTGTAAAACTCTCATCTACCTCGAGTACGGATGCTGATGGAGATAATCTAGCGGCAGAATGGCGGCTCGACCCGCCAGAGGGAAGCTACGCCAAGCTTAGATCTGTAGAGGCCGGTTTGGTTGAATTTGAGCTAGATATGGCTGACGCCTTTACAGTCTACCTAGAAGTCTCTGATGGGCGAGGTGGATTAGGTCGGACTTCTCTGATCATCACACCATCACTACCGGTAGCAGATCCACTACCAAACTTTGTGAGCACTGCCCCGCCAGACGCAACCTTAAAAGATAGGACGGATGCTATCCGCTTGCTTTATCAGGGTACCTTTGGGCCAAGAGATGGCGATATTGACGCCTTGATTGAGCAAGGTGGTGATGCCTGGTTTAAAGAACAAATTTCTACAGAGCCATATTTTTACACCGCTGCCTGGGCATCAATAGCTGCAGAGTTTGATGACATTGACAGCGGTGAAAATGCTAACTTTAGGCAATTGAGCCATGAAACCTTCATGCTTAATGCGCTCACTAAGCCAGATCAGTTGCGTCAGCGCATGACGTACGCATTAAGTCAGCTATTTGTTATTTCTGATCGATTTGATTTCGCAGGTCATGACCAATTGACCATGGGTTACGTCGATACTTTGCATCGTAACGCCTTTGGCAATTATAGGGATCTGCTGCGTGATGTGACATTGCATCCGGCTATGGGTATGTATTTAGCAATGCTTGGTAATGAAAAGGCAGACCCGGAAAGGAACATCCGACCTGATGAAAACTTTGCCAGGGAGGTTATGCAGTTGTTTACAGTCGGTTTGCAACTTCTCAACCAAGATGGCAGCCCGATACTCGACGAAGCAACGGGTTTGCCAAGACAGACCTATAGCCCACTAGACGTGCAGAATTATGCTGCTGCCTTTACCGGCTGGTATTTTGCAGACCAAGAATCTTACAGATTTGGTGATACCTTTCATTCGATCGACTGGCAAGACCGGTTAGCGCCCATGACTGCGTACGAAGAATTCCATCAAAAAACCGCAAAAAAACTTTTACGCAATTATTATGTGCCAGCCGGAGCATCGCCACGTGACAGTCTTGAGGTGACGATAGACAGTCTATTTTACCACCCAAATTTGGGACCTTTTGTCGCTCGTCACCTAATCAAAAATTTTGTGACTAGCAACCCATCTGCGAGCTATGTAGAACGCGTTGCCGCCGTGTTTAACAGTAATCCAGATAATCAGCGCGGGAATTTGGCGTCAGTAATACAAGCGGTTCTATTTGATCCTGAAGCCCGCAGTGGGCCAACAGAGCAGACACAAAATTTTGGTAGAATTAAAGACCCACTGTTAAAATTTGTCAATTTCAACCGTCTATTTAACGTCAGCAGCTATTCGGGGACTAAAAATTTTTTGCGCAACCGACCAAGTCAAAGATTTTTAGGGGCTCACAGCGTTTTCAATTTTTATAGTCCCACACACACACCCAATCAAGAATTTGCGGACCTAGGGTTAGTGGCACCCGAGCTGCAGGTTGTCACCCCGGAAACGATTGTTGCTGATGCGTCGCATATTGCTTATGTGTCGACTCGCGAACAACGTGCTTTTTGGCATACATTGGACCCTTCAGAAGAGTCAACCGAACGCCTCAATTCGGCATTGATACATGACTTTTCGCCGATCATTGATCGTCTTGAAACTTCAAGTCTGAGCGCAGCTATTGATTTCCTAGACGAATATATGACCCAAGGACAGCTTTCTGAAGCGATGAAAAATGAGTTGCATAGCTTTTATTCGCCAAGACTAGAACAAAAGCTATCGGCTGATTTTTACTCGTCGGAGGCTCATAGAACTGCCGATATTCATTCCTTGCTGGGCGGTTTGATTTATCAAATTTATTTGTCGCCAGAATACTCGCTGCAACGATAGGGGATATTTATGGATCGAAGAACATTTCTAAAATCTGGTTTTGCCTCCGTCGGGGTGTCGTCTAGTAATTTGTTTTTAGGGTCTGGCTTAGGCCTACTAAGCAATTTAGTCGCAGCTAGCAGCGCTGCGCCAACTGACTATAAAACACTTGTCATGGTTTTTTTGCATGGCGGAATGGACTCTCTGGGTTTAATTATACCTGCCACAAGCGCATCCTATGAGCGCTATACGAATATTCGGCAAAATCTTGCAATCGAGCAAGAGGCGCTGATTGATTTTGGTTTACCTGATTTTGCCGCGCCTGCTTTTTGTCAGAGCATGGCGAATCTTTTTCAGGGGGAAAAGCTTTCGTGGGTCAGTAACGTTGGCCCTCTTCGCCAACCGACTTCTAAGTCAATGATTGAGCAAAACCAAAATGCCATGCCCATTTTCATTGGCTCACATAACTCTCAGGTTAACCTCTGGCAAAGTGCTGGCATGGATCCGAATGCGCGTGAAGGATGGGGAGCGCGGATGCTAGAGTTGATGCAACTGCAATCAACGGCAATCACGCCCAATATATCCTTAGATAACTCTCAGCTTTTCACAACGACACTGAATATGCCCACATTTACGGTAGACCCGCGGGGTGTACAAAATATTCCGCGCATCTACGACGAAAACTCGGTGCCTGCGCAGCAAGCACTCTTTTATAATCTCCAGAATCAACAGCGCGCCAATCTCATGGGGTCTGAGCTGGCAGCAAGGCATGTACGCACCTTAGAAAACTCAGCCGAACTTGCTGAAGTACTGACAACTACGAACGAAACACAAGTAAATTATCCAGCCACCGCTGGGCATTCGGCAACCAACTTTCAACAGCAACTTAAAATGGCGGCACGGTTAATTGAAGCAGCACCTCGTCTCAACCAAAATCGACAAGTCATCATGGTCCAAATGCATGGTTACGATACCCATGACAATCAGGATCGAGATCTGCCGAATTTAGTATCTGCATTGTTTGAAAATCTTGAAGCCTTTCAGAACGACCTTGAGGCGCGCGCCGTTGACGAGCGTGTGGTTACCTTTAGTCAGTCTGATTTTGGTCGTACACCCACCATTAACGCCAATGGTACTGACCATGGTTGGGGTGGCCATTATTTCGTTATGGGTTCTCCGGTGAATGGCGGTCAGTTAATTGGAGAGGTTCCAGCTTTCGACGTCGAGACCGATAAGATGCTCTACAATCTGTCAATCCCAGACATTAGCGTCGAGCAATACGCATCTAACCTAGCTAAATGGTTTGGCTTAAGCGGGCAAGAAATTCTTGACGTTTTTCCAGGTCTAGCGAATTTTGACGATGTGGATTTTGGATTATTTGGCTAGAAATAGTTTCTGACAGGGCATTACCGTTTTTGGGTGAATAGCGTGAATGTTGTTCTAGTTGACGGCAGTGACAGGTTTTACAAGCAGTTAGATGGGGACAGCTCATCACGCCTCTGGAAGCCCAACGTCAGCGAATTTCGACGCTCGAAGAAATCCATATGCTTAACTGCAAGGAGCCTCTAACCTGTTCCCTTGGAACGATTTTTAAGCACCTGGATACTTCAGCTTATGCTTAGCCACTCTGCGACCAACATCGACTCCACTCCCGTCACGTTTAATGGCTTAACTCAACGCAGAATCGCAGGCGTCTAAGTCCCAGACCAAACCGCCTCTTAATTGGGGTCGGGGTAAAATTTACATTTTTTATGCTGCTTAATATAATTGGGGTCGGGGTAAAATTTACATTTTTTATGCTGCTTAATATCGTTGGC
>JABBAY010000229.1 GCA_018607725.1 K189A clade bacterium
TAGTCGCGGAGGCGAATGCTACCACTTGATCGATCTCAAGAGGTAGTTGTTCGCTTTAAATGGAGGTAGATGGAGGGGCGCTGATGACTGAAGAGCCCACCTCGATAGATGATGGTCACTAAATTACTAAATAACTCAGTCATCAGTGTCCCCTGTCGCTCATTAATATGAGAACGAGGACGGGAACAAAAAAGGGAGCCGAAAGACCAATTGGGCCATTCCACTCCCTTTTTTTAGGGGCTTCTGTAAAGTGCTCGCCGATGTGGCGAGCTATCTAACAGCCTATAGCGAGAAGTCCACAGCATAGCCAACTACAAACTTCACTTCATCGTTGTCCAGGGCATCCGGGCCGGCATCGTCCAGATCTGTAGACGTGATCATAAAAGTGAAGCCATCCTTTGACAGCGAGACATTGTAGTCAGCATAGTCATCCGGAACGCCGTTGAAGGCTTCAGAGAAATCCCCTTGATGAAAGCCAACGTGCAAACCCAGCTCCACGCCGTTGCCTATTTCTGTCGCATAATCCGCGTAAGTGTAGGTTGTTTTGCCAAAGCCGAAGTCCTGGCCCAGGCCTTCATCGGCTTCGGTATTCGCTAAGATATTGATACCAATAGTAAACGCATTAAATCCGATTGAGCCATAAACTTCGCCAAAGTCGAATTCTGCTTCTTCATCATAGTTGAAGTAAAGGTAACCGAGGTCGTAGCTGATCCCGCCAGCTTCGCCGGAGAAGCCAGCGTAGAGGTCGTGTTCATAGGAATAGACATCGTCAGCCGCGTAGCTCACGTTTGAAACCCAGGTTCCTGCGTAGAACCCACTATCGGCAGTAAAGTCGATGCCGCCTGAGACCGCGACTTCGTTGACTGACTGAGTCAGACCGCGCCAGACATAGTTGTTGGAAGCGGCGACATTGGCAGTCCATTCGTTTGCTTGCGCAGTGCCAATTGAAAGTAAGAGTCCGGCCGCGGCGAGAGAGAGAATTCGTGAGTTCATGTCTAGTGTTATCCCTTTGTTGATAGTGGTGAGGGGTGATCACTGTCACCCGCTACAGGGTATTCAGCAAGAGCTGTGCCAAAACCGCGCAACCTTGGACTCGTTACAAATATGGGGCCTCGAGGCGCCTGAATTTTAAAAAGTCGCTCTATCATGGTGCGCCAAAGAGGTGCGTTGCCTACTAATGGGGCGAAAGTCGATAGTTGCCTAGCTGGGCTGGTCAGTAAGTGCTCTGACTTGCCACTAAGTGCCAGAGTGGCCAGTAACGACAATATGAGCGTCGTCTTAAATACCCCGCAACCGCCTGGACCTATTAAAAATTGGCGCTAATCGCTGTGCTGGGATGGTCGCTGCATCTGAGTCATCGCTTGATATTGAACGGGTTGGTATCGATCAATGGGCCAGGTCGAACACAGCAGGTCAGCAACCCAGAGTGCTTGACTCATCTAGCGCAGATTTTGCTGCGTATAAACGCGATGACCAGTCAACCAATAACAACTGAAGACCAGCGCGAAACTGCAAAGTTTGATCAGCTAGCATACCAGTGGTGGGACCCTCAGGGGCCTATGTGGCCGCTGCATCGGCTCAATGCTCTGCGTGCGCCGTTCGTTACGCAAAAAATCCAACAACATTTCAATACGGTCAGCCTCAAAGGACTTCGCATCCTCGACATCGGCTGCGGCGCCGGTTTGCTCGCCGAACAGATGGCAAAACAGGGTGCAAAGGTCACCGGTATTGATGTCGCGGCTAAAAATATCGGCATCGCTCACGAGCACGCGCAGGCTCAAGGCCTCGTCATTGAGTATCGTTGCGGCGCAGTAGAAGCATTGGCGGATATGGACGATTTTGATGTGGTGCTGAATATGGAAGTAATTGAGCACGTCAACAATCTACCATTATTTATGGCGCGAACCTGCGACCTTACAGCGACTGGCGGATTGATGTTTTTGGCAACGATTAATCGCACCTGGTTTTCCTGGCTGACGACCATTGTCGGTGCAGAATACATCTTAGGTTGGTTGCCCCGTGGCACCCACTCTTGGCAACGTTATGTCACGCTTGAAGAAGCGCGGCTGAGTTTGCAGCAGGGCGGCTTGTCGGTGCAGTCACAAACGGGGGTCGGCATGAACCTGCTGCGTCGACAGCTATTTCTCACAGATAATATGCGGGCGAACTACATGATGGTGGCGAGCAAAACCTGATGGCTGTCACCGCAATCGAGTTACCTGTTTGGCTTGAGGCAGAGCTGCGCTCTGACCAAGCGGGCGAAACTGGCGCCGTATGGATCTATCGGGGTGTGTTAGCGACTCGGCCTGATCCAGCATTGCGCCAATTCTGTTTGCGGCATCTCGCCACGGAACAACGACATCTTGCTGAGATTAACGCACTACTGCCACCCCAAGACCGAAGTGTGTTGTTACCGATATGGCGGATCGCAGGCTTTCTGACGGGCTTTCTGCCTGCCTGCGTCAGCGAGCGGTCGGTTTATCTCACTGTCGCAGCCGTCGAGACGTTTGTGCAGGCGCACTATCAGCAGCAGATTGTGCACACCGAAATGCGGCAATTCCAGAGTGTGAAAGAGAAACTAACCGCCTTCATGCGAGACGAGATTGACCATAAAGACGAGGCGGCCAAACTTGCCGATGGTCTGCCCGGCCCAGTAGCTAAGCGCTGGTGCACGCTGGTTGGAGCTGGGTCGAAAATCGCCGTGATGTTAGCACGACGGGTGTAAGGCGGCAGAATAACGTCTGCCTAAAACAGACGTGGGCGTTGTGCCTGAGTATTTTCTGAGGATTTGAATTTATATTGTGTTGGGCAATAGCCTCGGCTGATATCCGGACTTAGTATGGAGGCATGTTTCGAGTGATGGCCCGCGACGCGGTTGCGTCAGCGCTTAGCTGCTGCGCCGGGCAGACCATCGCTGTGAATAGTTGTGGCCGCCAGCTTACGTTGGCCAAGCAGTCGCGCGCCTTAGAACCGGCAATGATCGTAAGGATTCGTTAAGGCGCCAAAGAACTTTTAGTGTGGCTCGGTATCGGCAGACATGGTGTGGGCGATGTCGATCCAGTAATCCAATAAATCGTTGATCTGGCTTTGCGTCGCCGGGCTATAATAAAAGCCAAGAAATGCGCAGCGTGACAACTCAATGACCGCCGCCAGCATTTGCGCCTCGCTGGCGTTGTCCTTGACGATAGCCAGAACGCCGGAGAAGTAGGCATGCTCTGCCTCAGCACCCTCCTTGGCGAACGCCTCCAGAAGGACCTGAATAGGTTGTACAAAGTGCATTTCTACTGTTTCTTCAAATGTCATCGAGGCTCTACCAGAATCAATATATCGTTTGTTCCTGTGAAAATTCATGCTGGGATGAGGCGTATATCGCCCATGTGGGTCTAGCACGTTTTAATATTCACAGCAGGCCCGAACGGCAGGGGTGAAGTGTTCCGTGCGTATTCGGTCAGCATATAACGGCTGTCCACATAGCCATTACGTGTGGTGGGTACCGGCGCATCATCCGTAACCCGTCGTCTATCATTTGATAGTCTGCTTCTGCCATCGCCAGCCCGCTTCCTGCCTAACCATAACAGTAACTATAGCAGTCGCCTAACCGAAATTCTGTTACGAGGCTGGGTCTGCAGTGGATCAACATGATCTCAATGCTTGTTGCACCCTTAAAAGAACGGTGCTCAAGCTATGGCGACTCGGTATGCGGCATGCACAAAACAATGGGGTTGCCGTGAGACCTGTGATCAAGGCTGAGCGGATCAATACCTAGTCTGACAGGTCCAGGTTGTATGCTGGGTTCAATAAAGTTTCGTGGTGGTTCGTTTGATCTAGTTCAAGACAGATCGATTGAATTTATTTGTCTGGGTGTAACGGCGAATATGCTGGCTATCTGCGTTGCGCAGCAGAGCCAAGCAGGGTGATTAACTGTTGTTTTGGTGATGCTTTCTTGCATAGGCGAGATTGCGGCATAATATTTCTATGAGGCGCGGGCTGGCCGATCATGATTCTGCAAGGACACGATGAATGCCACGGTTGAGGGTTGGGCGAAGTCTAATCTAGCCCAACCCAACCTAACCTAACCCAACTCAATCCAACCTAAGCAGGCGGCACATCGGCGAGTTTTCTTTCGGTTTCCTGCAAATACTCCACAGCCGACCTGATAGCATCAACACGAGTTTTAAAATTTACACCATGAGATAAGCAGTACTCGTTATTCAGGTCGCTAAGCATCGTGCGAACTTCGTCGCTCATGCCTGACACGAAAACCTCTTTATTAGCTGCGTGTGCGTCGCTACCGATAGTTTCAACGGCTCTTGCCGCTGAAACATCAACATGAGGGACTCGGCTAAAGTCTAGAATCAGTGCTGATATGCCTTTCGATTTCTCCCGTACATGATGTCCGGCATCGGCAGCTGCACCAAAACTCAAAGGTCCGCCAAAGTCAAATAAGCTAATTTTATTATCCACACTCTCTAACAGCGCAACTTCTTCTTCAGTGAGTTCGAGCGTCAAACTATTGTTATCCAAATCGCCAAGCGCCTTAAGTTGTGCGTCTGATATTTCTTTAACGAAGGCGAGTGCTGCCATCACCACGCCGGCCATAACCGCTGTGATTAAGTCAACGAAGACGGTCAGAAGAACCACCAGAACCATGAGTGCCAGATCCCAGCGGGGGCCTTTGTGCGCACGTTTTATATAAGCGAAATCGATGATGTCGTAACCCGTCTTCACTAAAATGCCCGCTAATACAGCATGCGGGATTTGCGAGGCCAACGGGCCTAATGAGACAACGACAGCCAAAAGCAAAATGCTATGCGTGATTCCTGATAGTTTTGTTAAACCTCCAGTACGAATGTTGATTGCGGTCCGCATCGTAGCGCCTGCACCAGGAACACCGCCAAATAGACCAGCAACTGTGTTACCAATGCCTTGACCAATTAACTCCTTATTCGAGCTGTGTCGGGTTCGCGTCATGTTGTCTGCCACCAAAGAGGTGAGGAGGCTGTCAATTGAGCCTAACACCGCCAGGATTAAGGCAGCCTCAACAACAATGAGAAAGGTGTCACCGCTGAACATCGGCATGATGAACGACGGCAAGCCTGTGGGAATATCGCCCAAAATGGGTGCGCCTGTGATCATCGCGCTGGTGACAGTGCCAATGATCAATGCGGCCAATGGTGCCGGTACAAATTTTCCCAAGGCCTTAGGCCATTTGAATACAATCACTAGTGTCATTATGCCAAGCGCTAGGGCCACAAAATTCGGATCTAGCACTGAGCTAGGTATTGCCGCTAATGCAGGAATAGTGCCACCGCCTTCGGGTTCATGACCAAAGAGACGGCTGAACTGTAGGGCTATGATAATGCAACCAATTCCGCTCATGAAACCGGATACGACAGGATAGGGCACTAGCCGAATGTACTGACCAAAACGCAGAACGCCAAACAGGATTTGGATCAATCCTGCTAATACAACGACGGCGAAAACCAGTTCCGGGGAGCCATTCAAGGTCGCATAGACGCCTGCGAATACAACCACCATGGGACCTGTAGGGCCTGAAATTTGAGAGCTCGTGCCACCGAACAATGACGCAAAAAAACCAACAATGATAGCGCCATAGAGACCGGCGATGGGACCCGCGCCCGACGCCTCGCCAAAGGCTAGTGCTAGTGGTAGCGCGACGACACCGGCGGTGACGCCGCCAAATAAATCGCCCCGTAAGTTTTTAGTATGGATACCAAACATTCAGACTGCCTTTTATATAAATTTTTAGGGGATTGGTCGGGAATATGCTTGCGGGAAAACCTTATCGGCACACCTTTATTTAGCTCGCGGTTTGAAGTCGATCGTCTTTACCTTTTTGAATAAGGTCCGCGTAACGCTCTTCAGCAGGAATAAACGAGTTCTGAGCCTCATCAAAAGCATTTACAGTGCCGTGTTCGATATCATAGACCCAGCCATGCAGGTCAACCTCACCGGTGCTCAGTCGGCTAGCGACAGCAGGGTGAGTTTTCAAGTGTTGCATTTGAAGCAGTACGTTCTCTTCGGTCACGTTCGATAACTCGTTGATTGTGGCCTGGCCATGCTTGGCTTTCACGACCTCGACAGCGGCCCTGGAATGATCAAGCCATTCTTGAACATGCGGTAGTCCGTCGAGTCCTGCTGGATTTAGCGCACCTTTCATTGCGCCGCAATCGGAGTGACCGCAGACAACGATGTGCTTTACGCCCAGGGCAGCAACCGCAAATTCAATCGAAGCGGTAACTCCACCGGCAACCTTAGCGTGTGGAGGCACTATGTTGCCAGCGTTTCGAATAATGAATAGATCTCCAGGCTGGCTTTGTGTCAACAAGTTCGGGTCGACCCGTGAATCAGCGCAGGTGATAAATAACACTTCTGGGCTCTGGCCAGTAGCCAGCTCTGCGAAGAGTTGTTTCCTCTCGTTGTATGGAGATGACGTGAAGCGTACAAATCCTGAGATTACTTTTTCCATAATGAAATTCCTGATGCCATTGAGTGATCTAAGTGAGCAGCGGAGAGCACTTTAGCCGCGGGAAGGTGATAGTTGTTATCCTATAATGCAACGTTCGTGATAATATTTACTTATGTTAAGTTTTTTGGAAATGTCATGGATATCCTTAGTCGCTTGAGCTTAAAGCAGATTCGTTATTTCACGACCATCGCGGAATGTGGCAGCTTTCGACAGGCAGCTTTTCGTCTGGAAGTCACGCAGCCTGCGTTGAGTAACCAAATGGCGATACTAGAGGATATGCTCGGTCTGCAGCTATTTGAACGCTCCAGGAATGGCACGACGACGACGGTAAGTGGTCGTGAGCTGCTGCCAAGCGCTAAGCGAGTGCTTGAGGAAGTCAATGGATTCGCCAGTAAATCGAGAACACTCGCCGGCGGGGGTCTGGGTACGTACAGGCTAGGAGTCACCCCAACACTTGGTCCTTATTTATTGCCACATATTCTGACGCCAATCCACGCGCAATACGAAAACTTGCAACTGTATGTTCGAGAAGAAACGCCCAATGATCTAGAGACTGGCCTGTTAGATCGAAGGCATGATTTCATACTAAGTACGCAGCCGATCATGTCTAAAGAATTGTCGGTTTTTCCATTGTTTCGTGAACCGCTTAAATTTGCCTTGTCCAGGGAGCATAGGTTGGCAAACAAACGGCGGTTAAATCGCGCAGACTTATTCGGGGAACGAGTGCTGACAATCAGTGAACATCATCTGTTCCATCGACAGATTTCTGATCTTTGCGAAGATGTTGGTGCGGAGGTCCGCCGTGACTTCGAAGGAACAAGTCTTGATACACTGAGGCAGATGGTCGTGATGGGAATGGGAGCAGCATTTTTACCAGCGCTCTATGTTAAATCTGAAATTCGAGAAGAGAATGAGTTGCGCATCGCCGACGTGGAGGGGGTCAATGTCGTGCGGAATCATGTTCTGGTATGGCGAAACACTTCCCCTGAAAAATCCTTCTTTCGCGAGTTAGCCATGGAGATTCGCAAGATAGTTGCCCAAAACCTCAGTGACGTAGTGATTCCGATCAAGACTATGGGCGGCTAGGGAGGTTCCACATCGCTGTTATAAAAAAAGGGTCTTTGGCGGTTAGCAAAAAGGCCCCTGTTTAGGGGCCTTTTTATCTAGCGCAAGATTAGGCTGTCGGGATTAGAAAGACACGTCCCACTGTAGCCTCATTCGGTTCGAGTTATCGTCCCCGTTTAAAAATCCGTCATCGATAGTCAGGTACGAATAATCAAGTGTTATCTTATTGCTGTGTCCTGCGAAGTACCAGTTTGCGGCGATTGTGTATTCTTCACGTTCATTATAGAGCGATCGATCATCCTCATTGGGTTCCTCAACAAAAGCGTATCGGATCGCGAACTCTAACGGTTTTGGCACCACGGGGGTTAGGCTGTTAAAGAAGTAACCGGACTGCAGATAAAAACCGGTGAGATCATTGCTAGTACCCGTTAATCGGTCGTCGATAAATTTACGATGCCATTCCTGTTGCACGGAGAAGCCCTGGTACTTAAACGCGAACTCCTGGACCGCCTGTTCGACTTTAAACTGATCCGCGTTGGCCGATGCAGGTGAAGAGAATCCATCTAAATTGCCGCATCCTGACGAGGACCAGCGTGTGCAAGGACCTTCTGTGGTCATGCCAGCAAATGCTAGGCTACCTGTTGGCTGCTCTGTGAATTCGACATCACCCTGTTTTGATGGCAGGTCACGACCCATAAAGTTCCACTGCGCCCGTGCAGAGTACATCAGGTCTCCATTGGCATTTTGTACGCCACGACCTTCGCCGTTGTACACTCCAACGTAGTATCGCAAATCAGCTGCAGTGCCTTTAAACGCATGTCCTCGCCATTGGACCCCAACTTGTCTGTCGATCGTAAAAGTGCGGTTAACAATGGATCGTTCGACAAATTGCTGCCGACCGGACGAGTCTACTCGCTCTCGGTTCAGGTCAATTTTCCACTGTCCGACGCGTAGTCCACCAGCGGCCCACTTAGCGATGTCGATACGCCAATCTATAACGCGAGCGCTAGAGGAAGCTGCGCTTGAGTTTGAGTTTCGGCTTGGTTGAAGATCAACCTCGAAATAGTACTTCAACCACGGTTGGTGACCGTGTCCGCCAATTTTCATGCGGAGTCGGCGTGCTTCAAAATTCGATGAATCGGCATCTGCAAAATCACCAAGTTGTCTTGGATCGCTAGAGAGTGGATTGGTATAGCGCATCTGAGCACGCCATTGAAGATTGGTTTGCCAATTTCCGTCCCGGCTTTCAAGTCGTAATCCTTTGCTTGTGTAACTGGAAGTAACTGGAAAATCCTTGTCAATCCTAGCGGCTACGGCGTCTGCCACAGCAATTTGAATATACTCATCGGTAGGTAACGCAACATCGGCGGTGGATGGCAGGGCCGGAACATTGTTGCCCGCCGTCGTCGCTTTGACTTCTACTGAGGCGGTTTCTGCTGGCGCAACTACAAAAAGATCATCTTGGGTCAGAGCTTCCTTTTTTAGCAGGCTCTCATGCTGTGCTTGCGTGATAACTTTATTTTCCAGCAGAATATCGAGCAGTGCCTTATCTGCTGCATAGGCATTCCCAAATGTGCCGAGAACGAAACTTGTAGCTAGTAGAGCTCTGATAAATAGCCGTAAGCCGTAATTCATCGTTGACATTTTCCTAATTCCTTTGTTTTTCGATAGGATGTTCTGGGGTGATTGTATGCAAGGTTTGTTAAGATAATATTAATTATGCAAGGTTTGTTAAGATAATATTAATATCTGTGCAGTCTCTGACCTTATCCCAAAATAGAGCCATGACGAAGATGAGCTCACTCTCGTGGTCCAATGATCGCGGCGAAGCATAGATGCTAAATCTGCGGATATCTATATTGAAGTCGAATGGATGGCTCGCGGATTTAAAACAAGCGGCCGTCAGATAGGCACATATAACAGGAACCGCACTGCACCAAAGACTGGCGTTTAGCTCCCCAAATTACGACCTGCGATAGCGTTAGCCGAAGGAAAAGGTGTTAGTCCATAGTGATCAAAGAAGCCAATACAGCGGTGTAGATTATGTGGCATTCTTCCAGGCAAACAACCTCAAGCCATCGATGAGTCGCCGAGGAACCCCCATGACAATGCTGTTGCAAAAAAACTTGTTTGCGATCTGTAAAAAACGCGTAAATCAGCGGGCGATATCTTCAACAAGAGACGCTGCAAAGGCAGAGACATTCAGTTTTATTGAGATGTTCTGCAATCCGGTAAAACGCCATAGCCATGCAGGCGGCGTTTCACCGGCTAAGTTTGAAGACGCCTATTTTTTCAGGCTAGAAGGGGGCTAGTAAAGTCACGGAAGTCCAGTTAGCCACTTGCTGAGCTTGGTAAGTCTAAAAGTGAACCTCATATTCGTCATCGTCCTAATTTTGGGAAAGGATCATCAGCAGTATGCATAAGCAGAGTTAATCTCTTTTTTAGTTCATCTCTACTGTTCTATCGTGAAGTTCTTGAACTGGACGCTCATTATCAACATAAAATTCTCTAAAGTGTTCTATCTGCTCTTTTGAAGCTGTTTGTGGTGTTTTTAAAAGATACCACTGTACATTCTCAGAACATGGTGGAGTTGTAAGTGAGCCAACATAGTGATAATAGCTAGCAACATCTTCAGGAAGTAAGTCTTGAGGATCTATCTTTATCTTTCCACCGACATTATTTACTACATCATCAAGAATTTGATGAGGCACTCCCTCTTCAAAGAAAACAGCAACAACGGCTAACTGTTCAGTTGCTGGATTTTGATGCACTAAGTGAGCAACCATATCATAACGCTTGGTATCTATTGTATGTTCGGACTTTCCATGAAAATGAAACTGCAAAAGGTTAAATGTTTCACCATGCAGTTCTACGCTTCCACCTTTATGTGGTGTAACTTTGATTGAGTGGCCATTATCGATAATATTACTCATAGAAGTTACATCTTCATGCATACTTAAATCGTAACTATGATCCATGGAAATAGTTTCACCGGGAATGATGTTAATAGGGGATTGATGAATTCCTTCTCCGCATGTTTTAGAAAATTCTGCCCAATGAGCTGGGCCATTTTCCGTTCCATAACCCCAATGTTTTTCATGTGCTTTGCCATGTTTTGGGTGAGCATCTTCCACTTTAGGTGATTCACCATTACATCCCACTAATGCGAATGCTAGCATCGCCGTCGCAGTTACGTTTTTGTTCATTTTACCTCCTTAAAAATGGCGGTTCACAATAACTCTGTTTTGACTCAACCGCTCTATCTGTGGGACTACACCGGATACACTTGTATCCTTATTGTTCTGAAAAAAAATACCTTTCATTGCTGTAAAGGCTAACCACTGCATGTCGTTAGCCCAGTATGTTGAAACGCTAACGAGCCACAAATGTGGAAGCTCGGAATCAGCAACAGTGACACCGCAACTGGCGACAAAGTTATCATAGCTGACCGACCAAGTTGCATCTACCGCTTGTCATGCAAATGCCTTGCCCATAAGCCCTTTAGATTCATATACGTCGACTGCGCCAACTTTACCGCCTGTCCAGCCACATTTTACCGCTTGGCCAGCCACATGGAGCAGAAGCCGACAGAATAGCACGGTTTTTTCGCGCATAGGCAATAGCTTTTTAATTTGGGGATTGCGCCGGCTTCGACTTTGGAAGAATGCTGACCTTGGTAAGTAACAATTAGCTGGCCGACTTATGCGGGAGGCATTAATAATTCGTGATAATTTGTGGCTGCCGGAGTTGCCAGAGTGGAAGTGCTGTGGATAGTACAGCGACTGATAAAAATCGTTTATTCATTATATCCACTCCACATTTTTACATAATAAAAATATAGATTATCACGGCATTGAATGTTTTTAGCAGAGGCTTAGAGGTAATGTTTCCTTTGGTATTCGCGACAAAACAACTCACTCCCGATTTACCAACTACACCTTATCCAGATCTATGCCTACTCAAAGTAATCCCGCCGCCCAACCAGAAGCTACCTGGCGCAACACAAAACCAT
>JABBAY010000176.1 GCA_018607725.1 K189A clade bacterium
GCCGCTAGTGACCGCAAAAAGCCTTACCAGCCCGGCCTCTTCACTAACGGGGCCTCTGCACTAACGGGTTGGCCACGGGCTGGCGTTGTTTGACTGTGCGCTGATTTTCTTCGGGGTCATGAGCCAGCAATGATGAATATTTTGCCGCCGCTTGAAGTCATGGGGGATGGTTTCGCTACTGATATTCTTCGTCTCAAACAGCGTCTGGATATCCTCATCAAGCTTGAAATTACGCATATTAGTTGAAAAATACAGGGTTCCGTCAGGGTGCAACAAACGCATCGCCTGGCGAATCAGACGGCCGTGATCCTGCTGGACATCAAAGGATTGAGCCATTCGTTTGGAATTTGAAAATGTCGGCGGATCAAGGAATATCAAATCATAGCTGGCTTCTTGCCGCTGCTGGGAAAGCCATTGCAGACAATCAGCCTGCACCAACCGATGAGTTTTTTCATCCAAACCGTTAAGCTCAAAATTCCGCCGCGCCCAATCCAAATAGGTTTGAGACATATCCACTGTCGTCGTGGCGGCGGCACCCCCTAGGGCCGCATGAATTGTCACCGCACCAGTATAGGCAAACAGATTCAGAAATTTCTTACCACGAGCCTGTTGGCCAATACGCTGGCGAATCGGTCGATGATCGAGAAACAGGCCGGTATCCAGATAGTCCTCAAAGTTAACCCAAAATCGACAATCACCTTCGGCGACTTCATGAAAACGACGTTCGGTGGCGATGCGCTCGTACTGGCTTTCACCTCGCTGTCGGGCTCGGGTTTTATAAAACAGGTGATCGTCATCAACATCCAGCGCCAATTGCGCGACAGTGACCAGCTCTCGAGTTCGAAGTCCGACTTTCTCCGGATCAATGGTCTGTGGCGCGGCATACTCTTGAATACAGACCCATTGCTCAACAACCTCTGAGGGGTCTGATCCTGTGGCCGCGCCGGCGCGACGATAGACATCAATCGCTGCGGCGTAATCAGGTAAGTCGGCATCGTAGACTCGAAAACAGGACACCCCATCTCGACGCGCCCACTTGGTCAATTGCTTGAGATTTTTGTCTAGACGGTTGCGGAACATGGCCGCGTGCTCTGAGAGCTCAGCGGGTTTAACCCGAAACGGCAGCCGAGCATCTCGGTAGAAGTGACTCTCTTCAATGGTGAAGTGAATCAGCTTGCAGGCAATGGCACCGTTGTAGAGCGTATGGAGTTTATCCGCGCGCAGGCCCAGGTGCTTACCGAGGGTCTGATCCTCGGTAAATAGCGCCGCCTTCCAACCACGCAGGTGCGTTTTCAGCATGGTTCCCAACGCGTGGTATAGTCGCGGTAACTCATTAGTTTCAGCTAGACGACGGCCATAGGGGGGGTTTGTCACAACCAGACCATGGGCGGGGAAACTGTGGCGAAAATGTTCTATGTCCTGGAACGCAAACTCTACCTTGCCGTCCAGACCGGCACGCCTGGCGTTATCCCTGGCCTGCTCTAGCACCCGGCGATCGTTATCAAATCCCAGCATAGTAGGTAATTTCGACAGCCCAGCTTCACGGCGACTC
Organism: K189A clade bacterium; assembly: GCA_018607725.1. GTDB lineage: Bacteria > Pseudomonadota > Gammaproteobacteria > Pseudomonadales > Azotimanducaceae > UBA4582. The sequence goes on from JABBAY010000176.1 coordinate 1,553, forward strand.
TCCGCTTCCTTGATCAGCCCCTCCCATAACGCCACATCATGTTGTCGCCAGCCGAGAAAACCATAGTAGTCACGGGTCAGGCCCGGAGCGATATCCGCGGCCAGCATCGCCGCCTCGATAACCAGCGTGCCAGACCCACACATCGGATCCACAAAGGCGCCCTTGTCAGCCAGTATCTCTGGCCAACGAGCCCGGAGTAACAGCGCTGCTGCTAGATTTTCCTTGAGCGGCGCCTGACCCGCCTCTAATCGGTAATTACGTTGGTGCAAACTGCTACCCGACAAGTCGAGGTACAACGCCGCCTGATCTCGATGAATGTAACAGTTGATGCGAATGTCTGGCCGATCAACATCCACATTCGGGCGATCGCCATGGCTTTCAGCGAAGCTGTCGACAATCGCGTCTTTGATTTTTAGTGCCGCATAATGACTGTGGGTGATTTTTGATGCTGAGACGTTGGCATCAACTGCCAGTGTTTGATTGACCAAGAGATGCGCTGTCCAATCAATACTGCGAACACCCGCGTAGAGCGCCTCCGGTGAATCGGCGGGAAAAGTCTTCAGCGGCAACAATATTCTGTTCGCCAGACGCGACCAGAGACAAGCTCGATAAACGACTTCCATCGAGCCTTCAAACTGCGCACCGGCACGGGTTTCAGCGACATTGGTCGCGCCAAAGCTTTGCAGCTCGGTGACAAGCAGGTCTGGCATGCCTTTCGGCGCAGTGGCAAAATATGTAGGGTTTTTCATCGCCGCTAGTCTACCACACAGGTATCCATCCTTGACGGTTCGACCAGCGCAAATTATGACCGTCAAAAAATCGCTTGTATTGAATCCTTAAGATTTTACTCACTGGCTGCATCGAATGTTTATTTGCGGCTTCATCTCGCCGAACCATGCTTTGCGCCCCCGTGGAGGCTGATCACCTCCACCACGCCTTCACTCGCCGATCTGGCGAGTCACTTTTAGCAGCTTGCGACAGCAATCAGGTAACCAAACTGCGCAGCTGAAACCTAGCCTGCTGATAGGTCCCGTTCGACACCAGCGCTGTCAGTTGTACCACGGTGTCCCAGACGTCAACAAACTGAGTATATAGTGGGCTAAAACCGAACCGCAGAATGTTCGGGGCTCGAAAATCTGCAATCACCCCGACCTCAGCCAGCGCCTGAACCATGGCGTAACCTGCTTGATGTTCATAACAAACCTGACTGCCTCGACGGTCAGCCACTGCGGGACTCAATAAATCAAGGACCCCCAGCACCGGTTCGGCGGCAACCAGGGCGATGAACAATTGACCCAATTGCTGCGACTTGAGCCTGACTTGCTCGAGATCCATATCTGCCCACAGATCCAGCGCGGCATCCAGCGCACTGAGGCCGAGGATAGATGGCGTACCGCAGAGGAATCTCAACATGCCGGCGCCGGGCGCATAGTCCTGATCGAAATCAAAGGGGGCGGCGTGACCCATCCAGCCTGTCAACGGTTGAGTCGCCGCTGCCTGATGCCGGGCTGCCACATAAACATAAGCCGGCGCACCGGGCCCACCATTCAGAAATTTATAACCACAGCCAACGGCTAGGTCAACCTTCCAGCTATCGAGTTGTATCGGCATGGCACCTGCGCTATGGGACAGATCCCACAGAACCAACGCACCGGCGCTATGGGCAGCCGCCGTCAGCGCCTGCATATCATGACATCGACCGTTGCGAAAATTCACTTGGGTGAGCAGCAAGACCGCCGTGTCGGCATTCAAGCTATTCAGCAACTGCGCTTCTGGCACCTGCCGCAACTCGCAGCGGGCTTCGCCCATCAGTGCAGACAAACCCTGGGCCATGTACAAATCTGTCGGAAAATTATCATCCTGAGACAGAATCACCGTGCGCCCTGGGTTCAGTTGCAGAGCTGCGGCCAACAGCTTAAACAGGTTGACGGAGGTGGAATCAGCACAAATCACCTGACCCGGCGCCGCACCGATAATCGGCGCTATTTTTTCTCCGACTAGTGTCGGCAAATCAATCCAATGCTGATTCCAACCCCTGATCAGATCCGTTCCCCACTGCTGACTCAGCGTCGCGTGCAGGCGCTCTACGACTACATGGGGTAGCGCGCCGAGTGAATTACCGTCCAGGTAAATCAGGTTACTGGGTAGCGCAAAGTGGAGCCGGTGAGCGCGCAGCGGATCCGCTGCATCGAGCTCAATACAATCCTGTCGGGTCATGGTTTGCAGACTCCCTTGATAGCATGCAACACAGATACCCAGGCATCTGATTCCGGATGAATTAAATCAAAGTGACCAGCATTGGCTATGGGTAACCATTCGGCGTCAACTCTGGCTGCCGCTGCCTCGCTCTGTGCAAACGCCACGATGCTGTCATCGATGCCCTGGATCAATAAGGCATTCGACGCCAGCGGCAAGTTCACGGGGGAAACCCACTGGTAGCGCAGCGGTTGTTGTTCCGGCGTGCCACCCATCAACTTCACCGCCGCCTGCTCACATTGACTATGACCTTGCGCATACGCCGCCAAATCTATAATGGCCGCCAACCCAATGACACCTTGAACTGGCAAAGCTCCCGCCTGGTAAAATCTGTGACTGGCTGACAACTGGGCACGACTCGACGCCCACAGCGCTAAGTGCCCGCCCGCCGAGTGCCCGATCAGCACGACCCGTTGCAGATCCAGCGGATAGTCATGCAACTGCCGAACGTAGTCTACGCCCGCACCGATATCCATAAAACTACCGGGAAAACCACCCCCTGCAGCACCGACTCGTCGATACTCCAGGGACCAAACCCCATAGCCCTGCAGCTTCAGGCTCATCGCCATCCCTCGACTATGAGCGATATCAAAGGCATTCAACCAACAACCACCATGGATCAAAATCAATAGCGGCGCGCCCTCAGCCGGCGCGTCCGAGGGCAGCCAAAGTTCACCGAATTGTTGCTCGGACTGGCCATAGAACAGCACCGCGTCAGGCGCACTGGCCGGCAGCGCCAACACTTGCTTGAAGGTGGCATGATTCATTTCGGTTCACCCATCGTCGCTACCCGCCCGACCACAAGCACCCTGTCGGTCGACACTCCACTAGATTAAGCCACGAGCATCTTTCAGGCCACGGAAACGCGCTTTGATCTCCTCGGCACTGGCTCGCAAATCGACGATGGGCGCCAGATAGCCAGTCGAATCTTTCTCCAACCGGTGTATTGCTTTGGCTGGCCAGGCCGCTAACTCCGGTACCCATCGCTTAATATACACGCCGTCGACATCAAACTTAAGTTGTTGTCGCCAGGGGTTAAAGACTCTGAAATAAGGTTGCGCATCTGCACCAGTGGACGCCGCCCATTGCCAGCTGCCATTGTTCACACAGGCGTCATAGTCCGTCAGGTGCCGAGCAAAGAAGGCCTCGCCCAAGCGCCAATCCACATGCAGATTTTTCACTAAAAATGACGCGACCACCATCCGCACACGATTGTGCATATAACCGGTGTTTACTAACTCGCGCATACCGGCATCGATAATCGGGAACCCGGTTTTCCCTTCACACCAACACTGAAATTTTTCCCCTGCCTGGTCCCAGACAATACCATCATAAAGTTCGCGGAAGGCATGACCAAAAACTCGCGGTCGGTGGAATCCGATATGGGTAAAGAAATCACGCCAGTAAAGCTGCCGTAATAAAGGGTGCTGGTCACCGAGATTTTCGGCAATCGCCTGGTAAGCCTCGCGCACCGAACAGGTACCGAATTTCATGTGTGCCGACAGATGACTCGTGCCTGGCAATGCCGGGAAATTGCGATCTGTTTCATAAGTCTCCAGTGGCGCCAGATTCGCCAACACCTGCAGCGCACCTTGCCTGCCCGGCAAAAATACAGACTGGGCTTTGCCTCGGGGCACCCCTGACGGTAAGTCCTCCAGTACGATATCACTGTACTTAGTCGAACAGAGATTGGTAGGCATGCAGTCCTGAGGAGGCGCGACAAATAATTGTCGCGCCCGATTATAGAAGGGCGTGAAGACGGCATAATGGCCGCCGTCACCCTTGTACACTTGCTCAGGCTCATTAATCAAGGCGTCGCTAACCGTAAAGAAATGCACACCGCGAGACCGACAGGCTGCCTCCAGGCCGGCGTCTCGTCGGCGGCTATAGGGGGTATAATCGCGATTCACATAAACACAACTGAACGCCTCGGTATTGAGCAGACCCTCAACCACATCCTGGGGCTTGCCAAAAAACACATTCAAACGTCCACCAATAGCTTGTATCTGTTGGCTCAAATCCAAGAGGCTGGCATGGAGAAATTCCAAGCGAAAGTCACCCTCGGTATATCCTGCCAAAATAGCTTCGTCATAAATAAAGCAAACAACAACCTCACCCGACTGGCGCGCGGCTTCCAGTAGACCCGTGTTGTCGAAAACCCTTAGGTCACGGCGAAAAATAAATAAGCTTTTAGTCATTGGTGCTCACCAGGGGCAGTCGCTGCTGCTGTTATTTTGTTTAGACACGCTAGCATAAGGCACTCGACGACCCGCTGGGTTAAAAGCTCCCCCACACGCGCTGGCGCTTGTCAGCTTGAGCATGGCAGCCGAGCTATTTAACATCACTCACAACTTGATGCTGATAAACCCACAACTCGAAGTTGCATCAGACTCTCACTGAACCTATTCTTGCACGACACTCAAACTGTGAATACCTATGTCGCCTACATTGATAACTCGACCCGATCAGGTCACGCCCGAGTGGCTCACGCTGGTCCTTCAACACGCTGGCCGGGATGGCCGCGTGGAGGCTTTCGACGCTGTGACCATTGGCACCGGCCAAGTTGGCGAAAATGTCCGTTTCACCTTGTCAGGCCCTGGCGTTCCGCAGTCTGTGGTAGGCAAATTCGCGTCCTCTGACCCCACCAGTAAACAAAGCGGTATTGACCTGCAGAATTATATTCGCGAGGTCTTCTTCTACGAAAACCTGCAGGCCAGCGTCGACATCCAAACCCCTGACGTGCTGTTCGCCAGCGCTGATGAAACTACTCATGATTTCGTCATCGTCATGGAAGACTTGGCACCGGGGGAACAGGGTGATCAACTGGCGGGATGCACCGTCGATCAAGCCGCGCTGGCGCTTGAACAACTGGCGAAGTTGCAAGGCCCACGGTGGGGAGATAAATCGCTGCAGCAATATCCCTTACTCAACGGCAGCATGACGCCAGAAAACGCCGAAATGGTCCAGGGCCTTTATAAGACCCTAGAACCCGGTTTCCAGGCACGCTACACCGGTCTGTTGGATAATGACTATATCACAACCTGTACGCTGGTTGGCGAACGACTCGATGCCTACAGCAATTTTTACGATGGACCGCCAGTGTTGGTTCATGTGGATTACCGGCTCGACAATATGATGTTCGGTGGGCCTTATCCGCTGGCAGTGGTTGACTGGCAGTCAATCGCACTGGGTTGCCCGTTGGCCGATGCCAGCTATTTTCTAGGCACATCACTATTACCGGAAGTGCGTCTCAAAGAAGAGCAGCAATTGTTAAAGCATTACCTGGGCGTACTGAAGTCTTATAAGGTTGATCTGAATTTCAACACGGCGTTCAGCTATTACCGCAATCATGCCCCCGCTGGGTTAATCATGGCCGTCATTGCCTCGATGATCGTCGGCGAGACCGACCGTGGTAACGAGATGTTTATGGTGATGGCTAATCGTAGCGGCCAGATGTGCCTTGAGCTTGACTGGGCCAAGCTCACCAAAAAGACTGCTTAAGATAGAGACCATTGACCGCAGGGTTTAAACAGCAATGGGCTGGTAACAGCGAATGATAAACTCCGCTTGTGTTGTCAGCTGCGTGAGATGATCCAGTTCGCTGACGGTCTCACGCCGAGCCGTCCAGACAAACGGCGTCATGGTCAACAGCGCGTCAATCTCTTCTCGCGTCTGCAACACCACAGGGAAATGCAGCGTATCTTCGAACAGGCAATCAAAGCCTTCGGGCATCGTTGGCGCTGCGTGATTCCGCGGTTCAGCGTAGATCCCCTGTTTCAGCTCATATAAGTGTCTTGGCCCGGGAGACACAACAATAATGATGCCCTGAGGGCCCAATACTCTGCGAACTTCACCGAAATCACCCGGCGCAAAGATTCGAATCATCACATCGATTTGATCATCGTGTACCGGCAAGTGAAAATTGCTGGCAACAGCAAATTCGATCCCAGCATGCTGACGGGACGCCAGACGCAGTGCCATTCGAGAAATGTCCAGGCCAGCGACTCGAGCAGGTGTATCAAGCTCCAGTAATCCCGCAGCCAGCGCACTCGTGTAGTAACCCTCGCCACAGCCACAGTCCAGAACATTGACCGGCCTAGTATTGCGCGAGCTGTCACGGAACCTGTCACGCACCTCGTCACAGACAATAGTGACCAGTCGATTGGCCAGCGGCTGATAATGACCGGCCGCCAGAAACGCCTGCCGAGCCTTGATCATCTCTGCCCCGTCACCGGGCTCTCGGCTGCCTTTGTGATTAACCGGCAACAGGTTGATATAGCCTTGCCGAGCACGATCAAACTGATGACCCAGCGGACAGCGAGCACCGCCTTGAAGCAACGCCAGGTCACCCGCACAAATCGGGCAACGCCAGCGCATCTAGCTGGCCTCGCCGAGGGGCGGTGCAGCCGGGGGAACTATCACCGGGTGTGGGGTAGGGCCTATATAGGTAAACCGGGGCACTAACTCGCCGTCTATGCGCACCGACTCAGCAAACATCGCTAAGGGCCTGGCCCACCAGCTAAAGTCGCCATACAGGCAACGATAGATCACCAGCGGCTCTTCAGTCTCGCTGTGATTAGCCACCAGCACCACCTCGTAATGCTGCCCCTTGTAATGGCGATAATGCCCGGCCACAAAGGCCTCTGTTTCATTCATAAAATTCACCGATTGTCCGCATCCAGCCGCTGGCCCGCATATTAACGGACCCGCTACAGCTATGCCATTTTTTAAGGTTTTATAGTATTTAGCGAGTTAGTAAGCGCCAACTTCATATAGACATCAGACCGCTCGTAATCCGACGGACGGGGTGGTTCGCACTGCTCGAAGCCCACCTGTCGATAGATTTTTAAGGCCGGCTCCAACCGCGCATTGGTTTCCAGAAACAAGCGCTGAAAACCCAATTCACTGGCTCGATGGATAATAGCCTGTACCAGCAATAAGCCTGCCCCACGACCACGAGCTTGTTTCGTCACCCCCATTTTTGCCAGCTCCGCCAGGCTCTCGCTATGCTTGATCAACGCGCAGGTTCCCAAGATCTCGGCGGTTCGAGTATCACGCACAAACAGAATATCGCCGCCGGCTTCCAGGATTGATCGGTGCGGATCTCTTAGGGTCTTTTGATCAGCCGTTTCCAGTTTAAAATACTCCGTAATCCATTCCTCGTTGATACGTCGGAACGTATCGGCCAGCACCGGCTGGAAACCCTCTATCACCAGCTCTGGCGGCGATCGGTCGGGCCGCGCTCGGTCGAGCCGCGATTGGTCGGGCCGCGCTTGGTCGGGCCGCGCTCGGTCGGGCCGCGCTCGGTCGGCAGCCACGGCACCCGCCAGCTCTAATCGCGCATACAAACCCTGTCGGTCCAGTGCCGCCTCGATAGCATCGAGATCCTTTAGAAAGGCGACTTGAGACTCATCCAGCACACCATTAACCGCGACGCTGATACTCGACCACAGACTTGTCAGAACCGGTTTCAGAGCCCGCCCCTCACTGGTCAATGCCAGCAAGCGCCGACGTTTATCACGTGCATCGCGATACGGCGCAATCAGTCTCGCTTGCACCATTTGGCCGGCCACTTGATTGACCGCAGGGTGAGTAATACCCAGACCACGAGCAATATCCATCACCGGACTCGGCCCAAATCGATCAAGATATTGATACAGAGGAAACCATCGAGGCTCAAAGTCGACGCCAGACTCACGGTAGACCCGAATACCGTCCTGCATTATTTTGTCCGACAACCGCTTGAGACGGCTTGCCAGTCCCAAACTACCAAGATCTTTTATCAGATCCATATCGCCTCCGTTATGCGACCTGTTACATCAGCTATTTATGTAAGCTATTACGTAAGAACTATTTATAATCCTCCTTTCCGCCGATTATTACAATCCTCAGCTAACGCCCCGGCCCTGTTATTTGGCATACTGGCAACAATCCGGCTAATACGCACTGCCGGTCCTGAAGATGGCGTATCGAGGGCAGTAAATAGATGAATAGTCTGCAGATCACCCCTATTAGTGGCGCTATGGGCGCTGTTGTATCCGGCATTGACCTTTCTCGGCCATTGACCGAGAACCAACAAACTCAAGTCGATGAGGCTTTTCACCAATATCTGGTACTGAGTTTTCCCGATCAAGATCTGAATCCAAAGTCGTTACTCGAGCTCACTCAACGCCAAGGCGGGGTTGGCGAGACGCCTTACCTGACGGGACTGACTGAATACCCCGATGTCGTGCCCATTATCAAGGAAGCTACTGAGAAGACCCCACATACCTTTGGCGCCGGCTGGCACACCGACTTTACGTTCCAGCAACGCCCTCCCGCGAGGACGCTACTATACGCCATCGACGTGCCGCCGGTGGGTGGCGACACGCTTTACACCAATTTATACGCGGCCTATGAATCGCTTTCGACTGGCATGCAAGACCTGCTGGAGAATATGACTGCAGTCCACAGCGCCACGCGCTCCTACGGGCCCCAGGCAAAACTCAAAGATCACCTGGAGAGCATGACAATTACCAATGCAACGGAAGAGCCGGCGACCATGATCCATCCGGTCATCCGCACGCATCCCGTCACTGGCAGAAAAGCCCTGTGGATTAACCCCGTCTATACTATCCACTTTTCCAATATGAGCCTGGCTGAAAGTACGCCATTGTTAAAGTATCTCAACGATGTCGCGGTCTCGCCCTCCTTCGGCTGTCGAGTACGCTGGCACAAGCGGACCCTGACCATGTGGGATAACCGCTGCACTCAACACTGTGCCACCGCTGATTACCACGGCCACCGGCGGGAAATGCTCAGGACCACCGTTGCCGGCGAAATACCTCAATGAGAACCCAACGGGCAAGCCATCGATGAATCACACCGCACCCCAACCGGTCCCGTCTCGGCGGGACCTGACTAAACGACTGCTCACCGTTTATAAATGGCTGTGGGTGATCCCGTTTCTCGGCGTTTCCACCTTGGTCATTGGCACCACTATCATCTGCCTGGCATTTCTCGGCCTACCTGATATGGCATCAAGAGTGCTCGGCCCGATCTGGGCAAAAATCAACAACCTCATGATGATGGTCACCGTCGAAGTCGAGGGGCGCGATAAATTCGATCCCAGCCAATCCTACATCATCGTTGCTAATCACCAGAGCCAGGTGGACATTCTGGCTCTCTACGGTCATCTTGGGGTCGATTTTAAGTGGGTAATGAAACAGGAATTGCGCAGAGTGCCCGTGTTGGGCAGCGCCTGCGCCGCGATGGGCCATATTTTTATCGATCGCGGCAATACCGAATCGGCTCTGACCTCAATTAACAACGCCAGAACACAGATCAAAGACGGAATGTCTGTGGTTTTCTTCCCAGAGGGCACTCGGTCACGAGATGGCGAACTGATGCAATTTAAAAAAGGCGCTTATCGCCTGGCGCTAGAACTGCAGTTACCGATTCTGCCCGTAGCGATTTTAGGTACTCACCAAATTCTACCGACGGACACCCTTGATTTAACACCCGGTGAGGTCCGCTTAGTATTTCACGCGCCCATTCCAACCCAAGGTCTAGACGCCAGTGATCTGCCGCGGCTGACCAGCCAAAGCCGTGAGGCCATCCTCGCCACGTTAAATCAGGCTTAGGAATTCTTGCGGTTGGCCGGACCCCGGATGGCCGGACCCCGGATGGCCGGACCCC
>JABBAY010000162.1 GCA_018607725.1 K189A clade bacterium
TTAACTGTACCGTTAACTGTACCGTTAACTGTATCGTTAAATGTACTTGGGCAGTGGCTTTGAAATTTCGTCAGCCCGATCCTCTCAGGTCATCGGTAGGCGTCAAGGAACAGCGGACTGCCATGCTGCTGGCAGCTGATACTTTACAGGCGCGCCATAGCCGCTTGCAGCGCCAGGCCATAACCTTGAGCGCCAAGACCCGTAATCACCCCCACTGCAACATCAGACAAATAGGAATGATGTCGAAACTCCTCACGGCTGTGCACATTGGAGAGATGGATTTCGATAAACGGAATGGCAACCCCCAACAAGGCATCTCGCAGACCAATGCTGGTGTGGGTCAGCGCACCCGGATTAAAGATAATGTAGCTAATACCCTCGGTACCTGCCTGATGAATTCGATCAATCAGTTCATGCTCGGCATTACTTTGCACCGCCAACACCTCATGTCCCCCTGCCAGACCCTGCGCAACCAGATCCTGAATGATATCGGCAAGCGTCCCATGACCATAAACCTCAGGTTCCCGCTGACCGAGTAAATTAAGGTTCGGACCGTTTAGCACGAGTATTTTCGCCATTTTGTCGCTTTCCAGAATAAGTTGCTGATTTTAACGTTATTTTAGGGTGATATTCACCAAGGAGCCCGCCTGCTAAAGCGTTGCCGGGTCACCTCAGCGGCACTGACTGCCACCTAGGCGGATAACACAACCCAGCTTCGGCGCAGCCTTGATATTCGATCTTTACCGGCTCCAATCCATCGCTCAGTGGCACGGCAAGCTCCAATAAACCATAAAACACCTGCACCAGACCAAAGGTTTCATCCAGCTTCTCTATGCCCGCGGGCAAGGCAACCGGTAAAACCAAGTCTGCCTGCCCTATTTTGATTCGATCACGATATAAATAGTAACCTGGTGCTATCTGCCAGCGCAGAAGCAGCTGCTCATTGTCCTGTAAAGCGGTAAACTGGAACGCTTGATCTACCGGCAAGTATGTCTGCGCGCCATTGACGGAAAAGGATGTGCTTCGAAACTCAGACGCAACCGCACCAACGGCGAAGAGCCAAGAACTCAGTACTATTACCAGGCCATGCTTTATGCTTCGCATCATGGTTTTCATCAATGTTCATTCACCCATAGGATAAGGTCTTATATTGCCGTACAGACTCCACTATATCTGTTTTATTTTCCTGAGCCTTGCACTCTCAGGCTGTCAGCTTGCGCTGCCGGCACCCACAAGTATAGCGCCAGTCACTGCCACCGCACAGGCTTCAGAACCGAAAGTGCCAGCGTCTGAGTCTCGCAGACAGCATATCATCGAGTTACTGCAAGCCGGTCACGATGCGCTGCGCAACGGCCGGTTTACGACCCCAGATGATGATAATGCCTATCTGCGATACTCGCAGGTACTTAACCTTGAGCCTGAAAATTCCGAGGCGTTACTCGGCCTATCGAGTATTGTTGAGGCTTACTTGCAATTAGCCATTAGCCAGGCGGGCAAAGGCAAGCGGCACAGCGCCAAAGACTTCGTCAGCAAAGCCCGCTCGGTGGATCCACACCATGCGAGCATTTCGGCCATTGCGAGCATGATCGATGAACAACCTCATAGCCAAAGAGTCGATTATTTGTTGCCTGAGACCTCCTTGCAGGCCCTCGCGGCCGTCAATCGAGCGCTCGCCGCAGCAGACCCCGAATCGCAAGTTCCAGCGCCGCAGAGCACGGGTTACCCCACTACGCAGGCAGCGCTGGCCACCGTGGCGGTCCTGCAAAAGGTGGCTCGGCACATCGAGCAGGCCGATGCCGCCATCATCATTGGCGCCAGCTCCGACGCCCTCGGCAGGCAGATCTATCAATATTTGAACCAGGTAACGAGCAAACGGATCCGGGCTCAATTTGAGATCAGCAACCAGACACGGGTCAGTCTGGACGTTCGCTGACGAGAATATTCACCAACAGCTCTATTTGATTAACACCGCAGCGACCAGCGGGGCAGATCGACGCAGACCCGTGGGCGGTTTTTCGTTAATATAGCAACCTAATCATTCTTCTCGGTGAACAAACCTTGAGCGCTTTCGATAAAGTTAAAACCGGAATTTCCGACAGTTTCGAAGTGTCATCGACCTCTGGCTCTCTCAGCAAGGGCCTTGGCTCATTACTCTTATTGATTTTAGTCGCCATGGGCATCGTCGGCTATCTATGGGATTCGGAGCCAGACCAGTTTGACGTCGTGGCATTAACTGCGGCAGAGACCGAGAAAGTCGGCGCCCGCGTCGTTCGTGGGAGTACCACCGTGGCGGCAACCATCGGCATCGCTAATCAACTGCTCCACAAACGCGGCGGCTACTTGACGAACGACGTTTTTCCACCAGGAATCTGGATGGACAATGTGCCTAACTGGGAGTTCGGCGTTTTGGTCCAAATTCGAGATATGGCGCGCACCTTGAGAAATAATCTGAGCCGCTCTCAGTCCCAATCCACAGAAGATATTGGTCTGGTCACCGCCGAGAATCAATTTTACTTTGATAGCGACAGCTGGATGCTACCCGCCAGCGAGGACGAATACGATCGAGGAATCATTGCCCTGGAAGATTACCTCGCACGCTTGGGCGCACTGGATCAGCCATCGGCTCAATTTTACGCGCGAGCGGATAATCTCCAGACCTGGCTGTCGGAAGTCGAAACTCGACTCGGCAGCCTCTCTCAGCGACTGAGTGCCAGCGTGGGTAAACGCCAATTGAATACAGCGCTGGCCGGTGACCCAGCCGCCACTCAATCAACTTCGAGCCAGCCTGAAACCGAACTGAAGACGCCCTGGACCGAGCTTGACGATGTTTTTTACGAAGCCCGAGGTACCACCTGGGCACTGCTGCATCTGTTGCGCGCTATCGAGATCGACTTCAAGGACGTACTTGAGAAAAAAAATGCCTTAATTAGCTTACGCCAAATTATTCGTGAACTTGAACCGACTCAGGACACCCTCTGGAGCCCCGTAATCCTCAACGGCGATGGGTTAGGCGTCCTCGCCAATCACTCGCTGGTGATGGGAGCCCACATATCCAGGGCCAATGCGGCGATTATTGACCTTCGCCGCTTACTCACCGAAGGCTAATTTCGATGTTGGCAAGATCTCTTGAGGTTAAATGGGGAGATTTTTCATTATTATTCGCGATTTAGCGTATATTGGCTGTTCACCATAAGACCACTCTTTTGTACTATGTAGCCCGGCTACCCGCAGTCTGCTTCGGTAAGCCGGAAAAAAAGTAGAAAGATCCCTAATAATAATCCGATCGGAACTGACTATGATTGATGTAATGACAAGCTTGCCACCCTTATTCGGTGTGCTAGGAATGGTTTGCGCCTTTGTTATCTATGTTGTGATGACAAGATATGACGAAGGCGGAGAAAAGATCAAGAAAATAGCCAAGGCTATCCATGAAGGGGCCATGGTCTTTATGCATCGCGAATACCGGATGCTTTTTCTGTTCGCTGCCCCTTTATTTCTCATCCTGCTCGCGTCGCCACTGGGCGTGAATACGGCTCTGGCGTTTGCGGTCGGTGCGATCAGCTCAGCTCTGGCAGGCTATCTGGGTATGTTTGCGGCTACCAAGGCCAACGTTCGAACGACTCATGCTGCGCAGACCTCTGGCGCCGCTGGCGCTCTGACAGTCGCCTTTTATGGCGGCTCGATCATGGGCTTGTGTGTCGCTTCTCTCGGACTGATCGGGCTTGGCGGTCTCTACTGGTACTTCGGCGGCGATCCTGAAGCCGTTCACGCGATCCATGGCTTTGGTATGGGCGCATCCAGTGTTGCTCTGTTTTCTCGAGTCGGCGGTGGTATCTTTACCAAGAGTGCCGATGTTGGCGCTGACCTAGTGGGTAAAATCGAGGCAGGCATTCCAGAAGACGACCCCCGCAACCCAGGCGTGATTGCCGATAATGTTGGTGACAACGTTGGCGACGTTGCCGGCATGGGATCTGATATTTTCGAATCCTATTGTGGCGCCATGATTGCAACCATTGCGATTGCCTCAACCCTCGCCCTCGGTGGCGAATTCGGAATCAGCGCTCTGGCGCCACTCGCGACCGAGACTGGCCAGCAAGCACTGATGTTCCTGCCCCTGGCACTGGCCTCAATCGGCTTGGCATGTTCCATTATCGGTATTCTGGTGGTTCGCAGCATGTCTAACAGCGCACCGGAAACCGCGCTGCGCATGGGCCATCAACTCTCTGCAGTGGCCTTGATTATCGGCGCCTACTTCCTGACTGACTTTGCTGGTATTGCACTGAATGTCTGGTGGGCGATAGTTGCCGGTACAGCAGGTGGCATCCTCATCGGCCTCGTCACTGAGTACTATACTTCCAAAGCTCCGGTTATTCGTATAGCTGAATCGGGCAAGACAGGCACCGCCACAGTGATGATCACGGGCCTTGCGGTGGGCATGCAATCCGTTGTCATTCCTATCCTCGCCATCAGTGCCATCATTTACGTTTCGACGGATCTGGCAGGCCTTTATGGCGTTGGTATCGCAGCGGTAGGCATGTTGGCCACTGTGGGTATGACCATGGCCCTCGACGCCTACGGACCCGTTGCCGACAACGCCGGCGGGATTGCAGAAATGGGCGGTCTTGGCGCAGAAGTTCGTGAGATTACTGATGGTCTCGATGAAGTCGGTAACACCACGGCCGCGATCGGCAAAGGTTTTGCTATCGGTGCAGCAGCGCTGTCAGCCCTGGCGATCATTGCCGCGTTCGTTGAAACCATGCATCTTCACAATGCCACCTTCAGCCTTGAACTCTCCAATCCGAAAGTGCTGGTCGGTATGTTTATCGGCGGTGCGCTGCCATTTTTGATTGCCTCCATCACCATGACCGCTGTGGGCGATGCTGCGATGGAGATGATTGAGGAAATTCGTCGCCAATTTCGTGAGATCAAGGGCCTGATGGAAGGTACCGCTGATCCAGACCACACTAAGTGTATCGATATTGCCACCAAAGCAGCCTTAAAGAAGATGATTCTGCCCGGGGTCATTGCTATCTCAATGCCTGCAGTCGTTGGTTTTGGTTTGGGTGGAGAGAGCCTCGGTGGCATGTTAGCAGGTGCGTTACTAGGCTGCGTTCTGCTGGCTCTGATGATGGCGAATGCTGGCGGCGCTTGGGATAATGCGAAGAAATACGTTGAGAAGGGTAACCTGGGTGGCAAAGGCTCCGACGTTCATGCGGCTGTCGTCGTTGGCGACACGGTTGGTGATCCGTTCAAGGATACTTCTGGCCCGGCCATGAACATCCTGATCAACGTTATGGCGATTGTCAGCCTGGTTATAGCGCCGCTGTTGTAAGACGCGCTGTCAGATATAAAAAAAGCGGGCTTAAGCCCGCTTTTTTTATATCTAAAATTTAGCCCACGCACGCAATGATCTCTATAATGGCGGCCTCATGGTCATTCTTATCGGCAGCCTTATGACGCCAACAATACCCAGAACAACACCCCCTCGACTCCACGTCTATTTGGTTGCCGATGAAGTCGCATTTCACTTTTCAGCAGATCACTACCAACTATTACAACAGCAACTGCCTGGCTGGGAGATTATTCAACTGACCAGCGAAGCTGAACTACTGCAGGCGTTACCCGAGGTCGAATTGCTCGATACCTGGCGATTCGACGCCAACTGGTACTCGAAGGCGCCGGCTCTGAAGCACATTTTCACTCCGGCCGCGGGTCATGACTGGATTCAGCAAGACCCTGACGGCAAGGTGATTATTTCGCAGGGCACTTTTCACGGCAGCATGATTGCAGAAACCATGCTCGGACTGATGCTGCACTTCAATCGCCGTATCAGCGCCATGCTCGCCCTGCAGCAGCAGCACCAGTGGGATCGAAACCAACAGCAAAGCTCACCGCTACTGAGTCGGCAAACGGTGGTCATCATCGGCTACGGTAACATCGGAAAATTTTGCGCTCGCTACCTGACCCAACTGGGCACTCGCGTTTATGCCCACCAGCGAGCATATTCTAGCGGTATTGATCCGGATTCCGGCGCTGAATATATCACCGCCGAATCACTGAATGACCGTCTCGCTGAGGCTGACCACGTTGTTCTGCTTTTGCCCGGCGGCGAGCAAACCCAAGGATTCATGAACCGTGAGCGCCTCGAGTCGATCAAAACCGGTGCCTATCTCTATAATTTTGGCCGTGGCACCACATTACCCACATCAAACTTACTCTGGGCATTAAGCCATACCGGTATTCAAGGGGCTGGCATTGATGTCACAGAAGTTGAACCGTTGCCCGTCGACTCACCATTATGGGACCACCCAGATGTTGTCCTGCTCCCCCACTCCGCCTGCATATTCAAAGAGTATATGAGTTTACATATCCGTGAGCTCAGAACCCTGTTGGGCAAGCTTCAGGCCTAGTTCCCCTCAGCCTATGACTCATGCCAGAATCGGGACATCTCAACATAGAGAAAGGATGCGGTCCAGCCTATCAGCACGAGTCCGGTCAGTGACTCAAGGCCCGCGGTAAAGCGTACATCACCCAATGGTTCTATATCGCCATAGCCTAAGGACGTGTAGCTGGTAAAAGAAAAATAAACACAATCGAGTAGCGATCCGTCAAAGTTGCCCTGCAAGGAGCCAAATTTTTGGCTCCTCAACATATAATAGTAACCCCAACCAAACAGCCATATTTCCGCGACATGGGCGCAGAGCGCACCATAGATACCCACAACGATGCGAAGTCGGTGGGTGATATTCAGCCGCGGAATAAATACCGACAAAAATCTAAGACTCTCGTAATGGACGATGACCGCCAACGTAATGAGCAAACCATTGATCAGATAGATCCCGAGCATGCCAACCTCCTGTTCTGCTCACTCAGGCTCGCGTCAATCAACAATAAACCGCGGCAGCTTTTTAGGGACTAACTGATTTTTCAAGCGAACATAAGCTGGCAGCCCGTTGACATAGGGCGGGTAATCTTCACCCCTGATTAATGGCGCCAGGTAGTCCACGGCACGAGGCGTGATTCCAAAGCCATCTCTGGTGATAAAACCTCGTGGCATTTTCTTTTCAATATTAGCCACTTTCGACAAAGCCACCTCACCAATTGACCACGTGTATTTTTTCGTCTTAGCTCGAACAATCGTTGGCATCACCGCGTTCTTGCCAGCAGCAGCAAATTCCACCGCAGCCTGACCCACGGCATAGGCCTGCTCCACATCAGTGGCTGAGGCAATATGTCTTGCGGCACGCTGGAGGTAATCTGCCACTGACCAGTGGCACTTAAACCCATGTTCCAACTTGATCATATCTACCAGAGACGGCGCCACGCCACCCAGTTGGGTGTGTCCGAAAGCATCCTTCAGACCAGCATCCGCAACGAAGCTGCCATCGGCGTACTGAGCCCCTTCGGAAGCGACGATAACGCAATAACCAACTTTTTTGACGGTCTGTGCCACGCGCTTGAGGAATGCCTGCTTATCAAACGCAATTTCAGGAAACAATATAATATGCGGGGGCGCCAGCGGGTCATCTTTGGCAAGCCCAGCGGCGGCGGCAATCCAGCCAGCATGCCGACCCATGACTTCCAGAACAAATATTTTTGTCGAACTTGCCGCCATCGACGCGACGTCTAAACCCGCTTCCCGGGTCGACACCGCCACATACTTAGCAACGGATCCAAACCCGGGTGAGCAATCAGTAAAGGGTAGATCGTTGTCGACGGTCTTAGGGATCCCGATGCAGGTGATGGGATAGCCCACGGACTGACTGAATTCAGCCACCTTGTTTGCTGTATCTTGCGAGTCACCACCACCGTTGTAGAAAAAATAGCCAATGTTGTGGGCTTTAAAAACAGCGATTAAACGATCATATTCGGCACGGGCTTCGGCGGCAGATTTCAATTTATATCGGCATGATCCAAAGGCGCCTGCCGGGGTGTGTCGTAGACCCGCGATGGACTTCTTTGACTCTTTCGAGGTGTCAATCAACTCCTCACGCAAGGCCCCGATAATGCCATTTTTACCCGCCAGCACTTTACCGAACTGGCGATTTTGTTGAACCGCCTCAATCACACCACAGGCACTGGCATTAATCACCGCAGTGACGCCACCCGATTGGGCATAGAATACATTTTTACCGGACATCTCACTTTCCTTTGAATTCATATATCTCGCACGGCCTCGTGTGCTCAGCCACGCTATTCAGCGGTGATGTGTCTTCACAGACGGTTTCACCTATCGTGTGCCAACATTATAAACCCCGGACTGCTGCTACGCACGGTTGCCGGCAATAAGTCTCTGACAGCCTGAGCAGGCATCGCTTCCCCCTTGGCGGATTTTATGGTTCTTTCGCCAACGACCTAACGTATGGCGCGCGCCGTTACCATGCTAATGGCATGCTGGGCGATAGTACAGGCATCTGTGGTGCTCGTTTCGGCTCAGTTCGGCTCGTTTCGAATAGGGCGCGCGCTCGCGCACTGTAACGCTCCAGAGACTGTCTTTGACTTCAACGTCATTCGAGTCAGACCTTCAAGCATACGAATAGACTAAGCCTGATTTGCCTAGCTGAACAATGGTTTGGCTCAGATAATATCAAAGACGAAGGACAGAGTGAGACCCACAGGTACGGCAAGGGCATCGCCTAACTGGCTCAGACAATGCAAAAGACAATGTAAAAGACAATGTAAAAGACAATGCAAAAGACAATACGATCAACGCTCTAAGGCGCAACGCCATCAAACTAAGGGAACCGAGCGGCAACGAACCAATGCTTAGCTCGCTGCGCTCGGCGCCTTGTTGGTTAGCCCTTGAGTTGACTCGCAAATCTATTCCTTTGAGCCTACCGGGCATTACTCCCCAACGCGGACAGCCAGCACATCGCAAGTCGCGCCATGGAGCACGCTATTGGCTGTCGAACCGAGCAGCAGCTTTAAGCCTGACTGGCCATGGGTTCCCATCACGATCAGGTCAATGTTTTTCTCTTTTGCCAGCTCATGAATTTCGGTCGCTGGTCGGCCTTCTCGTGTAATGCAGCTTTCTGGTGGTAATGATAACCGGGCCCCGGTCTCAGCCATTTTTTTCTGTGCTTCCTGCCGAATGCTGGTTTCAAGCATCACCACCTGATCACTCCAACTCATGCCATCCGCAGCATAGGCCATCACCAATGGCTCGTTAACATGAACCAACATAACTTCTGCCTTATTTACTTCGGCAATGCTGGTACCTTTCGCAATGACTTCCGCATTATCACCCTGAAAATCAAGGGCGATTAGAATTTTTTTATAGATAGACATAGCATTTTCCTTAGGGGTTTTTGTCACCTGTGGCACCTTGCCATACACAGAATCTTCAGCCGCATTAGTCTTTTCGAACTTTTTTAACTTCGCTTACAAACTTCGGTCCTAAAATCGCGATACGACAACCCCTCGAAATTTCAAGATGCGCTGTTCTCGATGAGTGGTGATGCGAAATCATCAGGCTTAATAATCAGTGCATCACTGAGCAGATAGTCGATGACTTTTTCAGTCGTGCTGCCAATAAAAACCTCTGAAATAATGCTCCTGGAGATGGCGCCCATGACCACCATATCGGCACCAAGGTCTTTTTCGAGTTTCTTCAAACCAAATTCTGGTGCCTCTTCGAGCAAGTGGATTTGTGCGACCGGTAGATCAAACTCACTGACTAATTCCGCTAGTGCTTGTTTGTGCTCAAGTTTCGCCTGCTTCAAGTAAGAGCCAGAGAGAGGAATCTGGCTGTAAGAGTGAACCACATGGACCACTCCTTGCATCGATTGGGCAAGATCGATGGCGACATGTAATATTTTATGGTCGAGACCCTGCGGCTTATGTCTTGCGTGCTTAGGATCAACGGCAGCCAGAAAGACTGGGGTTGCCTGCCAAGGCTTTTCTTTGACTAAGAGCAAAGGCATGGGACAACAACGAATCAGCTGCCAATCATCATTGCTCAGGAACAATCTGGACAGTGCTGAATGTTGACGGGTGTGGCGTACAACCAGATCCACACCCGCTGCTATCGCCGCCATCACGATGGCTTTATAGCCAGGATGACCCCAGACCGTTTGGGTATCGACAATCAGGCCTTGTTGCCGCAGCGGCTCGGCCAGCGCCTCAAGAACCACTTTTCGCTCGGCCAGATACTCTTCACGTAAACGGACTAAATCGACAGCGTCAAAATAGTAGCCCTCCACAAGATAGTCGGTGTAGTCACAGGCCAGCAGAATAATTTCGAAATCCTCTCGATGCGCTAACACCAAGACCTTATCGAGTGCGGGTTGACTCTCCTGCTCAGGATCCACCACCACCAAGACTTTTTTCAACTTCAACATTGATACTACCTCGAATAATAGCCAGCGGGTCATCGACGGCCGGTTGATGAAAAACGTCACTGCTGGCAACTGCTGCTAGCAACTACTGTTAGCAACTACTGTTAGCAACTACTGTTACCGGCTAAGTAATATTGCCACTTGCCACTTGCCACTTGCCAGGTAGCTCGCGCACCAGGGGCTCGACGACAACCATCTCGACGAGACGCTTACGTCATCGGGAAGTTTCATCAACTGTACTGAATCCACGACTTTTAGACTTGATCAGCATCAAGTCCATCAGGCTTTATGACCGCTATATTGCTCAAGGATTTTTCATCCTAATGACTTGAAATTATCTATCCATATCTTATTAAGGTCGTACTGATATCCAAGGCGAGGCTGCAGAGATGAACCTTGACGAGCAATGCAATCATTGGCGAGTTAATCCGACACTGACGCCTGAAACTGCGTCGCACGGGCATCGTATTTGTACTTCTGACCTGTGGTATCCGCATACGGCAATTCAACCAACTGGAGGCATAGTTATGAGCCAATTGATTTATTCACCCTTTACCGCCCTCAACCAGCTGCATCGAGAGCTCGGCCGAGTCTTTGACGACGGCGCTGCTTTTCCTGCAGATGACAACCCGCTCGGACGTAACGCTTGGGTTCCACAGGTCGACATCAGCGAAGATGAGCATAGCTTTAGGGTCATGGCCGACTTACCCGGCGTCAACCCCAAAGAGGTGGACGTCACGGTGGATCGAAATATTCTCACCATTCGCGGCGAACGAGCAACCGACAGTCAGGCAAATGGTGCAGGCTATAAGCGCCGAGAAAGGATCAGCGGCGCCTTTATCAGGCAGTTCACCCTGCCAGAGGCTGTGGATGGCAAAAGCATTACTGCTCGCGCGGCAAATGGCGTTCTCGAAATCAAAATTCCCAAAGGTGAACGCCATCAGCCAGTCAACATTGCGATTGAGAGCTAGGCGGCACCGGGCCGGGGGCGCCGAGCTCGAACTTACGTTTTGACGGTCAATGTCTTGCCGGCTTAACCCTGCCGCAGTGACCCCGATGCTGCTTTACACGCTGAACTACATGCTGAACCACACGCTGAACCACACGCT
>JABBAY010000208.1:0-4089 GCA_018607725.1 K189A clade bacterium
ATGTGTGGTGCCATTCCGAAAAGGGTTCTTTAGCTCATATTGGATCTTACCATCGACTCTAACAGTGAGTCGGTCTAGACAAATGGCCGGTCTGGTGACATACCTGCATAGACGCTCTAATCGATCCCGTTGATAGGGCTGACATGAAACGGCGGCATTGAGCGAAAAGCCACCTCGATCAGCAGTAAAGGATTTAATAGGTTTGTCTGTTCGGATAAATGATGGATCATGTAGTGTAAGAGTACGGCTGCCGGAATGGGGCCCTATGGCGATACGATATCGTATCGATGCGGTGCTGAGCGAATCTAATGGCTCATGGAAGTCTAGGTCAAGCCAAGGTTGCTCTGGGTCTGGAATGAGCAAACCTTCTTTCTCGAGTCTGCGAACTACACGTTGGATCACACGATTGAGTAAGGTTTGCAGCTCTGTTTGATTCGGTGCCTTTACACGATGAAATTTAGCTTTGCCTGATTTGCTAACGGTGTAAACGCCGTCGAGTGCGACCATATGTAGGTGAATATTTAAATTTAGAGCACTTCCAAAACGTTGTACCAGCGTCACGATACCGCTTCGTGCACCACTCGCTCGCGTTAGTCCGGCGCGATGAATGAGGTCTGTTTCTATTACACGGATGATGACCGCGAGGCATCGGCTAAGCGTGTTGGGTTGACGTGCAAAAAGCAATCGTAGTGGCCAGGGAAAGCTGAGAACCCATTGTCTTACTGGTGCAGCAGGTATCACGTGATCAATCAAATGTGCTGATGTTTCAACCATGCGACGAGCACCGCAGGATGGGCAGAAACCCCTGAGTTTGCATGAAAAAGCTACCAAGTGTTCGAACCTGCAACGGCTGCATTTCACACGAAGAAAACCATGTTCCAACAACCCGCATCGAAGGTAGCTGCGAAATTCATTGTGGACGAAAGCAGGTAGTGAAATGTCCGCATTGGAAAGATGGGACTGGAATATAGGAAGGTTTTGTTCAATGATTTTGTATAAATCAGATTCTTCGGGTTTGTGTCGTTTATAGACAAAACCCCCTGGCGATTTTGGGAGTGAACTTAACTGCGACGTGTTTTCCAGCATTGCAACATTTTGCAAGACCTACGGAGGTGTGGATGTACTACGGTTACCAGATCTTTTGCGAGAGATGGATTATTTCGTCTGTGAAATCTGGCATTAACTATGCCGAGATTCCGTACGACGCTTTAATTTTCCCTAAACGCAGGTTACGTGGCCTCGATGGTGGACCATGGGATAATTACGACTTTTCACACCTGTCTTAACAATCGGGGAATATCGTGGATTCTATGAACCCCGCAAGAAATGCGAAGGTTAATGGTGGCCAGAGGTGGAATCGAACCACCGACACAGGGATTTTCAATCCCTTGTGCTACCGACCCGTGCTGATCACCTAGAATTGCATTATTGGCATTAGGGTGCCTTGCGATATATCTAGACCTCAATGTACTGACTGCGGGCTTGCGACACGCAATACTGTATTGCGTGTCAGTTTGCGATGTCGAGTGCGAAAGGCGGGAGCGCGCCTAGGGGAAGCAGGCCATCTGCAGTTTGGCAGGGTAAATCTACCCATTTTCAAAAACCCCAACTGCGCTCACGAAATAAAACCAAATCAGCGGTCAGCAAGTGCATGGGGCCGTAGGGTTTTAGACCGCCCCAGCATACTGGCGGGCAGATTATGCAATTCAGGATTGTGCACGCGCGGGTTAAAAATAAATCAGCGGTGTGGTGGGTCAGGTGAGTATCGAGGTGGCGTAGCAAAGTTTGTGACCATCTAAACGACCCGGAAGCAAAAAAATTACTAAACTGCTTGGCCGTATAGGTAATTGATAGTAGCAACCTTGAGCCGCTCCGGGGGCTTAGGTACTTAGCCAAAACACAGCGTTTATTTGATGTTGGGCTTTTTGTTGGGCTTTTAAGGCAGCAAGCAATAAGTGATTGATTTACATGGGATATTGGCGGAGAGAGAGGGATTCGAACCCTCGATGAGCTATTAACCCATACACACTTTCCAGGCGTGCTCCTTAAGCCACTCGGACACCTCTCCGTAAAACTGATCTAAGCTGATTGGCTGATGATACGATAATGCCCGTACAGCAGCGCGCCAGCCTAGCTGAACTGGTCTGGCAATTCAATTGAGTCTGTTGACGATTGTTGGTCTGGTCGTGATTTGCCCCGAGACTAGGCTGGGCATAGCGACAGGCTGATTTCACGGCCACGACAAAAGAAATTAGATCACCTCAGCCACATCCCGGCACACAAAGTCGTCGCTACCGTTGCTCCCTTCCAGGCCTGGCGGGGTTCGCAATTATTCGTTGCGAGAGGACCGAGGTGAAGCGCGTAGTATAGCGAATAGATTCTCACTTGGCCTGCTTTTCTTGCTCGTCTTTGTCAATTTCTTGTTGGATCGCACCACCGACAGCGTTGAGGAAGCGGTCGTGGTTCTTGCTGGCCCAGGCATAGCTTGCGGTGCGGTTGGCATTGGTGGACTGAAAACAGGGCGCTACATGGCGGGCAAACAATTCATAGCTTTTGCAGGTCTGCTCCCAGTCTGCCCAGTTATGGGCCAGTTGCAGGAAGCTGCCAAATCCACCAGATTGTTCCTGTAGCCGCTGAATTTGCTGGATTGCATCATCCGCGGTGCCGATCACGGCCATGCCGCTATCGATCAGTGCCTGGGCTTGATCAACGCCAGGCTCATTCGGGGCGATGGGGAGTGCCGCAGCCTCTTGGAAGTAATTGACCCAGGCTTCCAGGCCGTAGCGCACGTTGTCTAATGCCTGCTCTCGAGACTCGGCAATATGTACCGGGCCGACCAACGACCAATTGCGCCTATCGATCACCTGCTTATGCTCTTTGGCCTTGCGGGCGTAGATTTCCCAGTTGGTCGCCAGCGCGCTGAAGCCACCAGCGTTCGTGGCGCCGATGGACAGCAGACCCAGCCCATGGGTGCCGGCGGCTCTGGCACCGGCAGGGGAAACCTGGGAGGCAACGGCCATGTTGACCATGGGTTTTGTGTAGGGTTGCAGTTGGAGTCTCGCCTCATTGAGTTCAAACCAGCGGGTCTTGCGGGTCACAGTCTCGCCGCGGAGCAGGGGGACCAGCACCTCGATAGCCTCAAGCATCATGTCGCGCTGATCCAGAGGGTTGATGCCCAGCATAAACGCGTCAGAGGGCAGGGCACCTGGACCCACCCCAAAAGAGACTCTGCCGCGGGTCATATGGTCGAGTTGCATGATGCGATCGGCGAGCATGAACGGGTGATGATAGGGCAGTGACGAGACGCCGGTACCGAAGTGAATATGCTGGGTGCGCTGTGCTGCGGCCGCGATAAAGAGTTCCGGTGAGGCGATAATCTCAAACCCGGCTGAGTGATGTTCGCCAATCCAGGCGTAATCGTAGCCCAACTCATCCAATCGCTCAATGAGGCTCAGGTCGCGTGCCAGCGCCGCAGTGGGATTTTCACTCAAGGCATGAAAGGGGGCGAGGAAAATGCCGAATTTGAGATCAGGATAAGTCATGAGATACTCGGTTACAGAAACAATGACCAGCAGTCTATGTAGTTCAGACGGATCTCGTCAAATTATGATGGGTTGGCGCGCGATGGCCAACATCTAATAGCTGTTAGCATTCACGATTGAAGACTCAGGAAATCATTGCAATGACAGATACTACGGCTGACCGCAGCGCGGCGCCTCGAGATTCGAGAATCATCACTAGGTTTGTGCAAGCCAATGGTTTGACCTTCGAGGTGGACCAATGCGGCGAAGGTGACAAGCTCGCTATCTGTCTGCACGGCTTTCCAGAGAGCAGCTATTCTTGGCGCTACCAGCTGCCTATGCTTGCTGACCAGGGATATACGGCTTGGGCGCCGAACCTGCGTGGTTACGGCAAGAGTTCTCGTCCACCATTTGTGGAAGACTATGCCATGCAACATTTGTTAGACGATGTGGCGGGCCTCATTGATGCCGCTGGCAAGCAGGAGGTGGTGTTGATGGCCCATGATTGGGGTGCGGTCATAGCTTGGCAATTTGCCATGGCAAAGGTTAGGCCCTTGACGAAACTGAT
>JABBAY010000208.1:4189-11399 GCA_018607725.1 K189A clade bacterium
CGGTCATAGCTTGGCAATTTGCCATGGCAAAGGTTAGGCCCTTGACGAAACTGATCATCTGTAATGTGCCGCATCCTGTCGCCATGCAAAAAGCCTTCAGTCTCGCTCAGTTGAAGAAATCTTGGTATGTCTTCTTCTTTCAGATACCCGGGCTGGCTGAGAAGCTGCTGGGTCGTCACCACGCCCAACCCATCGCCGACATGTTTCAGAATACCTGTGTTGACAAAAGCATGTTCCCGCAGGAAGTGGTTGAGGTTTATCGACAAAATGCTGCGCAGCCCGGTGCCTTGACGGCTATGGTGAATTACTACAGAGCGCTGCTACGGTTTCGAGCGAAACCGAAAAAAGGTGAAAAATCCCCAATAATATCCACGCCAACATTAATGATATGGGGTGAAGACGACGTAGCGCTAACGAAAGAAACAACCTACGGCACCGAAAACTACGTCGACGACTTTCGTATTCGCTATTTGCCACGGATTTCGCATTGGGTTCAGCAGGAAGCGCCACAAGTTACTAACGAGATGATTAAGTCGTTTTTGCAGGATCAACCGGTACCCTATGCGCAGTGGCAAATGAACCTGGTAGCGTCACTGCTAAGCGCCAGTGATAATCACACGAGTGATGAGCCCGCTATTGATGAGCCTGCTATTGATTAAGTGCTGAACTAACGGAGGTTCTGCTGAAAAGCGCGATCAACTGTACCCTCGTGCATTCGCAGTGAGAGCCAGGTGTCGACGTATTCCTTCCATACCAGGTCTCTGGGTAGCAGGTAGGCCTTTTCCTGGTAGGTCAGGGTTTGGTCGGGCATGCTGGCACAAAGACCCGGTTGTCGCAGAGTCTGCAGCCGAACCTCGATGGCGTCAGTAATCATGACATCGGCCCGCCCAGCGAGAATTTCTGCAAAGATACTCCGATTGTCTTCATGGCTAATCACCGTCGCCTGGTCCACTGACTCAGTGACAAAGATTTCGTTAGTGCCCCCTGGGTTAACAATCACACGCACCCCTGGCTGATTGATTTTGTCGAGTGATGAATAGTCTTCGACCTGTGCGCAGCGAACGATCGGTGTTTTGCCGCCGGTGTGGTACGGCTGGCTGAAGAACCCCTGTTGCTGGCGACTCAAGCTGCGCGAAATACCGCTCATGGCAATATCGAAGGTGCCGGCCTGCAGGTCTGTCATCAAGGTTGGCCAGGATGTTGTGACCCACTGCACCTCGACGCCCAGAGAGTTGGCCAGATCCTGCGCTAGCGTGATATCAATGCCCACTGGTTGGTTATTTTCGGTAGCTGAAAATGGTGCATAGTCGCCCGTTGTAGCGACCCGCAAGACCCCAGTGGCAAGTATCTGGTCGAGTTTGTTGGGGAACTTCTCAACTTCGAACAAGGCTCTGAATAAGGCGTATTTGGTGGCGTCTGACAGACCCTCGACGTTGACACTGCGGACGAACTGCACGGCCAGAGACTTATCAGTGATGGGGTAGGTCTCACTGACGGTCTCGATGATCGCGTCGCCCAGTTCCATCAGACGTGGTCGCAACACCTCTTGCAGGGATTCGACGTTGCCGGGTACCGGGCGATCGTCTGACCACTCTTCAAACCAGTAACGTTGGATTTCTTTGGCAGCCTCAATTTGCAGGGCAAAAAAGAATCGACTTGAGTCCGGCGTTAAGCCGTAGGCGAGGGCGGCAGCGCTGGCTGCGTCAAGCACTTGGCTTTCCCGCAAGGGGTCTTCAATGGCGAGCTTGTTGGTATATTTATAAGCGGCAACCTGGTCCATGATGGCGAGCCGAGACTCGATCAACTCAAACAGCCTTTCTATTCTGCGTGCGCCCCGCTCGTCATTGAGCGCCGCCGCCTGGGTCAAAGGTGCGAGAAATAGGCAGCAGAGGCTGCAATACACGGGGAAAAGTCGGATCAATATTGCCACAGGGCTATCCAGCTTGATTTTGGCTGATCATAGCACGACTTTAGTGTTCGCGCCGATAACCATCTGGTGGCTGTTTTTGCTGGGCAGCTGTGCTAGTTTTCGGTCTTCGAGATCGGATTAACCCAACATTTCATTATTCACAGGAATTACCATGGCAGCCACACCCACCGCAACAGAAACTCATTCAGAACCATTGATTTATGCCCAAAGTGGCCATGTGGTGACGCTCACACTGAACCGGCATGAGACCCGTAATGCGATCTCGGAAGACGATATGATCGACGCCATTGAGGCGGCCTGCACGCGAATTAATCAAGATCACAGCGTTCGAGTCGTCATTATCACCGGTGCCGGCAGTGCCTTCTCATCCGGCGGTAACGTCAAGGACATGCAGGACAAAAGCGGTATGTTTGGTGGCACCGCGACTGAAATTCGAGACGGCTACCGGCGCGGCATTCAGCGGATTCCGTTAGCGATCCATCGGCTTGAGGTGCCGATTATTGCGGCAGTAAATGGCGCAGCCATTGGCGCTGGCTGCGATCTGACGATGATGTGTGATATGCGGGTAGCCTCGGAAAAAGCCCTGTTTGCCGAGAGCTTCGTCAAGGTAGGCTTGATTCCAGGCGACGGCGGAGCCTGGTTTCTGCCGCGGGTTGTAGGTGTATCCCGCGCCAATGAAATGGCGTTTACCGGTGAGCCCGTGAATGCAGCTACAGCTCTGGCCTGGGGTATGGTGTCGCGGGTGGTGGCGCCAGATGAGTTGATGAATGCCGCAAATGAGCTGGCTGCACGTATTGCGGTGAATCCGCCGTCAGCCTTGCGCATGACGAAAAAATTACTCAAGGAAGGTGAACACACGCAGCTCGAATCACTGCTCGAAATGTCGGCCTCACTCCAAGCCCTGGCGCATCAGACCAAAGATCATGCAGAGGCAGTTGATGCGATCATAGGCAGGCGTCCACCGCACTTTACAGGCGAATAATTCGGTCGGCACGATCAGCCTCAGGATTGTTCGAACAGATCGTATTTCTTCAGATAGCCGCGGAGCTGGTGGTAGGTGACACCGAGGGCATCCGCGGTTTTTTTCTGATTGAACTGATGGGTCGCCAGGGCCGTTTTGATCAAGCCGACCTCATAATCTTGAACCGCTTGGCGAAAGTCCATGGGGAACTCAGGGCGCGCAGGCGAGTCTGGCCCGGGGTTGTTCGAGGGGGTGTTGTCACTCAGGGCAGTGAGTGCCGCGGCACTTGTGCCTGAGACCCGTGGCTTTAGCCGATAAGGCGAGTCAAAGGGGTCCAGGGAAATTACTTCGATGGCAGCATCGAGGTCTTGGCTTCGATACACACTACGTTCAACAACATTTTTCAATTCTCTGATGTTACCCGGCCACAGGTGTGCTTGCAGCAGTCGGCGCGCATCGGCAGAGAAACCGGGGAAGTATTCTCTACCGAGATCCGTCGCCATATTTACCGCGAAATGCTCGGCGAGAATCAATATATCTTCCGGGCGTGTGCGTAATGGCGGTAAGGTAATCACGTCGAAAGCGAGTCTGTCCAGCAGGTCTTCGCGAAATTTCCCCTGCCGGGCCAGGTCAGGCAGGTCGTCGTTGGTGGCGGCGATCAATCGAACATCGGTGACCAGGGTCTTGCTGCCGCCAACGCGCTCGTATTCGCCGTATTCGATGACTCGCAGCAGCTTTTCCTGAACCAGTGGCGAGGTCATGGCCAGTTCATCAAGAAACAATGAGCCCTTGTCTGCCCTTTCAAAGCGTCCTCGGTGGAGTTTTTGCGCGCCGGTGAAGGCGCCGGCGTCGTGGCCAAACAATTCCGTCTCCATCAACGTTTCACTGATGGCAGCACAATTCATTTTGATGAATTCCTGATCCCAGCGACTCGACAGGAAATGCAGGCGAGCCGCGATGAGTTCTTTGCCGGTGCCGCGTTCACCGACAATCAGCACCGGCTTATTCAGCGGCGCCATTTGTGACACACGTTCAAGAATCTCCATAAAGGCTGGGGATTCTCCGAGCAAGCGATCCGCGTGTTGTCCTGATGCCATGATGATTACCTGAATGGATTTAACTAATAGTTAGCCTTATTCGCCAAGACGATAGTGTGGTCTCCGTCAAGAAATCATACTACAAATTACAAAAAGTATAATAAATGATAAAAAACAATGAGATAGTGATTTTCTGAAATACGTGGAGGGTTGGCACGGATCGTGGATATAAGAAACCACAGGATGCGTTAAGTGCGGTGGTCAGGAAGATTCTGGTGCCACCAGTCATTTTCACAGAAGCTTTCACAACACGAGGTTGAAGAATATGGGCATTTTTTCCAGATTCACAGATATTATCAACGCCAATATCAACGCGATACTGGACAAAGCCGAAGATCCCGAAAAGATGGTTCGGTTAATTATTCAAGAGATGGAGGAAACGCTAGTTGAGGTTCGGACTCAGTCGGCGAAGTTGATAGCGGACAAAAAAGAGTTGGCCCGACGATCAGATCGATTCAGTCATGAGGCTGGAGAATGGCAGCGTAAAGCGGAGATCGCACTGTCTAAAGACCGTGAGGACCTGGCGCGTGCTGCCCTGAAAGAACGTAATGAGGCGCTGGCAGCAGTGGGCAGTATTGATGCCGACCTAGAGCAGATTGAGCATAACCTGCAAAAGTTGTCTGACGATATCGGCCAACTACAGCAGAAACTGACCGATGCGAAGATGCGCCAGAAAGCGTTGGTCATACGGGGCAAGACAGCCCAGTCGCGGATGGGCGTCAAACGTCAGATTAACAGTGTGAGCATCGAGGATGCCGTCGGTCGGTTTGAACGTTACGAGCGACGCATAGACGATCTGGAGGGTGAGGTCGAGGCTTATGACCTGGGTCAGCGGAATCTGGCAGATGAAATCGCCGACCTCGAAAACGACGAGCAGGTAGATGCCCAGTTGACTCAGTTGAAGCAAAAGATGCAGGCAGAAGTGGCGGCTAAACAAGTCGACGGCGAGTAACTCAGCGCGAATTTGAGGTGATTAAATGGACGGTATAGTCGTAGCATTTTTTGTCCCGGTAGTGGTCTTTATGGTCGTTGTGGCGCCGATCTGGATTGTTTTCCACTACCGATCGAAAGCCAGAGGCGTGGATGGATTATCGGCGGGTGAGCGTGGCGAGCTGGAAGACATGATTGACGTCGCTAATAAAATGGCAGCTCGAATCGAGACGCTGGAAGCCATCCTTGATGTTGAAACTCCGGGTTGGCGTGAAAAGCAACGTCAGTCCTCATGATTATCAATACGATGATCAGGAACCGAACCGAATAAGTGGCATGCCACGAATCGACTAAGGGGTGATGTTAGTGAACAGTTCAGACAAGGAACTACAAGACGCGCAGAGCGCTGCCAGAAGAGCCAGGCGGCTGGCCGAGCGCGCAGAGATCAGAGCGCGACGCAAGGCGCAGAATGCTGAGGAAGCTGCCGAGCGAGCCGCGCGACTGGCGCAGCGGGTGAGACCCAAACAAAATGCAAGCGATCGAGAAAGAAACGATACGGTAGATGAGCCGGAACTGGCGAATCGCGAAAGCCGAGCGGATGCAGGCTATGCTCGTCGATCGCAAAATCACAAGTCACGGCGCCGCAGTGCTCGACATCGTCGCCCAACTTTATTGAGCCGCTTTAACGCCGACAAGACCCTCTATCGAGACAAGAAGCGCGGCAAAGTCTTCGGTGTTTGTGCTGGCTTGGCAGATTATCTCGACGTCAAAACTTGGCAAGTCAGGCTGTTCGCTCTGCTGGGATTGCTCTTTGTCCCGTCGCTCACCTTGCCAGTGTATTTTATTCTCTATTTCCTGATGGAAAACAAACCTTACTACCGTGAGGTTGCCGATCGTTTTGAAGCGGAAGGTTTCGACCATTATGCTGACGAGTTCGACGCTGATGAAGCGTGGGCCGATGATGATGGTTTCGAAGCGGCAGCTGCGGGTAGTCGGGCCGGGAAGCCGCCGAGATATTCTCGCGATGGTCGACACACCTCGGCCGGATCACGTCAACGTAGCAACGCGCAGGTACTGCGACTGGCCAAGAATAGATTCTCGGATATTGAACAGCGAGTCCGCGCCATGGAGTCTCATGTCACCTCTTCCCAATTTGAGTTGCAGCGTGAGTTGAAGAAGATTGCCGGGGACGACTTATGACGATCGAAGTACGTCAGGTGAGTGACTTTAATAAGGTGCGCCTGCGTGGGCCCGGAATACTGAGGGTCACCCAATCCGACCATGAGTCTTTGACAATTCGTGCGCCGCGCTATGGGATCAGTCAATTACAATCCATCGTTGTGAATGAAGAGCTGTTACTCGGTTATGTCAGTGTCGGTCCCGTCTCTCTGCAACTTCACCGAGAGGTGATTACTTACGACTTGCATGTCAAAGATCTGCGCCAGGTATGCTTAACCGGTGTCGGTCGCGCAGTGTTGCCGGATATGGACAGTGATGTGTTAGTGCTTCAGGTGAAGGGTGCCGGCGATATTCGAGTCGATCACCTGACGGCAGACCGGCTCGAGGTCTTGATTGATGGCCGCGGTCGAGTGGCTGTCAGCGGTGATGTGGAATCCCAGTCTGTGGTGGTGCGTGACGCTGGAAATTATCAGGCCGAGGCAATGATCAGTGATTTCGCGGACCTAAGGGTCACAGGTCCGGGGCGCGCGGCGATCTCGGTGAACGATCGGTTACGGGTGGCTATCACCGGCCAGGGTACGGTGAGTTATGTAGGATTTCCTGAAATCGTCAAACTCATATCCAGTTCCGGTAGATTGCAGCGTAACCGACTGTCTGGTCTGCCACTTAAGCGCGGCGAAGAGCACGGCTAAATTGATTTTGCTATGGTTGGTCGTCGGTCTAGCTTGCATCCAGTACTTTGCCTGCATGCAGCAGTTGGGCGCCTAGTGGGCCTGAAAAGCTGGCTAGTTCACTTTCAAATTGGAAAGTGAAAGCTAAAGACGCGGGTTGAGATGGCGCGGCTTTCCTCGAATTGGCCTTGCGTGCAGGTCGCAATACAGGCGCGCCAGAATGGCTCGGCAGCCACATTTGAGAGCAGTACCCGGACCAGCCAGGGTCCAGGAAACCGGCCGAACAGAGTCTTGGCTGCGAGCTGGCCAAGCCCTTGGCGGCGGTATGCGGGCAGGATGAAAAATTCCGCCATATCCATCTGTTGATAGCCGTTCGACGGATCGGTTTCCAGGCGCACAAGTGCCAGACCAAGGGTCGTATTATTGCTAACAATCAAGAATG
>JABBAY010000052.1 GCA_018607725.1 K189A clade bacterium
CCGCGAACCTGATCAAAATAAGCAGGTGCGAGCTTAGTACCAGAGACCACCTCACCAGAATCGATCTCCAGTCCTTCCAATAAAATTTTAATCAAAGTTGATTTGCCAGAGCCATTCGGGCCTAACAACCCTATTCTGTCACCCCGTTGAATCACCAGATCGAGATCGGAAATGATGGGCTTCGCATCATAGGATTTAGAGACATTGATCAACTCTTTGACAATCTTGCCCGATGCCGAGCCACTGTCTACAGCAAGCTTCAGGGTTCCCTGGGTTCGCCGTTTTTGTCGATCAAGACGTAGTTGTTCCAACGCCCTGACCCGACCTTCATTGCGAGTTCGCCGGGCCTTGATCCCCTCACGAATCCAAGCCTCTTCTTTTTTCAAATTGATATCAAACTTCTTATTGTGGGTCTGTTCGACTTCACGCTCGTGCTCGCGACGTTCGAGGAAGGTTTTATAATCACAGTCCCAACGCACCAGCTGGCCTCGGTCAACCTCAACAATGGCGGTCGCAACTGATTGCATCAATTCTCGGTCGTGAGTCACGAAGACAATGGTGCCTTGAAACTCCAACATCACTTCCTGCAGCCATTCGATGGTGGGAATATCCAAGTGGTTAGTGGGTTCATCGAGCAACCAGACATCCGGTTCCGTTACCAATGATTTGGCAATAGCCACGCGTTTCAACCAACCACCGGAGAGATTAATGAGCTTTTCGTCCGGCGGCAGTTTCATGCGCTGGAGTACCGATTCGACTCGATGGTGTAGTACCCAGCCATCGATGGCTTCGATCTGGGTTTGTAACTGCGCCATCCGGTCTAAGGTAGTGTCATCAAAGGTCCCCATCGACACTTGGGCATATTCCGCGAGCAGTTCACCAGCTTCGCTGAACGCGGAGGCTACCGCGGCGAAAATCGTCGTATCGTCACCTGCCGGCAGATCCTGCTCAAGCGTCGAGAAGCTCAAGGCTTTTTCTCGCCATATGTTCCCTTCATCTGCCAGTACCTCGCCACACAACAGTCGCATCAAGGTACTTTTGCCACTGCCGTTGCGGCCGGTCAGGCACACCCGTTCGCCCTTGGCGATATTGAATTCGACCTGATCAAGGATAGTGTCGGTACCGAAATGGACACTGACATTTTTCAAACTGGCTATAGACATAATAAACTCTGGTAAAGCGACTTCGGGTGAACAATCAAAACGGTATCAAGCTTGACCCTCTAAGGTGGGGCCAAATGTCTGGTTTGCATCAGGTATCCATGGATTTATTTGCATCAAACTCGGCCAACTGCTCCGCTGAGGCCGGCGCTTGGTGCAACGCCTTCCATTCCGAGTAAGGCATACCGTAAACAATGCGTCGCGCCTCTTCATAATCAAGCGCAATTCCTTTATCCTCTGCCGCCGCTTTGTACCACTTACTCAGGCAATTTCTGCAGAAGCCAGCGAGATTCATTAAGTCGATATTCTGTACCTCTGGATGGGCATCGAAATGCGCAACCAAGGTGCGAAATGCAGCGGCTTCCAGCTCCAAAGTGGTTTGCGGATCGATCGATTGTGGCGCAGCTGCGTTAAGCTCGCTTGTTGGCTTATCCATGATCTTTAGTGCTCCATATAACGTTTAGCCGCGATCACCCTGTGATCGCGATCGTACCAGCACAATAGCTGACCACAGCCAGTGCTGACCCTGACATTTAAAGGCGAATACAGTACCCCATGAATGAATTCAGACTCGATCAAAAATGGATCAGTACCGCCGAACCCGAACTTGGCATGGGCCGGGTGACCGAGGTTAGTACCAGAACCGTCAGCCTGAGATACGACAGAGTCAGTGAAGATCGGACCTATGCCAGCCAGAAAGCACCGCTCGTCAGGGTTAAGTTCAATATCGGTGACCTGGTCACCAGTAACGCTGATATTACCATTAGTGTTACCTCGATCGAAGACAAAGACGATCTATTGACCTATATCGGCCCAATTCAAGGCGCCGCAGAAGATCAGACGCTCAGCACCATCCACGAAACAGCGCTGGATCCGAATGTGCGATTCAGCAAGCCCGAAGACCGACTGCTGACTCATCAGCTGGATGACAATGCCTGGTTCAACCTTCGCTACGACACTCGCCATGCCCTTGCAGATCTCGCGGTAGCGCCTTCGCGGGGTCTTTACGGCCCGAGGGTATCGCTGATTCCGCACCAATTGTATATCGGTCATGAGGTCGCCGGACGTTTTGCCCCACGGGTATTGCTGGCTGATGAAGTCGGGCTGGGCAAAACCATTGAAGCGGGTTTGATCATTCATCAGCAACTGCTCACCGGTCGAGCCAGCCGGATTTTAGTCATTGTACCCCCGACCCTGACCTTTCAGTGGTTTGTCGAGATGATCCGACGCTTCAATCTGCACTTCACCTTGCTCGATGAAGAACGCTGCCAAAATATCATCGCTGATAATGCACCTGCAACGAATCTCGGTGAAGCGGTGCCCAACCTGTACAACCCGTTCGAAGCTCAGCAACTCATGCTCTGTCATCTCGATTTGTTCATCGACAATCCTAAGCGCTTGGAACAGGCCCTCGCCGCTGACTGGGATCTCGTCGTCGTGGACGAGGCGCACCATCTGCAATGGTCTCCGGAACAAGCAAGCCCGGCATATACTGTCGTAGAGCGCATCTCACAGGTCGCCCGGGGCCTGTTACTGCTCACAGCCACGCCGGAACAACTGGGACGCCTGGGTCACTTTGCACGATTACGCCTGCTGGACCCGTCTCGCTACTATGACTATGCGCAGTTTCTCCTCGAAGAAACGCACTTTACCGAGATTGCCGAATGGGTTGCCGCCTTGCTGGACAGCCGTGGCGCCGAACGGACTCAAGCTCGAACTGCACTCAGGGCCCTGCTCGGCGAATCAGGCCAGGATCTCAACGACGCCATGCTCATCGATGCTGTGTTAGATCGGCATGGT
The DNA here is from genome assembly GCA_018607725.1 of K189A clade bacterium. GTDB lineage: Bacteria > Pseudomonadota > Gammaproteobacteria > Pseudomonadales > Azotimanducaceae > UBA4582. The sequence continues at coordinate 2,961 of JABBAY010000052.1, forward strand.
ACTGGCCGAGTCTTGTTCCGCAATGTCCGCGCTTCGGTCAAGGGTTTTCCTCAACGTCTTGCGCTACCTTACCCGCTGCCTATCACACCCGGCATCAGTCCCAGCATCGGTTACTTCCCTGAGCAAGACTTACCCAACTGGACTCGCTGTGATCCACGTATTCCCTGGCTTACAGCCTTGTTGGAGAGTCATCCCCAGGACAAGTTTCTGCTGATCTGCGCGCACCAGCAAACCGTCTTGGATCTCGAACAGCGACTGGCCGCACTGTTACCTATTCGCACCACCGTGTTTCACGAGGGGCTCGACCTGGTTGCCAGAGACCGAGCAGCAAACTATTTCGCTGAAACCGACCGTGGCGCGCAGCTCATGATCTGCTCGGAAATTGGTAGCGAAGGTCGAAATTTTCAGTTTGCCAGTCACCTGGTGTTGTTCGATTTACCCCTCGGCCCAGACCAATTGGAGCAACGCATTGGTCGTCTTGATCGTATCGGACAGGCTGAAGATGTAAAAATCCACATTCCCTATATCGAAGGATCAGGCACTGAGCGACTCTATCAATGGTACGCAAAAGGCTTGAACCTCTTCAGCGGTCCCAATGCTGTGGCTCAAAGTATCTATGATGAGCTGATCCATGAGTTTGCCACAGCAGATTTTGATGAGTTCCTGCAGCGTTCTGAGACCCTCAACGCCGAGCGCCTCACCTCACTGCAGCAAGGTCGTGATCGCCTGTTAGAGCTGAATTCCCATCGACCGGGTGTGTCTGCAAAAATTGTTAACGACATCCAGCAACATGCGGGCGGTCAGTCGCTGGCGCGCTATATGGAGCGCTCATTTTTGATGTTTGGTCTGGAGTCTGAACTCCTCGGTGATCAGGTCCTATTGGTCAAACCCGGCGATACCATGGTTCGACATTTTGCCGTCAGCGCCGAAACCCAGGATCACTTTCATTACCCGGAACTGCCAGAAGATGGCTTACGAATTACCTATGACCGAGATACGGCACTGGCACGTGAAGATGTCTTGTTCCTGACCTGGGAACATCCTTTAGTTCAGCAAGCCCTGGATATCGTCGCCACAGATACCAATGGCAACAGCGCCATGATCGCCGTCAAACATCCCGAATTACCCGCCGGGACATTGCTGCTTGAAACCCTGTTTATTGCCGACTGCGTCGCACCGGCACACCTGATGGCTGACCGTTTTCTGCCCCCCACGGTGATTCGGGTCGTGATTGAGCCAAACTTAGCGGATATCAGTGCGTCACTGGCCTGGACTGGCTTCGAAGCAGAACAACTAACCGTCTCAACCGCAGCGCTGCAAGGTATTCTCGAATCTCAGCGTGCGGGTATCAAAAGCATGCTGGCAGCGGCCAAGCGTCAAGCCCGGACCCAATGCCAAGCACTCAGAGAGACCGCCCGAGACCAAGCACAGATCATGTTAACCGCTGAAATCAACCGACTCAGTGCACTACAGGATTTGAATAAAAATGTCAGACCGGAAGAAATTAATCATCTCTTGGAAACTCGAAGTCTGACCCTCGAAGCTATTGATCAGGCTGATATCAGACTCGATTCCATTCGAGTCATCGTTGCTGCCTAAACCCGCTGGTACAGCCTGAGATCGCGATATGTTGTAGGACGACGCTCAAGCTCCGGTGGGGCGTTGCGCCTAACGCTTCGCCGCATCGGCCCTGGTGATCGCCAGCAATTCCAGCTCATCAGCGCTGGCCTGTCGAACTTCGATGATCTTTAATTCGAAATGAAACGTCACTCCCGCCAGTGGATGATTGCCATCGATAGTGATGCCTTCGTCTTCCACCTCTACCACTCGAACCACTTCGGCTTCGGTGCCGGAACCCACCTGGAAAATCATGCCAGGCTGCAAGTCCTCTACATTCGCCTCAATCGTTTCAAAGGACACGGTTCTGATGAGTGATCGCTGCGGAAAACCGTAGGCTTCACCAGGCTCAATCGTGACTTTAAACTCATCACCCTCAGCTCGGCCAGCGACCGCTTTCTCGAGACCGGGCATCATCGTCTCGTCACCTTCAATGAAGGCGAGCGCGGAACCGCCTTCGGAGGAGTCAACAACCTCACCCTCGGCGTTAAATAAACTGTAATCAACCCGGTAAAACATCACCATGGACTCGGCTCCATTGAAGAACAACGACTTATCAGCAGCCGACTCATTAGACCGCTACTATAACGCCACCAGTATAGTCTATTTCAAAGGCCTGCCAGTAGGGTTTCCCAGGCCTTCCGCTGTTGTGACCAGTCAAGATAAGTCACATCCGGTGCTACCAACAATTGGCCGCCGGCGCGCGCTGCCGCGATGTTCATCAACATCTCCAAGGCGTCGGCCTGATCGGTATAACGCCAAGCCGCAGGGATGAAATCTTGATAGGCTAACGCGTCAGGTACCACTGGCAGACAACCGGCGGCAATGGCCTCCAGTACCGCGATACCCTGGAACTCATGGATCGCCGTGGAGAGCACCACATGGGCTGAACCCAACAACGCGATATAGTCTTCACGAGAGGCTATATAGCCGCTCGTACCGAGACGACCAGCATCATTGAGGAGCGTTCGAACACGCACCAAGGGTGGCGGTATATGGCGAAACGACTGACCGATCAGATGAAACTCAAAATTCAGATCCGAGGCTAACAGCACAGTGACCAGATCCAGGAGCTCAACCACACCCTTGTCATACTCCCAACGATGGTTCCAGACAATGGATAAGCGAGCAGTGACCGGACCTCGAGTCGGCGCCTGTACAAAACTGTCAGACCACAATGGTACCGGTAAAACCTTGGCCTTTAGTCTGAGCTTATCCGCCAGTCCAGCTGGTACATGATCTGGCAACCGCGCCAGCAATTGTTGCACCCCGGCCAGAAAAGTCGACTGATTGAACAATGAATTGAACACCAACTGATCAGCACTTAAAGCCGCATACAAACTGGTCATCTGCCGCTCAACTTGATGTTGGGTATCACCCTGCTCCGGATAGGCAAATTGATTTTCATGAAAATAGAGCAACGATCTAACCCCTGCCAATGCTGGCCGCATACCCATCAGGGCCGACAAATCTGTCATGGAAGTCGCGATAATCAATTCCCAGTCACCGTCGAGTCGGGCATCAAATGCTAACGACAAGCTATTGCCTCGAAAGCGCCAGCTGAAATAGCGCGCCGGCAGCGTCACCACAGTAAAGTCATGCTGATCCAATCGCGCCACCAGTCCTGCGTACCAGTAACGGTGGCTGATGGCATCATAAGGTGACAACAAAAGTATTTTCATAGTTGAAATGGTACCCGTAATCCTGGCGCATTGTGTAGAATACCGCCCTAATTAAGGATTTAACGGAATATTTATGTCGGCGATGGTCATTGTAGGAGCAGGTCAAGGGGCTGGACAAGCTGCGGCGAGTTTTCGGCAGGAAGGTTACGAGGGTGAGATCATCATCTTGGGTGACGAGCCCTTTCCACCCTATCAACGCCCACCGTTGTCGAAGCAATACCTGTCGGGAGAACTGCCCCTGGAGCGAGTTTTTGTTCGGCCAGAAAAATTTTACATCGACAGAAATATCGACCTGCGCACCAGTACCCGCGTAGCGAAGATCGACACCAACGGCAAAACCGTCACCACCGCCGACGGTGACACCATCGCCTACGAAAAATTGATGATCGCCACTGGCAGCCGACCGCGCAAGCTCAGCATTCAGGGCTCCGACTTACCCGGCATTCATTATTTGCGCACCATCAGCGACGTCGACGGCATTAGTGCGGCCATGAAAACGGCAAAGAAAGTGGTCATCGTTGGTGGTGGATATATTGGTCTTGAAGTTGCCTCAGTCGCCGTGACCAATGGTCTTGATGTCACCGTGCTGGAAATGGAACAACGCATCCTGCAACGGGTCACCACGCCGGAGATGAGCGCTTTTTATCATCAACTGCATACTGGTCGCGGGCTGAAAATCCTGACCAACACGGCGGTCAGTGGCTTCAGTGGTGATGGCCATGTGCAACAGGTTCTCTGCGGTGATAGCAGCATCGACGCCGACCTGGTGATCGTCGGCATCGGTATCATCGCAAATGTTGAACTGGCGCAAGAAGCCGGTATCGACTGCGACAACGGCATCCTGGTTGACGAGCATTGTCAGACTTCCGTGCCCGATGTCTATGCCATCGGCGATTGTACTAACCATCCCAATCCGATACTCGGGCGCCGCCTGCGGCTCGAGTCGGTGCCTAATGCACTAGAACAGGCCCGTGTTGCCACCGCTAATATGTGCGGTAAAGATAAAGTTTACGCAGCGGTACCCTGGTTCTGGTCAGATCAATACGAACTGAAATTGCAGATGGTCGGATTTTCCTCTGATGGCGATACCCAAGTCATTCGAGGTGATATGAGCAAAAACGAATTCGCCGTCTTTTATTTGAAAGCCGGTGCCGTCGTAGCGGTAGATGCGGTCAATAGCCCCCGTGAGTTCATGGTTTGCAAGCAACTCTACGGCAAGCCCGTCGATGTAGTGAAGCTGGCCGACCCGGACACCGATTTAAAAACCCTGATCTAAGGAAACAGCAGGTTAATGGCACCAGAACTCGCCGCACAAAACTCTGAACAGCATCAGGTCGACGCCAACAGCATTCGCCATGCCTATACTGACTTGGCCCCGTTTATCGTCAACACGCCGGTTGTCCATTCAGCGACGTTCTCAGATATGGCCCGCTGCCAGGTCCTGTTCAAACTCGAAAACCTGCAAATGACGGGATCTTTCAAGGACCGTGGCGGGCTGAACAAACTTCTGTCCTTGAGCCCCGCAGAGCGGGCGCGAGGCGTCATTGCGGCAAGCGCAGGCAATCATGCTCAGGCGATCGCTTATCACTCAAAACGATTGGGTATTTCGGCCAAGATTGTCATGCCGAAGCCGAGTCCCCTCGTCAAAATTCGCTCGACCCAACACTGGGGAGCCGAGGTCATTCTCGAGGGCGAGACCTTTGACGATGCCTTCAATTACTCCCAGCAGTTGGTCGCGGCAGAGAATCGCATTTATCTGCACCCTTTTGATGATCCGTATGTGATCGAAGGCCAAGGCACTCTGGGCGTTGAGATTCTCACCCATCATCTCTGCCAGGATCTCGATGCGATACTGGTGCCGGTAGGAGGTGGCGGCTTGATCGCCGGGCTGGCAACCTATATTAAGCAAACCCGACCTGACATTCAGGTCATCGGCGTCGAAGAAAGCAACTGCAACAGCATGTTCCAATCCAGGCAAGCGGGCAAAGTACTTCAATTGGCACCACAACCTATTATTGCCGATGGCATCAACGTTCGAAAGGTGTCGGCCCGCAATCTGGAGACGGTCATGCGTTACGTGGATGACATGATATCGGTCACCAGCGACGAGATCGCCAACGCCATCATGCTGACCATGGAGATTGAGAAAATCGTTATTGAAGGCGCTGCCGCAGTCACGGTCGCCGCGTTACTGAACCAGCGATTACCGAGCTTGCAGGATGGCAGTGGCAAAAAGATTTTGTCGATTCTCTCCGGCGGTAATATCGACGTCAATCTGTTGTCGCGCATCATCAACCGCGGCATGGCCTTTGATGGCCGGGTATTTGAGTTCGAGCTCGTCATCAACGACCGACCCGGCAGCTTGGAATCGATCCTGGGTATTTTCAGAGAATCCGGTGCCAATGTGGTCGAGGTTCACCATCATCGCTTTGCGAGCCACGCATCTATCGGTCAGATAGCAGTTTCCATTACCGTCGAAACTCGCGATCAAACTCATATTGACCAGCTAAGGGCGATCATCCAAGACCGCGGCTATCCCGCGCGCCTGCGCTCGGCAAGCTGAAACACCGCTTGAATCGACAACCCTTACCTGCCAGCGTGCCGCAGTAATCAGGCCTTTATTTCCCAGCCTGATTCAGTCAAAGTGAAAGCCAACCCGCAGTCCCAACGCATTCGTATGTCTACACCAACGCCTTCAGCAGAACCTGCGACAGACAGCAAAATCAGGCAATTTTGGCGTGAATGGCGCACCTTGACCATTTTCCTTATTGTCATGGTCCTGTTTCGGTCGGCCATTGCCGATTGGAACCAGGTCCCCTCAGGGTCCATGAAACCCACTATTTTAGAGGGCGACCGAGTCGTGGTAAATAAACTCGCCTATGACCTGAAAGTGCCCTTCACCACCTGGCATCTGCGCGAGTGGGCTGATCCTGAACGGGGCGAGATCGTGACATTCTATTCGCCTGACGACGAAAAATTGCTCATAAAACGCGTCATTGGTGTTCCTGGCGACGTAGTCAGTATGCGGAACAATCAACTGTACATTAACGATGAATCGGCGCACTACACGCGCCTGGACGATAGTATCGTCGCCCAACTTGATATTTGGCAACGCCGGAATCATGCGTTCTTTTTCGAAGCCATCGATAATACGACACACGCCGTCATGCTAAAATCCGCCCCACCCAATGCCTACAACAGCTTCGGGCCGATGGCGATACCAGCCAGCAAGTACCTTATGCTCGGTGACAACCGTGACAACAGTCGCGATTCGCGCCGAATTGGCCTGGTAGACCGCGACAGAATCACCGGCAGGGCGCACACTGTGGCCTTCTCACTGAACTATGAAGACTACTACCTGCCACGACCTAACCGCTTCCTTTACACCTTGAACTAGCGCCGATGGGCGCTTGTCATCGCCAATTCACGCCTGCGATTCAATCCCACCGCAGCGCTTCAAGATCGCAGGTTGGCGCGCTAACTCAGGTTTAGGATTTACGCTGCGGTGGCCCTTGGTCATCGGCACCCGGCGTCTCAGATAGACTGTTCTGCGAGGGCTCACTGGATGAGTGTCCATTCGCATCGATTGAATCCAACAATCCCCCCGAGCGCCTGCGTAATAAGCGCAAGATCAGGGAAAAGAAGAAGGCGACGATAATCAGCAAGCCGACTAACAGCCCGGACATAATTAAAAACACCCAGATCACCGCCATATCAACACCAAAAAATCTGACGGCGACCCAGACGAAGGCGACGGCAAAAAAACTGCCCGACAAGACGCGTATGAATAATGGATCTTTTATGATTTTCAAATGCAATGACGCTCATTTGTTATTTTGGTTCATCCTGACATACACTCACTGTCACGACACAAATCATTTGCTAGTCGACGACGGCTAGCAGCCAACCCAGGAGATTATACATGCCATTAGATCCAATTGTTGCGTCGATGCTCGCCCAGATGGCAGAAGCCGGTGGTCCGGCCATTGAAGAGTTGCCACCTGCTGGCGGACGTGAGCTTTACCGAATGATGAATGCAGCTAATACCCTGGTGGATTTAGCCCAGGTCAGTGACACTGTTGCGCAAGGTATTCCCCTTCGAATCTACCGGCCGACGCTGGACACCCAATTACCTGGGTTGGTTTACTTTCATGGCGGCGGCTGGGTCATCGGTGATCTAGAGACCCACGATAACGTCTGCCGTCACCTGGCGCAGCAAGCGAATTGCGTGGTCGTCGCGGTCGATTATCGCCTGGCACCTGAGCACCCCTTTCCAGCGGCACTGGATGACAGCTTTGCGGCGACCTGCTGGGTTGTTGACCACGCGGCCGAACTCGGCATCGACGCCGCTCGGATTGCCGTCGGCGGCGACAGCGCTGGTGGTAACCTTGCTGCCACGGTCTGCCTCAAAGCCAACGCGCTGGGCGCCCCCAAACTCGCCCATCAGCTACTGGTCTATCCCGCCACCGACACGGCGCAAGATACGCCGTCCTATACGGAAAACAAGGAAGGCTATAGTCTTTCTGCCGCCCTGATGGGTTGGTTTTGGGACCAGTATATCGGTGATCAGCCGCGTGATAACCCCATGATGGCGCCAATCTTAGCCAGCGACCTGAGTGGCGTACCCTCGGCAACGGTGATTACCGCCGAGTATGATCCTTTGCGCGATGAGGGCGAAGCTTACGGAGAGCGCTTAAAGGCAGCGGGCGTGACAACGACTATCACTCGTTACGACGGTATGATTCACGGCTTCTTTCACATGCAGGATGCCCTAGCAGACGGCCGAGACGCGCTGACCATGGCGGCCAAAGAACTTCAGACCGCCTTCCAGCGCAGCTGATCAACAGGCCCTAAGGTGCAGCGTTTAGTTTAGTTTAGTCTGTCACTGAGGGGCTTTTGATAAGCTTGCCATAA